>JAGWMP010000081.1 GCA_028871705.1 Gammaproteobacteria bacterium
AGGCGGCGAATGCGCTTGTAGGGCGAGACGCGCGCACGCACGTGCTCGAGAATCGAGCGCGCGGTGGCGGCATCGGGCTGCGCGCCGCCGGCGAGCACCAGGAAGGCCTTCGGCACCGCGAGCCGCAGCGCGTCCGGGCTCGGCACGACGGCGGCCTCGGCGACCGCGGGGTGCTCGATCAGCACGCTCTCGAGCTCGAAGGGGCTGATGCGGTAATCGGAGCACTTGAACACATCGTCCATGCGGCCGACGTAGGTGAGGTAGCCGTCGGCATCGCGCGCCGCGACATCGCCGGTGTGGTAGTAGCCGTCGCCCATGGCGCTGGCGTTGCGTTCCGGGTCGTCGAGATAGGCCTGCATGAGTCCGAGCGGCCGCTGCGCGAGGTCGATGCAGATCTCACCCTCCTCCGCCCGCCGTCCCTCAGGGTTGACCAACACCACCGGATAGCCCGGCAGCGGCCGTCCCATGGAGCCCGCCTTCACCGTCTGTCCGGGCGGGTTGCCCGCCACGGCGGTGGTTT
Organism: Gammaproteobacteria bacterium; assembly: GCA_028871705.1. Classification (GTDB taxonomy): domain Bacteria; phylum Pseudomonadota; class Gammaproteobacteria; order Steroidobacterales; family Steroidobacteraceae; genus 13-2-20CM-66-19. The sequence continues at coordinate 521 of JAGWMP010000081.1, forward strand.
CGGTCTGACCGAAGCCGTCGCGGATCGTGAGCCCCCAGAGCTCGCGCACGCGCTCGATCACTTCGGGGTTCAGCGGCTCACCGGCGCTCGTCACCTCGCGCAGCGCCACCCTGAAAGCGCCGAGATCCTGCTGGATCAGCATGCGCCACACCGTCGGCGGCGCGCAAAAGGTCGTCACCCGGCAGCGCACCAGCTGCGCGAGGAGCGCGCGGGGATCGAAGCGCTCGTAGTGATAGGCGAGCACCGTGGCCTGCGCATTCCAGGGCGCGAACACGCTCGACCACGCGTGCTTCGCCCAGCCGGGCGAGCTCAGGTTGAGGTGCACGTCCCCGGGGCGCAGTCCGAGCCAATACATGGTCGAGAGATGCCCCACGGGATAGCTCGCCTGGGTGTGGGCGACGAGCTTCGGCCTCGCGGTCGTGCCGGAAGTGAAATAGAGCAGCAGCAGGTCGTCGGCGCGGGTCGCCGCGGCATCGAAGCGCGGCTCGGCGCGGTAGGCGTCCTGGTAGGCGAGCCAGCCGGGCGTCCTCTCGCCCACCGCGACCCGCAACGGCGCGCCGCCGAGACGGGCGAAGCGCCCCGTGAGCGCCGCCAGTGTCACGACCGCCTTCACGCGGCCGCGCTCCAGGCGGTCGCGCAGGTCGTCGTGCTCGAGGAGCGTCGTGGCGGGAATCATGACGGCGCCCAGGCGGATGGCGGCGAGCATCGTCTCCCAGAGCGCCACGCAGTTCGGCAGCATGATGAGGATGCGATCTCCGGCTCCCACGCCCTGTGCAGCGAGGAACGCTGCGACCTGCGCCGAGCGGCGCGCCAGCGCGGCGAAGCTGAGCGTCTCATCGCCGCCCGCATCGTCGATGACGCGCAGCGCCGGCGCCTCGTTGCCGGCGGCGATCACGTCGAAGTAGTCGCGCGCCCAGTTGAATTCGCCGAGCGCCGGCCAGCGGAACTCGCGCTGCGCCCGCGGGAGATCTTCCCGGCAATGCAACAACAGGTCCCGCGCCTCGATGAACAGACGGCTACCGCTCATGGTCCGCGGCAGCTTAACACCGCCCCGGGTTAACATGGCGCCATGAACACCGCGCGCCTCGAAGCCTTCACGGACGGCGTGGTCGCCATCATCATCACGATCATGGTGCTGGAGATCCGCGTGCCGCAGGGCGCGGATCTTGCGGCGTTGCGGGCCGATGTGCCGCTGCTCCTCGCCTACGTTCTGAGCTACGTCAACGTCGGGATCTTCTGGAACAACCATCACCACATGCTGCACGTCACGGAAAAGGTGAACGGACGGGTACTGTGGGCGAATCTGGCGCTGCTCTTCTGGTTGTCGCTGGTGCCGTTCGTGATCCGCTGGATCGACGAGGCGGGCTTCCTGCCGGCCCCGGTCGCAGCCTACGGCGTGGTGCTGGCGTGTGCCGCCGTGAGCTACACCGTGCTGCAGGCCCAGATCATCGCCGCCAACGGCCGCGATTCGCGCCTGGCCGTCGCCACCGGCAAGGACTTCAAAGGCAAGCTGTCGGTCGTACTGTATGTCGCCGCCGTGGTACTCGCCTTTCTGCGGCCGTGGCTCGCGATCGTGCTGTACGTCACCGTGGCATTGATCTGGCTCGTGCCCGATACGCGCATCGAGTCGCTGGTCAAGACAAGGAGTGCACCCGAATGAGCAACGCCCCCCATGTGACGGCGGTGAGCGCCGCCGCCCCCTACGCGGTCACGCTCGAGGATCACGCGGGTCATCGCTGGCTTTCCGACGAGCCGCCCGCAGCCGGGGGAGCCGACCAGGGTCCCGGGCCGCACGCCCTGCTGCTCTCGAGCCTCGGGGCCTGCACCGCCATCACGCTGCGGATGTACGCCCAGCGCAAGGGCTGGCCGCTCACGGGGGTGAAGGTGGATCTCACATTCAACCCCGAGGGGCCCCCGCCGGCGGGCGGGAGCGACATCCATCGTCGCATCACGCTCAGCGGCGCACTGAGCGCGGAGCAGCGCGAGAAGCTGCTCGAGATCGCGAACAAGTGTCCGATCCACCGCGTGTTGACCGGCGGGGTGCGTATCGTCTCGGCCCTGGTCCACCCATGAGCGTCCCGCTACCGGCGCTCGAGCGCCTCGAAGCGCGCTCCACCGAGATCGGCGGAGGCATCCTCATCCGCCGCGCCCTGCCCAACCGCCGCCGCCGTACCGTGGGCGCCTGGTGCTTCCTCGACCACGCCGGACCGATCGAGTTCGACGCGGGCGGCGGCATGCACGTGGGTCCCCATCCGCACATCGGGCTGCAGACCTTCACCTGGCTGATCGAAGGCGAAGTCGTGCACCGCGACAGCCTCGGCAACGAGCAGCTGATCACGCCGGGCCAGGTGAACCTCATGACTGCCGGATCCGGCATCACGCACGCCGAGGACTCGGCCCCCGGCAGCGGCGGCCGCCTGCACGCCGCGCAGCTGTGGATCGCGCTTCCCGAGCACGAGCGCCGCCGGGCGCCGGCCTTTCGCAATTACCCGCACCTGCCGCTCATCGAGCGCGGCGGCTTCAGCGTGCGCGTGCTCGCAGGGAGCGCCTGCGGCGAGACCTCCCCGGCGCAAGTTTACTCCCCGCTCATCGGCCTCGATGTCGCGAGCACCGGGCGCGCAGCACTCGAGCTGCCCCTCGAGACGGCTTTCGAGCATGCAGCGCTGGTGCTCGCCGGCACGGCGAGCGTCGCCGGCGAGACGCTCACGCCCGGCACGCTGCTCTACCTCGGCACCGGCCGCGAGACCATCGCGCTGCGCACCGACGCGGCGGCGCGCGTACTGCTCATCGGCGGCACGCCGTTCGGCGAGGAGATCCTCGTGTGGTGGAACTTCGTTGCGCGCACGCGCGCGGAGATCGCCGCCGCAACGAGCGACTGGAATGCCGGCCGGTACTTCGGCCCCGTGCACGGCAGCCCCGCGCCGCGCCTGATCGCCCCGGACGCCGCGGGACTGAATCTGCGGCCCGAACCCGCCGCCCCTTGAGCACCACGGCGCGCGGCGACGGGCGCTGCGTGCGCCTCAGGGCGCGTAGCGCCTCGCGAGCGTCTGGTAGAGCGGGGGCGAGATCAGCTTGGAGACCGCGGTCGCGAGCGCCGCGGTGATCATGAGCGGCAGCAGCATGGCGTGCTGCATGGTCATCTCCATCACGATGACGAAGGAGGTGAGCGGGGCCTGGGTGACGCCGGCGAGGTAGCCGCACATCCCGATGATGGCCGAGGGTACTGCGAGGGAGGAGTGCAGACCGGCATCGGCCGCCAGCTGCCCGAGTCCCGCCCCGACGGACAGCGAAGGTGCCAGCAGCCCCGCCGGAATGCCGCTGAGGTAGGTACCGAGCGTGGCCAGGGCACGCGCCGGACCGTAGTACCAGGGCAGATGGACACCGCCGGTGAGGATGGATTTGGCTTCCGTGTAGCCCGTCCCGTAGGTGAGGTTGCCCGAGGCGGCACCCACCGCCGCGACCAGCAGGCCGCAGGCCGCCGCGAAGACGACCGGGCGCTGCCGCTGCAGCCGGCCGAAGACGCCCGGCAAGCCGTGGGAGGCCGCGAGCGTCAGGCGGCTGAAGACCCCGCCCGCGAGCCCGCTCGCAATCGCCACCGCGAGCACGCCCGGCGACAGCGCGCCCGGAATCTGCGCCACCACCGGATGCCCGAAGTACGTGTAATCGCCCACCAGCGCGATGGAGATGACGCCCGCGAGAATCACCGCCGTCAATGCCGCTCCGCTCGCGCGCTCCTCAAAGGAACGCGACAGCTCCTCCACCGCGAACACGATCCCGGCGAGCGGCGTGTTGAAAGCGGCCGCGACCCCGGCGGCGCCGCCGGCGAGAATCAGCACCCGGCGCTGCGCGCCGCTCCTGCCGTGGGGCATCCAGCGGCCGCAGGCATGCGCGATGACCGCGCCTACGTGCACCGTCGGACCCTCTCGGCCGATCGAGCCGCCGCACAGCAGTCCCGCGCCCGCGAGCAGCATGCGCCCCAGGGCAACCCGCGGCTTGAGAAGCTGCTGCACGGCCTCATCGGCCTCCGCTTGCTGCGCGTAGATGGTCTGCGGGATGCCGCTGCCCTCGGCGCCCTTGAAATAGCGGCGCGTCAGCCAGGCGATGAGTCCGAACCCCACGGGTGCGAGCAGCCACGGCCACCACTGGCTGTGCGCGAGTATCCGCCGCAGCAGCCCCTGCGCGCTGTCGGCCAGCCAGGCGAAGGCCACGGCTGCCGCGCCCACCGCGGCACCGGCCGCCCACAGCACCAGCCGCGCACGCCAGTGGTGCGTGGAAAGAAGCGCATGGCGCGTGTCGCGCGCGATCTCCCGTGCCGAGGGCAACTTCATGCCGGCGTGATCTCGGCCAGCAGCAGCGCCGCCGGGCCCTGGGCCGCCAGGGTGACGGCCGGTGTCCCGGGCGCAATCAGGAGCGCATCGAGCCGCTCGAGCGGCTGCGGACTGCCGGCGTACAGGAGGCGCTGGCCCGTGAGCGCGACGAGCAGCCGCGTCGCACCGGGAGCGCTCTCGAGCCGCGCGGGCGAGCGCAGCTCGAGGCGCTTGAGATCGGCCGTACAGCGCCCGCGCCGCGTCATGACATTGAGATCGACGACCGGTCCACCATGGGGCTCGGCGAACGCCGCCACATCGCCTGCGAAGGCCAGCGGCGGGCTCTCCGCGGTGAGGATGAGCGGCGCCGCGCCGTCGATGGAGAGCGTGAGACGGCCGGAGAGCACCACCATGCGCCGGTCGATGTCCGCAAACACCGAGAAGGGACCCGGTGAGGCGATCTCGGCGATGCTGACGCGCCAGTCGAAGCTCGTGAAATCGCTGCCCGGAGGATAGACGGCCACTTCACGCGTGACTCCACCGCCGTTCTTCCAGGGAACCGCGGCGCGCTGCGCCGCGCGCAGCACCGCGAAGGAGGCCGCCGCTTCCATCACGCGGTCCTCAGCCTGCGCCGAGCATCTGCTTCAGATACACGAAGCTCAGCGCCCACATCTCGGCCGCCTGACGGTGATCGGCCGCTGCCGCGTGCCCACCGTCGGTGTTCTCATAAAAGAGCACGGTGTGCCCCTGCTCCTCCATGCGCGCCGCCATCTTGCGGGCGTGCACCGGTGTCACGCGGTCATCGCTGGTGGCGGTGACGAAGAACACCGGCGGGTAGCGCTTGCCCTTCCTCACGTTCTGATAGGGCGAGTACTTCATGATCCAGGCGCGGTCGGCGGGCTTGTCGGGATCGCCGTACTCGGCCTCCCAGGAGGCGCCCGCACCGATGTGCACGTAGCGGATCATGTCGATGAGCGGCACCTGGCATACGACGGCACCGAAGAGCTCCGGGCGCTCGACCATGTTGGCGCTCACCAGCAGTCCCCCGTTCGAGCCGCCCATGATGCCGAGCTGCTTCGGCGTCGTGATGTCACGCTTGACGAGATCCGCCGCCACCGCCTGGAAGTCGTCGTAGGCCTTCTGGCGGTTCTGCAGCAGCGCCGCCTGGTGCCACGCGGGACCGTACTCGCCGCCGCCGCGGATGTTGGCCACCACGTACACGCCGCCGCGCGTCAGCCACAGCATGCCGAAGTTGGCCGAATACCCCGGGGTGAGGGAGATCTCGAAACCACCGTAGCCGTAGAGCACCGTGGGCGCGGGGCCGGTGAGCGCGCGCGAGCGCGTCACGAAGTACGGGACTTTGGTGCCATCCCTGGAGGTTGCGAAGAACTGCTCGGTGGCGAGATTCGTGGCATCGAACCGCGCCGGGAGCGACTTGATCGCGACGGGCTTGCCCTCCCCTTCGAACGCATAGAGCGTCGTCGGCGTGGTGTAGCTCTCGAAGCGAAACTGCGCCTCCGGCCCCCAGGTGTTGGTGCTCACGATCTTCGTCGAACCCGCGGCGGGCAGCTCGAGCTGTGTCTCGCTCCAGCCGCCCCGGCCGTCCGCGCGAAACGCGTGAATGCTGCCCGTGACGTCGTGATTGATCGAGACATACACCGCATCGCGGCCCGCCGACACCTCATCGATCGAACTGTGCGCGTCCGGGACGTAGAGCACGGCGACCGTGCCTTCGGCGGCGCCGGCCGCGGGCAGCGCATAGGCGATCAGCGAGCCCTTGGCGATGGGCGCGCGTCCCGGCGGCGTCCAGTCGTCGCGCAACGTGAAGAGGAGACTGCGCCCCTGCGCACCCTTCAGATCGGCCCCGAGGGGGAGCGGCAGCTTGTGCGTCGTGCCGTCCGCGCCGAGGAGGTAGTACTCGCTCGTGAAGAAGCTCGGGGCCCGCTGCACGAGAGCGATCGTGCCGGCCGGATCGTGGAACACGACTCCGCTCGAGGCGACGTCGCTCGTCTCACCCTCGTAGACCGTGCGCGCCTGCGCCATGGGCTCGCCGCGCTTCCACACCTTGACGACGCGCGGGTAACCCGAGGAGGTCATCGAGCCCGCACCGAAGTCGGTGCCGAACACGACCGTATCCTCATCCAGCCAGGTGATGCTGGACTTCGCCTCGGCGAGCTCGAAGCCGCCCGGCACGAACGCCCTGGCCTGCGGGTCGAACTCGCGCACCACCGCGGCATCGCCGCCGCCGCGCGACAGCGTGAGCAGACAGCGCCTGAGCGAGGGCGTGCAGTCGGCGCCCTGCCAGACCCAGTTCTCGTGCTCATCGAGCGCGAGCTTGTCCAGGTCGAGGAGCAGCTCCCAGGCGGGAGCGGCGTTCGCGTAATCGGTGATGCCCGTGCGGCGCCAGATACCCTTGGGGTGCGCGGCGTCCTGCCAGAAGTTGAAGACGTACTGGTGATCGAGCTCTCCGTAGGGAATACGATCGGTCGCATCCAGAACTTTCAGGATCGCGTCGTAATCCCTGCGGTAGTCGGGATCGGCCTGGAGCACCGCGGTCGATCTGGCGTTCTGCGCCTTCACCCACTCGAGCGCTTTCGCGCCATGCACGTCCTCGAGCCACAGATACGGGTCGTCGGCCGGTGCCGGCTTCTTATCCACGTTCGCTCCCGCGAGCGCCGCCGCGCCGACGCAGCCCGCCAACGCGACCGCTGCCAGTCCTGTTCTCGCACTCATCCATGTCCTCCGCATCCCCTTGGATTGCTCAGTGCTGCACATAGGCCGCCGGCCGCCGCGCATACATTCCAAAACCGCAGATCACCGCGTAGCAGATCGCCGGCACGATGAGCGCCGTCTTCAGGGTGGTGAGGTCGGCGGTGCGCCCGGTGAGGAACGGCACCACGGCCCCACCCACGATGGCCACGCAGATGATTCCCGAGGCCTCCGCGGCGCGCGGCCCGAGCCCCTCGCAGGCGAGCGCGAAGATGGTCGGGAACATGATGGAGTTGAACAGCCCGATCGCGAGCAGCGAATACCCGGACACGAGGCCCGTGGTGTTGGCCGAGATGAAGAGTAGCGTCATCACCGCCGCCGCGGCGAATGCCAGCACCTTGCCCGGCGAGAACACCCGCAGCAGGTAGGAGCCGATGAAGCGCCCCACCATGGCGCCGCCCCAGTACCAGGAGATGTGGTGGCCGGCCGCCTCGGATCCGAGCCCCAGGACGCTCGATTGCATGAGGTAATTCACGATCAGGGAGCCGATCGCCACCTCACCGCCCACATAGACGAAGATGCACAGCGTGCCGTAGCTGAACCGCGGCAGCTTCAGCAGGCTCATGTAGTGGCTCAGCGTCGGCATCTCGCTCGGCGTCTCGGTGAGTTTCCTGCGCGCGAGCCACACGAGCGCCGCGATCAGCGTGAGCGCCACCGCGAGCCCGAGATAAGTGTGCACGACCGCCTGCGTCTGCTCGCTGCGAAAGAGCTTGAGCGCGCTCCCGGAGAGATTCGCGCCGCCGCCATCCGCCAGCGAGCCGAGGATCAGCTGCGAGCCGACGTACGGGAAGATCGTCGTGCCGAGCGAGTTGAAAGCCTGCGCGAAGGTGAGGCGGCTGTGCACGGTCTGCGGCCGCCCGAGCATCGAGATCAGGGGGTTCGCGACCACCTGCACGATGGTGATCCCCGAGGCCAGCACGAAGATCGCGCCGAGGAAGGTGATGTAAAGGCCGGACGAGGATGCCGGCACGAACAGCAGGCACCCGGCCGTCATGGTCAGAAGTCCGAGCGCCGCGGTGCGCATGTAGCCGATGCGTGCCACCACCGCCGCTGCCGGAATGGAGATGAGGAGGTAGGCGGCGAAGAAGGCCGACTGCACCAGCATCACCTCGGCGTAGTTGAGGGTGAAGAGCGCCTTCAGCTTCGGGATGAGCACGTCGTTGAGGCTCGTAATCCCGCCGAACATGAAGAACAGCGCGAACACGAACAGGCGCAGCGTGCGCACCTCGGAATCCGCCGCGCCCCCGCCGGCACTCGTCTGTGGCATGCCTGGATTGACCAAAACTCTTCTCCCCTAGACAGATGCTCCGTGCCCGGCGATCGCCGCCGGATACAGCGCCATCAGCTTCGCCGTCACCCCGTTGGTCCAGCCGAACCCGTCCTGCAGCGGATACTCCCCGCCGCCGCCGCCGCGCTCGGTGAGCACGTCGTACTTCTCCACCAGCTTGGCATTTTCCGCGTAAACGCGCTGCACATTGCGCAACCAGGACTGTGCGACGGCGGCAGCGAGCGCCTCCTCACCGTAACGCCTGAGACCCGCCACGGCGATCCACTGCAACGGCGCCCAGCCGTTCGGCGCATCCCACTGCTGCCCGGTCGTCAGCGGTGTCGTGACGAGGCCCCCGGGCTTGAGGAGCGATACACGGACCGCGGCGGCCACGGCCTGCGCCTGGGGCTGCGAAGCGTTGCCGAAGAAGAGCGGATAGAGGGTCGCGGCCGAGAGCCGCCGGACGGGGGCACGCTCGCTGATGCGGTAGTCGAACCAGACACCGGCGGTCGCGTCCCAGAGGTAGCGGTCGATGGCCGCACGGCGCTCGCGCGCACGGCGGTGAAACTCAGCGCTGCCCGCCGCATCGCCGAGATGCTCGCAGCCCGCCGCGATCGCCTCCTCGAGCCCGAAGAGGAGGCTGTTGAGATCGACCGGAATGATGTCGGTCGTGACGATGGTCGCCATGCTGCGCGCATCGGCGAGCCAGCGGGAGCTGAAGTCCCAGCCGCTCTCGGCGGCGGCCCGGATGTCGCGATACATCTGGGCGGCGGGGCGGCCGCTCTGGCGCGCGAGCTCCGTGTCCTCGCGCCAGGCCTCATCGCGCGCCGTGTCGCGATCGTCCCAGTAGCGATTGAGGAGCGCACCGTCGGGGAGCGCGACCGCGCGCCGGTGCGAGCCGCCGGCCGCGAGGCCCGCCGCCCCTGCCATCCAGAACTCGTGCTCGCGCTGCAACTGCGGCAGGTAGCGCGCATAGGCGGCCGCCGCACCGCGCTGCGGGTCGGCGGCGAGCAGCGCCACCATCGCGAAGAAGAACGGCGGCTGCGAGCGGCTGAGATAGTAGGTGCGCGTGCCGTTCGGAATGTGGCCGTACGTATCGATCAGGTGGGCAAAGTCCTCCACCATGCCCTCGATGAGATCTGCGCGGCCGCTCTCGCGCAGCCCGAGCATGGTGAAGTACGAGTCCCAGTAATAGATCTCGCGAAACCGCCCGCCCGGCACGACATAGGGCTTCGGCAGGGGCAGGAGCGAAGACCCGGGCGGGGCACTCGGACTCGTGCGCGTGAGCACGGTCCAGAGCGCATCGATGTGTTCGGCGAGCGTGCGCTGCGGCGTCGGAGCAACCACCGAGCCCTGCTCCCCGGGGAGCGTGAAATGCGCGGCGACGAAGCGCTCGAGCGCGGCCGGCGTCGCGGGCCGCGTGGCGCGGTACTCGGCCAGGATCGCCTCGGGCGGGCTGCGCGGTACCGCGTCCACGAAAGTCTTACCATCGCCGTACAGAGCCGCCATCTGCACGGCGACGAACAGCTCGCCGTAGAGGACCTGGGGCGGCTGCGGGGCGTCCGGGCGTGAAGCTATGGCTGCTCCCAGGACTCGGTGGGCAGATCACTCGGCAGCGGCAGTGAGCGGATATAGGTCACGAGCGTCCAGACTCCCTCGCTTCCGAGTACGCCGCCGAAGGCGGGCATGCCCTTGGGACGTCCGTAGAAGATCGAGCTGAAGACCTCCGCGTCCGACCCGCCGTAGCGCCAGCGGCCGTCGCCGAGATTCGGCCCCACCCAGCCGCTGCCTCCGCCACCGTGGCAACCATCGCAGTTCATGGTCGTGAAGAGCAGCGCACCGTTCTTCGCGACTGCCGCGTCTCCGGCGTGCGGGTTGGTGAGCGTGCCGCCGGCTGGTGCGATGCCGCCGGCCGTGAGGTGCGCCTCGTAAGCGATCGCGGGAGGCGAGGCGCTCGTCGCCTGCGCGGGCACCGCCGTCTGACGGGCGCACGCGCCGAGCGCTGCGCAGCCGAGAACCGCCAGCAGTGTGGCGCGGCCGCTCACAGGCCGAACACCCAGACGAGCCCACCCTGGCTCGTATGGCGTGCGACGTCCTTCATGAAATCCGGCGGCAGGCGCACGTCGGTGGGGTCGTCCGAGCGCGTGTCGCCGGCGAGCAGCGCCCAATCGCCGCCGAAGCCCGCGTAGACCGCCACGTACTGCCTGCCGTCGGGACCGCGCCAGGTGATGGGATTGCCGACGACGCCCGAGCCGACCTTGAACTTCGAGAGCAGCGCCCCGGTGTGCGCATCGACCGCCTTGAACCAGCCATCGAGCGTTCCGTAGAAGGCCACATCGCCCCCCGTGACGAGCGCGCCGCTCCAGGTGGGGTACGGCTCCTTATCCTCCCAGATCTTCTTGCCGCTCGCGGCATCCCAGGCGATGAAGGATCCGAGATAGCCGCCAGGGCCGGCGAGATAGGGGCTGTTGACGCCGACGTACGGCGTGCCTTTAGTGTAAGAGGCGTGCGCCGTCTCGTACTCCATGCAAAGGTTGTTGGTCGAGGTATAGAAGAGATGCGTACGCGGCGAGTAGGCCGGCGGAGAATTGGGGCTCACGCCCCCTTCGAGGCTCGGGCAGATGCCCTTGACGTTGCCCTGTGTCACGCCGGTCTGTTTGGAGGCGTCCTGCACGGGGCGCCCGCTTGCGGAATCGACCGACTTGGCCCAGTTCACGGGGACGTAGGTCTGCGCGAGCAACACCCGGCCCGTCGCCCGATCGAGCGTATACGCGAAGCCATTCTTGTCGAAATGCACCAGCGCCTTGACGGGCTTGCCGCCGATGGTGAGATCGGCGAGCACCATGGCGCCCGTGGCGTCGTAGTCCCAGCTGTCGTGCGGCGTGAACTGATAAGCCCACACCAGCTCCCCGGTCGCGGGCCGCCGTGCGAGTACGCTCGCGCTCCATTTATTATCCCCGGCACGT
>JAGWMP010000082.1 GCA_028871705.1 Gammaproteobacteria bacterium
TCATCGTGCACGACCCGAGCGGGTAGAAGTGCGTGTCGATGGAGAAGTTCAGCTGCGACAGGCGGGTGAAATGGCGCACCGCCTCGAGCTCGCCCACCTCGGGAAGCTCGGGCGGGCTCGCGCGGCGCAGCTGCGCCGGCAGATCCGCGAGCGCGGCGGCGCCCGGGTCCTGCGGCCATTGATCGCTCGCGCCGCGTCCGGGGTGCGAGTACTCGAACATCACTTTCTCACGGCTCGGCATGGTGTCGATTCCTTCAGGCGGCGCGCGCCGCCTGCAGCGCCTCGGCGAGCGCGGCACGGTAGCGTTCGAGATCGGCGGCGATCTTGGTCTCGGTGGCACACACGAGCAGCGCGAACCCAAGCTCCGGGTAGTAGGGCGCGAGATCGAGTCCGCCGAGGATGCCGCGGGCGCCGAGCGCCTTGAGTACCGGCGCCACGGGGCGATCGAGCAGCAGCACCGTCTCGTGGAAGCTCGCACCCGGGAAGGCCTGGCGCACGCCGGGCAGGCGCGTCAGCGCGGCGACGAGCTCGCGCGTGCGGGCGTGGGCCACGGCGGCGGTGCGCCTGAGGCCCTCGGCCCCCATGAGCGACAGGTAGATGGTGGCCGCCGTCATCAGCAGACCCTGGTTGGTGCAGATGTTGGAGGTCGCCTTGGCGCGGCGGATATGCTGCTCGCGCGCCTGCAGCGTGAGCGTGAAACCCTCGCGCCCGGCGGCATCGAGCGTGCGGCCGACGATGCGGCCCGGCATCTGCCGCACGTGCTCCATGCGGGCGGTCATGAAGCCGAAGTACGGGCCGCCCGAGGACAGCGGTACGCCGAGCGGCTGCCCCTCGCCGACCGCGATGTCGACGCCGCGCTTGCCCCACTTCCCCGGGGGCTTCAGCAGCGCGAGCGAGGTCGGGTTCACGACCGCGATCACGAGGATGCCGCGCTCGTGCGCCCAGTCGGTGAGCGCATCGACGTCCTCCAGCCGTCCGAAGAAGTTCGGCTGCTGAATGAGGAGCGCGGTCACGTCCTCACCGTCGTACTTGCCGAGCGAGGCGGGCAGCGTGACGCCCTCGGCCGTGCAATAGGGCAGCTCCTCGAACCTGAGGCCCTGGTTGCTCGCCATGGAGACGCATACCCGGCGGTAATACGGATGCAGCGTCGTCGGCACGAGGATGCGCGCCGACTTCGACTTGCGGTTGGCGCGCACCGCCATGAGCGCCGCCTCCGCAGTCGCCGAGGCGCCGTCGTACATCGAGGCGTTGGCGACCTCCATGCCGGTGAGGCGCGCGATCATGGTCTGGAACTCGTAGATCATCTGCAGCGTGCCCTGGCTGGCTTCCGCCTGGTAGGGCGTGTAGGCGCTGTAGAACTCCCCGCGCGTGGTGATGGCCCAGACCGCCGCCGGGATGTGGTGCTCGTAGGCGCCGGCGCCGAGGAAGCTGAGCGGCATGCCGTCCTGCGCGGCGCGCTCGCTCATGAGGCGCCCGATCTGCATCTCGTTCAGCGCCTCGGGGATGCCCGCGAGTCCCTTGATGCGCAGGCTCGCCGGAATCTCCTCGAACAGATCCTCGATGCGGCGCGCGCCGATGGCGCCGAGCATCGCCGCGGTATCCGCCTCGGTATGGGGAATGAAAGCCATTCAGGCGCCCTCCGCCTCGAGCACTTTCTGGTAGTCCGCCGCGGAAATGAGTCCGGCGGCGGCCACCGCCCCGGCCGCGGGCTTCATGCGCATCAGCCAGCCCTCGCCGTAAGGGTCGCTGTTCACCGTCTCCGGCGCGTCCGCGAGCTTGGGATTTCCCGCGGTGATCTCCCCGGCGAGCGGCGCGTAGACATCGGAGGCGGCCTTGACGGATTCCACCACCGCGCAGGCTTCGTCGGCCTTCACGGCACGGCCCGCCTCCGGCACTTCCACGAACACGAGATCCCCGAGCGCGTGCTGCGCGTGATCGGTGATGCCGATCTCGACGCTGCCGTCGGCGAGCGTGCGCACCCACTCGTGCGACTTGGTGTACTTAAGGTCCGCCGGAACGTTGCTCATGAATCCGTCCTCAGTTTTGTTTTCAGGTCACCAGGGATTGGCCGTTGCGCACGAACGGCGGCTTGACCACCGCCGCGTTGAGAAGCTTGCCGCGGATGTCGACCTGCACCCGCCCAGCCGTAGCCGCCGGCACGCGCGCGAATGCGATCGAGCGCTCGAGCGTCGGGGAAAAGGTGCCGCTCGTGATCTCGCCCTCGCCGGCGCCGGCGACCAGCACCTTCTGGTGGCTGCGCAGCACGCCGCGGTCCTCGAGCAGGAGTCCGACGAGCTTGCGCGCCGGGCCGCCGGCCGCACGGATCGCCTCGAGCGGCGCGCGTCCGATGAAGGCCCGTCCCGGCGGCTCGAGTGCCACCGTCCAGGCGAGACCCGACTCGAGCGGGTCGGTGCTCTCGTCCATCTCGTGGCCGTAGAGGTTCATGCCGGCCTCGAGACGCAGCGTGTCGCGCGCTCCGAGACCGCAGGAGGCGACGCCGAGCTCATTGAGGTGCCGCCACGCCGGCACCGCGGCGGCGGCCGGCAGCATGATCTCGAAGCCGTCCTCGCCGGTGTAGCCGGTGCGCGCCACGAACCAGCCGCCGAGCTCGCGCCCGACGAACACCGGCAGCGCGAGTGCCGCCTCGCGGTCGGCCGCGGCGAGCAGCTGCGCCGCCCGGGCACGCGCCTCGGGCCCCTGGATCGCGAGCATGGCGAGGTCGGTGCGCTCGGTGACCGCCACGCCGTATGCGGCGGCATGGCGGCGGATCCAGGCGAGATCCTTGTCGCGCGTGCCGGCATTCACCACCACGCGGAAGAAGCTTTCGGTGAGGAAATACACGATGAGGTCGTCGATGACCCCGCCGCGCTCGTTCAGCAGGCACGAATAGAGCGCCTTGCCCGGGGTCTTCAGCCGGCCGACGTCGTTGGCGAGGAGCGCGCCGAGGAAGGCGCGCACCCGCGGACCTTCGAGGTCGACGACGCACATGTGCGAGACGTCGAACACGCCCGCGGCGCGGCGCACCGCATGGTGCTCGGCGATCTGCGAGGCGTACTGCACGGGCATGTCCCAGCCGCCGAAGTCGACGATCCGGGCCCCGAGCTCCTGGTGCAGTGCGAACAGCGGAGTCTTGCGTCCCACTCAGGTTCTCCAGCGAACACGACAGCCGGCACACGCCTCGTGTCGCGAGGCGTCCGCCGCCCTTCTGTCCCTGTGACCTGAGAGATCAGGCGGTAAGGCCCGCCGCTCCCCTTCGGTGGGTGGATGTTTGGATCCACCGCTCTCCAGAAGCCCCGCGCAGCGCCTTAAGACCGCGTGCGCCGTCTGCCGTTCATGTGCCTGAGCGTTTCCGGGCGGAAATTGCGCCTTCGGCGTTCCGGCTCGCCAGCCGGACTCTCTCCGGACAGACCGTTTCGGGCCGCGCGATCATACCAGCCCCGCGCAGTGGCGCCCACGCCGCCCGCAGCAACGGTAGAATTCGCGCCGCATGAGCCGCGCGCGCCGCACGACAGTACAGGTAGCCATCGGTCCCGTCCGCGTCGGCGGCAGTGCCCCGGTCGTGGTGCAGTCGATGACCAATACCGACACCGCCGACGTCGAGGGCACGGCGCGCCAGGTCATGGCGCTCGCGCGGGCCGGCTCGGAGCTGGTGCGCGTCACCGTGAACACCAGCGAGGCGGCGGCCGCGGTCGCCCCGATCCGCGCGTGGCTCGACCGCTCCGGCGTCGCGGTGCCGCTCATCGGCGACTTCCACTTCAACGGGCACAAGCTCCTGCGCGAGCATCCCGACTGCGCCATGGCGCTCGCCAAGTACCGCATCAACCCGGGCAACGTCGGCCGCGGCTCCCGGCGTGATCCGCAGTTCGCCGAGATGATCGAGATGGCCTGCCGTTACGGCAAGCCGGTGCGCATCGGCGTCAACTGGGGGAGCCTCGACTCCGACCTCCTGACGCGCCTCATGGACGAGAACTCGGCACTCCCCGAGCCCCTCGATGCGCAGGCCGTGATGAGGAGTGCCGTGGTGCTCTCGGCCCTGAGCTCCGCGCAGCGCGCCGAGGAGCTCGGACTGCCCCACGACCGCATCATCCTCTCGGCCAAGGTGAGCGGCGTGCAGGACCTCATCGCCATCTACCGCGATCTCGCGGCGCGCTGCGACTACCCGCTGCATCTCGGGCTCACCGAGGCCGGCATGGGCTCCAAGGGCATCGTGGCGTCCACCGCCGGCATGGCGGTGCTGCTGCAGGAAGGCATCGGCGACACCATCCGCGCCTCGCTCACGCCCGAGCCCGGCGGCGATCGCACCCAGGAGGTCGTCGTCGCGCAGGAGATCCTGCAGACCATGGGGTTGCGCGCCTTCACGCCGCTCGTTATCGCCTGTCCCGGCTGCGGGCGCACCACCAGCACCTTCTTCCAGGAGCTCGCCCAGCAGATCCAGGCGCACATCCGCGCCCGCATGCCGCAGTGGCGGCGCGAGTACGCCGGCGTCGAGGCGATGACGGTGGCGGTCATGGGCTGCGTGGTCAACGGGCCCGGCGAGAGCAAGCACGCCAATCTCGGCATCAGCCTGCCCGGCACCGGCGAGCGCCCCGTGGCCCCGGTGTACGAGGACGGCGAGAAGACCGTGACGCTCAAGGGCGAGCGCATCGCCGCGGAGTTCCAGGAGATCGTCGAGCGCTACGTGGCGCGCAGCTTCGCGCGCCTCACACCCGGAGGCGATGCATGAGCGAAAGCCTGGCCGAGCGGCGCTGCAAGCCCTGCGAGGGCGGCATCCCCCCGCTGACGCCCGCGCAGGCCGCCCAATTGCTCACCCAGGTCTCGAGCGCCTGGGTACTGACGGAAGCGGCCCGGGCCATCCGCCGCGACTTCGCCTTTCGCGATTTCTATCGCACCATGAGCTTCGTCAACGCGCTCGCGCACATCGCCAACCTCGAGGACCACCATCCGGATCTCGAGGTCGGCTACAACTACTGCCGCGTGAAGTTCACGACGCATGCCGTGAAGGGGCTGTCCGAGAACGACTTCGTCTGTGCGGCGAAGGTGGATCTGATCCCGCTCAGCTGAGGCGGCGGATTGCCGCAGCGCTCGCGCTCCTCAGGGGAGGCCCTCGGTCATCGCGGCCTCTGGCTCGAAGTGCACCTTGGCGAGCCACAGCAGCGCGAGCACGAAGCAGCCGACGCTCAACCCCAGGATGAGCACGATCACCTGGCGGAAGCGGTAATCCCAGCGCAGATCCGAGAGGAACGCCGACACCGCCACCATCAGATACACGTAGCCGACGACCGTCAGCGGCAGCAGCCCGAGCACCAGGACGTTGCTCAAGGTCGTCGTGAACCGCTGCCACAGCAGCGCGAACCAGCCGGCCTCCGCGGCGATGAGCGCCGCGAACCACCACCGCCAGCGCAGGAGCGCCGGATTTTCCCGCGTGAGCCGCATGCGCGCGAAGCTTACTTCACCCACTCGTAGAGCGGCTTGCTCTTGTCCACCACGTGCACCGTGAGGAGCTTGAGCGGCTGATCCCCGACGACCGTGAAGCCCGCGTGCGGCACGTCGCGCTGATTGAGGAAGCTGCTGCCGGTTTGCATCAGGGTCGGCGCCTGGCCGGGGAGCTGGACCAGCGTTCCCTGCAGCACGTAGCCGGTCTCGATGCCGTGATGCGAATGACGCGGGATGGTCTCGCCCTTGCTGATCTCGCTGATCGAGGTGATGACCTCCATGTCGGGCGAGGTCGCGAGAGTCGCGCGCTTGAGCTCCTGGCGCTGCGCCAGGTCGCCCTGCGGGGTGTCGGCGGCCCAGGCCGTGACGAGGAACGTGACTGCCGCGAGAGCCGCCAGCTTCCGCAAGCTTCGCATGATCGTCCTCCCCGAAGGCGCTGCCGCGCAGCGTACGCCGGGGGATTGTATCCACGGACGCCGCGCCCGGGCGGGTTTCCCGCCGCCGGGCCTCACGCGGCACCCTGCTCCAGGCGTCTGCGGGTGTCGCGATAGGCCGCGGTGATGAGCGCCCCGAGTGCCGCGGCATCCACCGTCACCCCGGGCCGCAGCTTCACGTGGCGCATGAACTTGCCGTCCCCCTCGAGCAATCCGGCCGGGTCCGCGAGCGAGGCACCCTGGAAGAAGCCGATGTTGACATGCGCCGTGAAGGCGTTGGCGTACGCGAACGCCGCATCGCCCACGCAGGCGGTCGGGTGACCGTCATGCAGCAGCTCGCGCACATCGGCACCGCAGCCGCGCATGCGCAGGAACCACGTCCGCGCGAGCGCGCCGAGCTCGGGAGCGCGGCCATCGAACCAGGCATCGACGGCGGGATCGCGCGCGCTGGCGGTCGGGAAGCGCATCAGCCGCATGACGGCGGGCTGCATCTGCATCACTCCGGGCGATCGCCCCAGCGCCACCTGGGCGGCTCACCCGTCCAGTAGCAAACGAGGGTCAGAACACCGCCCATGATGAAAACGAAAGCGATTTGGGCGGCAGGCCGGTAGGGGTTATGGCGCAGCAGGAACAGCCCCGCGACCACCATCGCAGCCCAGAGCAACACCGCGACCCAGCCCTGCCACGCGATCGGCGGCCCCCAGCCCCAGCCGTATCGCTTGGCGGGGAACCAGTAGGCGTTGCCGCGCCGGGCTGCGTTTGCGGCATCCACGCGCGTCATTCCGTTATCTCTTCCTGCCTGCAGAGTGCGCGGGCCGCTTCCAGCTCCGCGGGCGTGTACTTGTCCGCAACCTTCACATATCTGAGGCCATCCCGGATCGCACGGTGCTGCAGCACGTCCATCGTGGCCTCGTCCTCGACGTAGGTCTTGGGGTCCATCACATAGCCGTCGGTGGTCTCGATGACCTCGAGCTCGCTGTGTGTCTTTGCAGTAATGATCAGCACGAAGAACCCGACCTTGGTCTTGCGGTATTCCCGGAAGATCACACAGGCCTTGTGCGCCGTGAGCAGCCCCCAGGCCGAAGGAGTATGCGGCGGTGCGGAGGCTTTTTCGTCCGCGGCGCTGATCCCGCCGGCGCAGGCCAGTGCCGCAAGCACGCCAGACAGCACCGGTGCTTTGGTGAAGCGGACCATGGCTGCTCTCCTCCCTACCTGGACATGAGCCCGAGGCACTGCCGGGCGCCATCGTTGACCTGCTCGAGGCTCAGCATCACACCCTGCTGCGGGTCGAAGGCGATCCCATCGAATCGCGACACCAGAACCGAGGCCGCGAGGAACACCGCGGCGCATTCCTCCGGGTGTCCGCCATAGCTCAGCGAATACACGACCGGGTGTTCGAACGGAAGCTGCGCGACCAGCGGATACTCGAGCATCACATCCGTGGCGGGCCTGTTGAGAAACTCGAAGCCCGTGGCGCGTCCCCGGACTCTGACCGGCAGAAACCCGGAAAAGCGCTTCAGGTCCTCCGACCGCGAGAGACTCGCCGGCGCGCGCGTCTCCCACAGCGCCTGATTCCAGCCCGACCAGTCGGGCGCCTTGCTCGTCGCGAGAATCACCAGCAGCTCGACCGCCATGGAACCCCCTGCGAGCGTACCGCCTACCCGGCCGGGGCGCCGCGCCGCGCCGCCTCCGGCAGCTCTCCGGTCATCCCGAGCGCGCGGCGGATGAAGAACCGCCGCAGCTCCTGGCTGCGGTTCACGAAGCCGAGTCCCTGCCGCGCCAGTCTCGAGAGCGGTCCGTTGCCATGCGAGAGCAGCCGGTCGAAGGTGTCGATCGCCGAGCCCATGAGGGCCACCTCGCTCTTGCGCCAGCGCTCGTAGGCGCGCAGTACGCCGAGCGAGCCCAGGTCCTCGCGCCGCGCCGCCGCCGCGGTGGCGAGCTGCGCCAGCGCCGCGGCGTCGAGCAATCCTAAGTTCACGCCCTGGCCGGCGAGCGGATGCACGACGTGCGCGGCATCGCCGATGAGCGCCACGCGCCGGGCGACGTAGCGCGGCGCCGTGAGGCGCCGGAGCGCAAACGCGGCGCGCTCGCTCACCAGCCGCGTCGCACCGAGCGCCAGATCGGAGGCCCGGTCGAGCTCGACGGCGAAGGCCGCGGGGTCCGCCGCGAGCAGACGCGCCGCGAGTGTCTCGTCCGCGGACCAGACGATCGAGCTCGTGCCATCGAACAGCGGCAGGAAGGCGAGCGTGCCGTTGCCCATGAAGCGCTGCCAGGCCGTGAGCGCATGCGGGCGCGCGGTGGCGACGGTGGCGACGATGGCAGTCTCGTGGTAGTCGCGCACCTCGGCGCCGAGACCCACCGCTTTGCGCACCGCCGACTGCGCCCCGTCGGCGCCGACGACGAGCCGCGCATGGATCGCGCCGCGCGCGGTCGCGATGCGCACCCGATCCTCGCCCACCTCGAGAGAGGCGAGCGGCGCCGCCTCGAGCTCCCCGCCGGCCTCGGTGAATGCCTCGAGCAGTGCCGCCTGCAGCAGGCGGCTCTCGAGGATGTAGCCGAGATTCGGCTCGCCGACGTCGGCGGCGTCGAACACCAGCGCGCTCGCACCCGCGACCCCCGTGCTCTCGTGCCATACATGCATGCGCTCGTAGGCGCACACGCGTGGGCCTGCGATCCGCGCCCAGGCGCCGGCCGCGCGCAGCAGCCGCTCGCTGGCGCGCGAGATCGCCACCACGCGCACGTCCGGCGGCGCCCCGGCCGCGGGCAGTGCGGGGACCTGCGGCTCGAGGACCACGACGCGCAGCCGCGGCCCGCCGGCGGGGCGAGCCAGGAGCGCCGCGGCGCACGCGCCGACCGGGCCGCCGCCGACGATCGCGACGTCGTAGAGCGGTGCCTCAGGCATGGCGCACCGGCAGGCCGCGTGCCAGGCGCGGACTCGGCCCCCCGAAGCCCAAGCTGATGCGCGCCAGAGCGCTCTTGGCGGGCGGCGTCAGGTCGAACGCGAGCAACCCGAGGTTACGCAGCAGTCCCACCCCGGGGCGCGTATCGCCGAAGAGCTTCACCAGTCCGTCGGTGAAGCGCACCACGCCGCCGCGGTCGCCGCCGCGCCAGGCCGCGAAGCGCGCCTGCAGGGTGGCGAGCCACGCGGCCTCATCGAGCGCCAGCACCGCGGGCGCATCCGCGCTGCGGCACGCCCAGATGACCCCGAGCGACCCATCGGCGAGCGGCAGCACCGCGAGCGGACCCGCGGGCGTGAACCGCTCGTAGGCGTTACCCTCGTGCGGTGTATCGCTCGCGACGTTGGCCACCACCGCGACCTGGTCGTAGTCCTCCACGGTGGCCGCGATGCCGGCCGCGGCGCGGATCTGCGAGTGCGCGCCGTCGGCCGCCACGACGAGCCGCGCGGCGACCGCCTCGCGGCGTCCCCCGCTCTCGACCGTCATGCGCACACCGGCGGCATCGATGGCGACCTCGCGGATCTCGCCCGGAACGCGCAGCGTGATGTCGGGCAGCCGGCCGAGGCGGCCCCAGAGGGCCGCACCGATACGGCGGTTGGGAACGACGTAGCCGAGAGCCGCGACGCCCTGCTGCTCGGCGCTCAGGTGCGCCGCACCGAAGCGCCCGGCATCGGAGACATGAATGGCGCGGATGGCGGCGGCCTCGGGGGCGATGTCCGGCCATACGCCGAGCGCCTCGAAGATCCGCCGGCTCGCATTGCCGAGCGCCGTGGTGCGGTCATCGAAGCTCGGCTGCGCGCCGGTACCGAACGGCACCGCCTCGATGAGGAGTATCCGCACGCCGGTGCCGGCGAGGCCAGCCGCGAGGCTCGCTCCCACCATGCCACCGCCCACCACGGCGACGTCGACTTCGAGGGGGCTGGTGACGGCGCTCATGGCATCGACGCGCTCGGGCCGCGCGCCATCACCGCCTCGATCTGGTCAGGATCCTTGGGTGCGCGGGCCGACAGCACCTCCGCGCCGCTCTTCGTCACCAGCACGTCGTCCTCGATGCGCACGCCGATGTTGCGCCAGCGCCGCGGCACGCCGCGTGCGCCCGCGGGCAGGTAGATGCCGGGCTCGATCGTGAGCGTCATGCCCGGTTCGAGCACCCGCCACTCATCGCCCACCTTGTAGTCGCCGACGTCGTGCACGTCGAGGCCGAGCCAGTGCCCGGTGCGGTGCATGAAGAAACGCCGGTAGGCGCCGCTGCGAATGAGGGCCGGCAGGCGTCCCTTGAGGAGCCCGATTCTGACCAGTCCCTGGGTGATCACCCTGACGGCCGCCTCGTGCGGCTCGTTCCAGTGATTGCCCGGACGCACGCGCGCGATGGCGGCGCGATTGGCCTCCAGCACGATCTCGTAGACCGCGCGCTGCTCCGCAGTGAAGCGGCCGTTGACGGGGAACGTACGGGTGATATCGGATGCGTAGCACTCGAGCTCGCAGCCGGCATCGACCAGCAGCAGATCGCCGTCCGCCAGCGGCTGGTCGTTCTCGCGGTAGTGCAGGATGCAGCTGTTCGCACCGCCGCCCACGATCGGATGGTAGGCGGTATCGGCGTTGTGGCGGCGGAACTCGTGCACGAGCTCGGCCATCACCTGGTACTCGGTGGCGCCGGGGCGGCAGAAACGCATGGCTCGCAGATGCGCGCGCGCGGCGATCTGGGCCGAGGTGCGCATGAGCTCGAGCTCGTGCCGCGACTTGTAGAGCCGCATGTCGTGCAGTACGTGATCGAGTGCCACGAACTCCTGGGGTGGGTGGCGGCCGTTGCGCGCCTGGGTACGCAGCCCATTCACCCAGCCGACCACGCGCTGGTCGAATTCCGCGTATTCCCCCATCGTGTAGTACACGCGGGTGCGATTCTCGAGGAGGCCGGGGAGGATGTCGTCCAGGTCCGCGATCGGGAAGGCATCGTCGGCGCCGAAATCGCGCGCGGCGCCGGCGGGACCGGCGCGCCGCCCATCCCAGGTCTCGCGCGCCGGGTCGCGCTCGCGCACGAACAGGATGTACTCCGCCTGGGCACGGCCCGGGACCAGCACCGCCACGGCCTCGGGCTCACCGAAGCCGGTGAGGTACTGGAAGTCGCTGTCCTGGCGGTAGGGGTACTCGACGTCGTTGTTGCGGTGGCGCACCGGCGCCGCCGGCAGCACCGCGATCGAATCGCGCCCCATCAGGCGCATCAGCTGGCGGCGGCGGCGCGTGAACTCATCTCTCGCCATGGGCTCTTCGGTCGCCTAGTGAAGCGGCTCATCGGCCGGCAGCGGCGCATGGCGCGCCGGCGCGAGCTCCTCGAACAGGAGCTGCACCCCGACGCGCACGAACTCGACCAGCTCCGCGTAGGCGCTCTCGTTGGAGTCCTCGCCCTGCTCCTCGTCGACGCCGGCGCGGGTGATCTCGGTGAAATCGCGCACGATCTCCCCCACCTCCCCCGGCAGCCCGCTCGCATCCGGGATCGAGCCCGAGCCGAGGCCATAGAGGAACCCCTGGCACCAGAGCGCGAGCGCCGCGGTGCGCGTCTCGAGCGACTGCGCATCGCTCGGCAGCAGCGGCTCGAACTCCATGTCGGTCTGCTCGAGCGCCGCGGAGGTTGCCGTAAAGAGTCCGTACAGCACGTCGGCGGTCTCGGCCTCGGCCCGCCCCTCGGGCAGGATCTCCCGCAGCCAGTCCTGGAAGGCGTAATCGGCCACCGCGCACAGGGAGCCGGCGAGCGTGCCGTGCGCTTCGGCGGCATCCGTAAGCGAGCGCTGCGCGTTCAGCAGCTGCTCGACTTCGACGTAATCAGGCTGATTCATGGGATCGGCGCATTAT
>JAGWMP010000083.1 GCA_028871705.1 Gammaproteobacteria bacterium
GACGGCGTAATGCTCGGGCGCGAGGCCTATCACCGGCCGTTCGTGTTGGCCGAGTTGCGGCGCGCGCTCGCGCCGGGTGGGCCGCCGGCACCAACGCGGGCCGCGCTCATCGAACGCATGGCCCTCTACAGCCAGCGCGAGCTCGCCGCCGGCGAGCGTCTCGGCGCCATCACACGGCACATGCTCGGGCTCTACAGCGGTGAGCCCGGCGCGCGGGATTTTCGCCGGATCCTCAGCGAGGGAGCGCGCCTCGCGGGGGCGGGCCCGGAGCTGTTGCGGCAGGCCATTCCCGCGGCCGCGCGGCCGTAGGTACCGCGGAGCGCTGTCCCCGGGGCCTGCTTCTAGCGGCCCGGGGGCCATTGCGTATAATCGGGCCGCACTCATGGGCAAGGACATCGAGCTCGCCATTCTGTTTGCCGACGTCGTTGGCTCGACCCGGCTCTACGACCTCATGGGCGACCTGCGCGCGCGCGACATGGTGGCGACCTGTATCGACGTGATGCGCAGCGCCACCGAGCAGCGGCAGGGAACGGTCATCAAGACCATGGGGGACGAGGTGATGGCGACCTTCCCCACGGCCGATGCGGCCCTGAATGCCGCAGCGCAGATGCAACAGCAGATCTCCAGTCACGCGGAGCTGAAAGTCGACGGGCAGCCGGTCTCGATCCGCATCGGCTGTCACTTCGGCCCCGTGATGCTCGAGAACCGCGACGTGTTCGGCGCCGCCGTGCACACCGCCAACCGCATGACGAGTCAGGCGAAGGCCGGGCAGATCGTGACCACCGCGGCGACCGTGGAGAAGCTCTCGCCCGAATGGCGCGCGGCCTGCCGTCAGATCGACATCGCCACCCTCAAGGGCCAGGGGAACGAGGTGGTGCTGTACGAGGTGCTGTGGCAGACCGAGGACGTCACCAGCATGGTGCCCGGAATCGCCGGCGATGCGCGCCCGGCGCGCGGCCTGCGGCTGCGGCTGCGTACCGAGGACCGTGAGCTCCTGGTCGACGAGCGGCATTCGAGCGTCACCATCGGGCGTGCCGAGGACAACGATGTCGTGGTGAAGGGCAACCTCATCTCGCGGCTGCACGCGCGCATCGAGATCAGCCGCAACAAGTTCGTGCTCGTCGACCAGAGCACCAATGGGACCTTCGTGCAGACCGCCGACGGTGAAGAGGCCTTCGTGCGGCGCGACAGCCTGCAGATCAAGGGTCAGGGGATGATCGGGCTCGGGCGGCTGCCCGAGCAGGGCTCGCCGCAGACGATCCGCTTCAGCTGCGAAGAAATCTGACGCGCCCTCCGGCGCGCGGCGCTCAGCCGAGCCGTTGCTCGATGGTCTTCAGCTCCGCGAGCAGCGCCGCGGGCAGCCGGCTGCCGTAACGGCCCAGGTACTCGCGCATGTCGGCGAGCTCCTTGCGCCAGATGGCGGCGTCGATGGCGCACAGCGACTCGAGTGCGCCGCTTGCGAGCGCGAGCCCGTTGGTGTTGAGATCCTGCGGCCGCGGCAGGCGGCCGATGGCGGACTCCGCCGCTCCCACCCTGCCGGCGCAGCGATCCAGCATCCAGGCGAGCACGCGCAGGTTCTCACCGAAACCCGGCCAGAGGAAGGCGCCGCCGGGGTCGCGGCGGAACCAGTTGACGTGGTAGATGCGCGGCGGATGGGCGAGCTGCGCGCCGACGTCGAGCCAGTGCTGCCAGTAGTCGCCGAAGTTGTAACCGCAGAACGGCTGCATGGCCATCGGGTCGCGGCGTACCACGCCCACCTGGCCGACCGCCGCGGCGGTGGTTTCGGAGGCGAGCGAGGCGCCGACCAGCACGCCGTGCTGCCAGTCGCGCGCCTCGTAGACGAGCGGCGCGACTTCGCGGCGGCGCCCGCCGAACACCAGCGCGGTGATCGGCACACCGCGCGCGTCCTCGCTGTGCGGCGAGTAGCTCGGGTTGCGCTTCGCCGACACCGTGAAGCGCGAGTTGGGGTGCGCCGCGGGGCCGCGCGCCGGATCATAGGGGCGGCCCTGCCAGTCGAGCACCGGCTTGCCGGCCGGCAGCCCCTCCCACCAGGGCTGGTTGTCGCCGGTGAGCGCGACGTTCGTGAACAGCGTGTCGCGCCGGATCATCTCGTAGGCGTTGCGGTTGGTCTGCGCGTTGGTACCCGGGACTACGCCGAAATATCCGGCCTCCGGGTTGATCGCCCACAGCCGCCCGTCGGCGCCGGGATGCAGCCAGGCGATGTCGTCGCCCACGGTGAACACGCGCCAGCCGGGGAGCGAATCCGGCGGGATCAGCATGGCGAGATTGGTCTTGCCGCACGAGGACGGGAATGCGCAGGCGAGATAGTGCGTCTCGCCCTGCGGGCTCTGCAGTCCCACGATCAGCATGTGCTCGGCGAGCCAGCCCTCGGTGCGCGCCTGCCAGCTCGCGATGCGCAGCGCATGGCATTTCTTGCCGAGCAGTGCATTGCCGCCGTAGCCCGAGCCGAAGCTCTCGATCGAGAGCTCCTCGGGGAAATGCATGATGAAGCGCCGTTCGGGGTCGAGCTCGCCGATCGAGTGCAATCCCTTCACGAAGCGGCCGTCGCGCGCGATCAGCTCGAGCGCGGCGCGGCCGGCGCGCGTCATGATCAGCATGTTGAGCACGACGTACGGGCTGTCGGTGAGCTCGACGCCGCGGCGCGACAGCGGGGAGTCGAGCGGGCCCATGCAGTACGGGATCACGTAGAGCGTGCGCTCGCGCATGCAGCCGCGGAACAGCCCGCGCATGCGCTCGTGCGCCTGCTGCGGGTCCATCCAGTGATTGTTCGGACCCGCATCCTCCTGGGAGCGGGTACATATATAAGTGAGGTGCTCGACGCGGGCCACGTCGTTCGGCGCCGAGCGCGCCAGGTGGCACCCGGGGAATTGCTCGCCGTTGAGGACCGTGAGCTCCTTGCTGCGCACCAGCTGCGCGGTCAGCTCGCGCGCCTCGGCCTCGGTCCCCTCGACCCAGTGGATGGCGCGCGGCTGGGTGAGCTCGCGGACCGTATTCACCCATTCGGCCACGGGGCGGCAGAGCTCGGGAAGAGGGGTCATTTTGTGCGCAGGGGCGGCCATCCTTAAGGCTTCCTCTTCTTCTAAACCGCGAAGTATATCGCGGCCGGA
Source organism: Gammaproteobacteria bacterium (assembly GCA_028871705.1). Classification (GTDB taxonomy): domain Bacteria; phylum Pseudomonadota; class Gammaproteobacteria; order Steroidobacterales; family Steroidobacteraceae; genus 13-2-20CM-66-19. Next base: position 3,129 of record JAGWMP010000083.1, read on the forward strand.
CGAGACCCCCTGCTAGAGTAGCTCTTTGCAGTAAATTCAGAAGGATATGCGTCTCGACAGCCGCCGCATGGCACGCGAGGATGCCGCCGGACAGGCCTGCGACTGACGCGCCGATGCTCGATCTTCAGGACATATTCGGCCACGGGGGCCCGCTCGAGCGGGCGCTGCCGGGCTTTCGAGTGCGGCACGAGCAGCGGCGGATGGCCGAGCGTGTCGCCGCGGCGCTCGCCGACCGCGAGACCTTCGTGGTCGAGGCGGGGACTGGAACCGGCAAGACCTTCGCCTACCTCGTGCCGGCGCTCTTGTCGGGGGCGCGCGTGCTCATCTCCACCGGCACGCGCACGCTCCAGGATCAGCTCTACTCGAAGGATGTGCCGCTGGTCGGCGCGGCCCTCGGCCGCCCGGCGCGGGTGGCGCTGCTCAAGGGACGGGCCAACTACCTGTGCCGCCACCGCCTGAGCCTGGCCGCGGATGCGCCCGAGCAGCTCGCCATGGAGGGTGCGCCGGCGCCGCGCGCGCGCGGCCACGGTGCGCTCCTCACCCGGATCGCGCGCTGGGCGCAAGTCACCACGAGCGGCGATCTTGCCGAGGTTCGCGGGCTCTCGGATTCACATCCGCTGTGGAGCCAGGTGACCGCCACGCGCGAGGTCTGCCTCGGCGCCCGCTGCCCCGAGATCTCGCGCTGTCACGTCGCGCTCGCGCGGCGCGCGGCCCTCGAAGCCGACGTCGTCATCGTGAACCATCACCTGCTGCTCGCTGACCTCGCGCTCAAGGAGGACGGCTTCGGCGACCTGCTGGGGTCGGCGGACGCGGTGATCCTCGATGAGGCGCACCAGATCCCGGATCTCGCCACGCAGTTCTTCGGCGCGAGCGTCGGCAGCCGGCAGATCGAGAATCTGCTGAAGGACGCGCAGCCGCAGCTGCGCTGCGCCGCGGATGTCGCCGCGCTGGCCGAGGCGCTCGCCGCGGTCGAGGAGAGCCTGCGGACGCTGCGTGCCGCATTGCCCGCGGCCTCCGGCGGCGGCATGCTCGCGACGCGCCTCGCCTGGGGCGAGCGCGACACGGGCCTCGCCCGCGCGGCGCAGGATCTGTCGCGCGCGCTCACCGGCGTCGGCGAAACCCTCGGCGCGCGGGCCGACGATGCGGTAGCCGCGCAGCTCGGCGGCCGGGCCGATGAGATCGCCGCCGGCCTCGAGCGCATCGCTGCGCTCGATGAGCTCGACGGCGCGCGTGCGCTCGAGGTCAACGCGCGCGGGTTCACCCTGAGTCTCATGCCGTTCGACATCTCGGGGCGCTTCCGCGCCCTGATCGAGGCGCGCCGCGGTGCGTGGATCTTCACTTCCGCGACGCTGTCGCTCGGGGAGGAGTTCGGGCACTTCACCGGGCGGCTCGGCATCGGCAGCTGCGCCACGCTGCGCATCGACAGCCCCTTCGACCATGAGCGCCAGAGCGTGCTCTATCTGCCGCCGGCGATGCCGCAGCCGAGCGCACCCGGCTATGTCGGCGCGGTGATCGACACGGCGCTCCCCCTCATCGAAGCCGCGGGCGGCGGGGCGTTCGTGCTCTTCACGAGTCATCGCGCGCTCGCCCAGGGCGCGGGGCTGCTGCGTGCGCGCTGGGGGGAGGCTCCACCGCATCGTCTGTTCGTACAGGGCGAGGCGCCGCGCGAACGGCTGCTGCAGGAGTTCCGCGACGACGGCAATGGCGTGCTGCTCGGGACCGCGAGCTTCTGGGAAGGAGTCGATGTGAAGGGGGAGGCATTGCGCCTCGTCGTGATCGAGAAGCTGCCGTTCGCCTCCCCGGACGATCCGCTGGTGCGTGCGCGCATCGCGCACCTGAACGCGACCGGCGGCAACGCGTTTCGCGACTACCAGCTGCCCGAGGCGGCACTCGCCCTGAAGCAGGGCGTGGGGCGCCTGATCCGCAGCGAGGATGACTATGGGGCGGTCGTGATCTGCGATCCGCGCATGACGGCCAAGAGCTACGGACGGGCGTTTCTCGCGGCGCTGCCGCCGATGACCGTCACGCAGGAAGAGGACGAAGTGCGCCGCTTCCTGCGCCGGCTCGCCCCGCGCGCCGCGGTGAGCCTCGCATGAGAATCCTCGCACTCGACACCGCGACCGAAAATTGCTCGGCGGCGCTCCTCGTCGAGGGACACCTCACGGTGCGCGAGCAGCTCGCCGAGCGCGGTCATGCCGCCTCGATTCTCGCGATGATCGATGAGGTGCTCGCGGAAGCGGGTATGACCCTGGGGGGCATGGACGCCATCGCCTTCGGGCGCGGCCCCGGCTCCTTTACCGGGGTGCGGCTCGCGGCGAGCGTCACCCAGGGACTTGCCTACGGCGCGGGCCTTGCGGTGGTCCCGGTCTCGGATCTGCGGGCCGTGGCCTGCCGCGCCCTCGCCGCGCAGGCCGGCGCGCAGCGCGTGCTGGTGTGCAACGACGCGCGCATGCGCGAGGTCTACTGGGCGTGCTTCCGGCGTTTCGCGGACGATCCGGCGGCGCCGGTGGGGAGCGAGCGCGTCAGCGACCCGGGGCAGGTCGCCCTGCCGGCCGGGTGGGAAGGGGACGCGCAGCTCCTCGGCGCCGGCACGGGGTTCGCGGCACATCCGCCGCTGACGGATCTGCTACCTGGCGGCGCTGCGGCGATCGAAGTCCTGTATCCGCGGGCGGCCGAGATCGCACTCCTTGCGGTTCATGAGGTGGCCGCTGGACGCGTCCTCGACCCCGAGATGGCCCTTCCGGTCTACCTCCGGGACAGCGTGGTGCAGGCTCCTGCCGCAGGTCATTGAACTGAAACAAGCGCTTGCGCAGCTGTCACGAATCTGCAACACAGTACCCCTGTAATACTCGCGCACCAGACAGCGCAACGCGGCACCCCATGCCCTCCAAACAGGTTCTGATCGTCGAGGACGAGCGCCCGATCCGGGAGATGATCGCCTTTGGTTTGAAGCGTGCGGGCTTCGAAGTCCGCGAGGCCGAGGACTGCCGCGCCGCCCGGGCCGCGCTCGCCGATACGCGTCCGGACCTCGTACTGGTCGACTGGATGCTGCCTGACATGAGCGGCCTCGAGCTGACGCGGGCCCTCAAGCGCGACCGCGAGACGCGCGAGCTGCCGATCATCATGCTGACCGCGCGGGCGGAAGAGGGCGACAAGGTCGCCGGTCTCGAGGGCGGCGCCGATGACTACGTCACCAAGCCCTTCTCTCCCCGGGAGCTCCTCGCGCGCATCAATGCAGTGCTGCGCCGCTCGACCCCGAGCGGGGTGGACGAGCTCATCGAGTTCGAGGGCCTGGTGCTCGATCAGGGCAGTCATCGCGTCATGGTGGGTCCGCGCACCGTCGGGCTCGGACCGACCGAATACCGCATGCTCGAGTTCTTCATGACGCATCCGGAACGCGTCTACACCCGCGATCAGCTGCTCGACCGCATCTGGGGTGGCAACGTCTATGTCGAGGAGCGCACCATCGACGTGCACATTCGCCGCCTGCGCAAGGCGCTCGAGGAATTCGGGTACGATCGCTTCGTGCAGACCGTCCGCGGCTCGGGTTACCGGTTCTCCGCCCGAACGGTCTAGCGGCGCCGGACGGTTTTAGGAGAGGGCGGGGCGTCGATGCAGCCCGCGACACAGATGTGGTGGTTCACCATCGGCCGTGTACTGGCCACGGTGGTGGCTGGCCTTGGCGTCGGCTGGTTGTTCGGCAATCTCGGCGCCGGACTTGCCGCGGCGCTGGCCGTGCACCTGGGCTGGGTGCTCGCCAACCTCTTTCGCCTGGAATGGTGGCTGCGGCACCGCAACTACGCCGATCCCCCGGACGTCGGCGGCGTGTGGGGCGAGATCATCGCCCAGGTGGTGCGCCTGCACCGGCGCAAGCGCTTTCACAAACAGCGCTTCGTGCAACTGATGCGTCAGCTGCAGCGCTCGACCGCGGCACTCCCGAACGGCGTCGTCATCCTCAACGCGCAGCGCGAAATCATATGGTTCAACCGCATGGCGGCGCAGCTGCTCGAGCTGCGCAGCACCGCCGATCTCGGGCTGCGCATCGACAACCTGCTGCGGGAACCTGAGTTCCTGCGCTACCTCGGCCGGCAGGATTACTCCAATCCGGTCGTCATCCGCCCGACCATAGGGGAGGACAACTACCTCTCGCTCCAGGTGGCCCCGTATGGCGATGGGCAACTGCTGCTGCTGGTGAGCGACGTCTCGCGGCAGATGCGCCTCGAGGCGGTGCGGCGTGACTTCGTTGCCAATGCCTCGCACGAGCTGCGCTCGCCCCTCACCGTGATCTCGGGTTACCTCGAGACGCTCGGCCAGGACCCGGCGCTCGATCCGGATCTTGCCGGACCGGTCGCGGAGATGCGCCGCCAGGCCGAGCGCATGACCAGCATCATTCGCGACCTGCTCGAGCTCTCGCGGCTCGAGGAGACCGATGAGATCGTGGGTGGCGCGCCCATCGACGTGGCGGCGCTGCTGTCGCTGTTGCGCAAGGATGTGCTGGCGCGGGCGGTGCATCCGCACGAGGTGCGCGTGCGCGTCGAGTCCACGGCGCAGCTGATCGGCGACGACCCGGAGATTCATTCGGCGTTCTCCAACCTGGTCGACAACGCCGCCAAGTACACCCCGCCCGAGGGCTCGATCGAGATGCGCTGGTGGACGGATGCCGAGGGCGGGCATCTGGCGGTGAGCGACACCGGCTTCGGTATTCCGAGCGAGCACATCCCGCGCCTCACCGAGCGCTTCTACCGGGTCGATGCCGGGCGCTCGCGCGCCACCGGCGGCTCGGGGCTCGGGCTCGCGATCGTCAAGCACGTGCTGCAGCGGCACGGCGCCCGGCTCGAGGTGCAAAGCATCCTCGGGGAAGGCAGCACCTTCACCTGCCACTTCCCGCCGGAGCGGCTCACCAGGCCGCCGGTCGCGGCTCTCACTACTGAACCAGCTTAGCTTTGGCTCGCAAGCCTATAAATTCGTAAGAAATCATTATTCGTGCTGTCATGCACAAGAAATATGGCGGTACCACCCTAGCCCCAACCAAGGAGCCAGGACGGGTGGGCGCGGCATGGCAAACGGCAACGCGAGACGCTCGGGCAGGACGCACGTGCGGACGCTCTTTCTTTCCGACATCCATCTCGGCTACCGCCACGCGCGCGCCCGCGAGCTCAACGAGTTCCTCGCGGGCGTCGAGGCCGAGCGCATCGTGCTGGTCGGCGACATCGTCGATGCGCTGAGTCTCGCGCGGCGGGTGTTCTGGTCTGCCGAGCACACCCAGGTGATCCGTACGCTCCTCGCCCGCGGGCGCGCCGGCTCGCGGCTGGTCTACATTCCCGGCAACCACGACGAAAGCCTCGGAGTGTTCGCGGAGATGCTCCAGGGTGAGTTCGAGGTGCATCGCGAATGGGTGCACCGCACGGCGCGCGGCGAGCGGCTGCTGGTGCTGCACGGGGATCAGTTCGACGGGATCGTCAGCTGCCCGCCATGGCTCACGCGCGTGGGAGATGCGCTCTACGAGGTCACCGTACGCCTCAGCGATCGGGTCAACAACCTGCGCCGCGCGCTCGGCAAGGCCTACTGGCCGCTCGCCGAGCGCATCAAGCTCGCCGTCCCGACCAGCGTCCGCTACATCGAGAAGTTCGAGCGCGTCGCCGCCAGTCACGCCCGGGCGCAAGGCTACGACGGCGTGGTGTGCGGGCACATCCATCGCGCGAATCTGCGCCACATCGACAGCACGCTCTATTGCAACACGGGCGACTGGGTCGAGTCCTGCTCGGCGCTCATCGAGGCCCCGGGCGGGGAGTTGCAGCTGCTGCGCTGGCCGCATGCCGCTGCCGCTCCGCGGCGCGCCGCCGCCGGACTCATCGCCGACGCGGCGTGAGGGTCCGCGCACCGAACGCCCGTGTCGGCCGCACTTCCGTTATGATCGGTCGTATCAGCGCGCGGCTCGCCGCGCGCCGCCTGACCGGGTGATTCGGGTAGAGGCCGCCATGGAAACCGCCGATCTCAGCCACCATATCTCGCGCCGTTTCAACGAGGACCTCGAGCGCGTGCGCAGCAAGGTGCTCGGTATGGGCGGCTTCGTCGAGCAGCAGCTGCAGAAGGCGATCACCGCGCTGGTCGAGGGCGACAGCTCCCTCGGCGAGTCGGTCGCAATGGACGACTACCAGGTGAACAACATGGAGGTCGCGATCGACGACGAGTGCAGCCGCATCCTCGCGACCCGCGCACCGGCCGCCGGCGATCTGCGGGTCATCGTCGCGATCATCAAGACCATCACCGACCTCGAGCGCATCGGGGACGAGGGCGAGAAGATCGGCTATATCGCTTCCCGTCTCGCCACCATGGAGCGCCCCGCGGACAAGTACCGCGAGATCAAGCACCTCGGGCGCGTGGTCTCGGAAATGGTGCATGACGCTCTCGATGCCTTCGCGCGCATGGACGTCGAATCGGCGCTGCGCGTGGCGCGCCAGGACCGCCTGGTGGACGAGGAGTACGAGGCGATCCAGCGCCAGAGCATCACCTTCATGATGGAGGACCCGCGCACCATCCGCCGGGCACTGGACGTCATGTGGGTGGTGCGTGCGCTCGAGCGCATCGGCGACCATGCCAAGAACATCAGCGAGTACGTCATCTACATGGTGCATGGCAAGGATATCCGCCACACCTCCCTCGATGACGTCGAGCGAGAGCTGCGGGCTGGTCCAGGCACTGCAGGAGCCGCTCCCTAGGCTGGCCACCTCGGGGGTGGCCTCCGGGAGCCCCGCGTTTTGGCTGCAGCCTGCGCGCCCATGCGCATGCCCGGTGCGCATGAGCTATGCGCATGAGCTATGCGCATGAGCTCAGGCCGGCACCCCGCGCCTGCCCCCTCCGGCGCCCTGGTCAGCCGTATTAACCCACAGCGCCGATCCGCTAGACTGAACCCCCATGTCACGTACGCGTCTTGTCAACCTGGCGGGCTTTCTCGCTTGCGCGGCCCTCATGGCCTACGCCCTCTACGCCCAGTACGGCCTGGGGTTGGAGCCGTGTCCGCTGTGCATCTTCCAGCGCATCGGCGTCATTCTCATGGGATTGGCATTTCTCGCCGCCGCGCTCCATCACCCGCGCGGCGGCGGCCGCATCGTTTACGGCGTTCTGATCGCGCTCGCCGCGCTCCTCACCGTGGCGGTGGCCGCCCGGCAGCTCTACATCCAGAGCCTGCCCCCCGGAACGCTGCCCTCCTGCGGGGCGCCGCTCGAGATGATGCTGCGCTTCATGCCGGTAACCGAGGTGGTGCGCCGGGTGCTGAGCGGCAGCGGCGAGTGTGGCGAGGTCAACTGGACCTTCCTCGGGCTCGCCATGCCCGCCTGGGTGCTGATTGCGGCGGTGCTGCTCGGCGTACCCGGCAGCTTCGCCAACTTCAGGCGAGAAGCTTCCGCAGCACGTTGAGATACATGCGCTCGAGGGCCTCGACGTCCGCGACCCGCGCGCACTCGTTCACCTTGTGAATGGACGTGTTGACCACGCCGAGCTCGACCACTTGGGCGCCGAGGGGGGCGATGAACCGTCCGTCGGAGGTCCCGCCGCCGGTCGAGAGCTTCGGCATGCTGCCGGTGACCTCGGCCACCGCCGCTCCCACCGCATCCGACAGCAGCCCCGGCGGGGTGTAGAAGGGCTCTCCCGACACGTACCACTCGAGCGTGTAGCGCACGCCGTGACGGCGCAGGACATCCTCGACGGTGCTCTTGAGTCTCTCGAGCGTCTGCACCGGGGAGTAACGCAGGTTGAAGCGCGCCTTGAGTTCCCCCGGAATCACGTTGGGGGCCCCGGTGCCGGCGTTGAGGTTGGATACCTGGAAAGTCGTCGGCTGGAAGTGCTCCGTGCCCGCATCCCAGACCTGGCGGGTGAGCTCGGCCAGCGCCGGGGCGAGCGTATGCACGGGATTTTCCGCGAGCTGCGGGTAGGCGACGTGCCCCTGCACGCCGTGCACCGTGAGCCGGCCGCTGAGTGACCCGCGGCGCCCCACCTTGATGGTGTCGCCGACGGTCGTCTCGCTCGAGGGTTCGCCCACCAGGCACCAGTCGATGCGCTCGCCACGGGCGGCGAGGGTTTCGGCGACGCGTTTCGTCCCGTCGACCGACGGGCCTTCCTCGTCGCTCGTGATGAGAAACGCAATGGAGCCCCGGTGGGCGGGATGGGCACGCACGAACTGCTCGGTGGCCGTCACCATGGCGGCGAGCCCCGTCTTCATGTCCGCGGCGCCGCGCCCGTAGAGAAAGCCCTCGCGCAGCGTCGGCTGAAACGGGTCGCTGCGCCACTCTTCGAGCGGCCCCGTGGGCACGACATCGGTGTGTCCGGCGAAACAGAAGACCGGCCCGCCTGTGCCGCGCCGCGCCCAGAGATTGTCGACGTTGCCGTAGCGCAGTGCCTCGAGGCTGAACCCGAGGGCGGCGAGCCGTTCGCCGATCAACTGCTGACAACCCTCATCCGCGGGGGTCACGGAGCGCCGGGCGATCAGGTTCTCGGCGAGCTCGAGGACGGGTGACATCGGAGTGGGCAG
>JAGWMP010000339.1 GCA_028871705.1 Gammaproteobacteria bacterium
CCTCGAGGAGCTCATCCTCACGCGTCCCGAGCCCGCCGAGACCTTCGCCGAGATCGAGGGTGCGGTCGCCGACGTCGACCGCGTCATGCGGATCTTCGCAGCTCTCCTGCGCCTCGCGGAGCTCGACACCGGCGCGCGCCGCTCGGGCTTCGTGGAAGTGGACGCCGCGCGCGTCGCCGCCGAGGTGGTCGAGTTCTACGAGCCCGCGGCCGAGCAGAAGGGCGTCAGCTTCTCGTTCGAGACGCGCGCCGTCGCCGCCGTGGCCGGCGACCCGGTGCTGCTCGCCCAGGCACTGAGCAACCTCATCGACAACTCATTGAAGTGCGTGCCCGAGCACGGCGCGATCCGCGTCTGCGTCGGACCGCGCCCCGACGGCTCGGTCGCCATCGAGGTGGCCGACAACGGCCCGGGCATCGCGCCCGCCGACAAACCCAAGGTCACCGAGCGCTTCTTCCGCGGCGACGCCAGCCGCGGCACGCCGGGCGTGGGACTCGGCCTCTCGATCGTGGACGCCGTGGCGCGGCTGCACGGCGGCGTGCTCGAGCTCCTCGACAACCATCCGGGCCTCCGTGCCCAGATGGTGCTGCCGGTCACGGGTGCGACGTCGAGTCGATGAAGGCGTCGAGATCCTTCTTCATCCGCTCGAGCGAGGGCGGATGGATGTACATCATGTGGCCCGCCTCGTAGTACTTCATCTGGATGCGCGCGCTCGCCGACGGCGGTATGCCTAAGTGCGTCATCATGTACTCGGTCGCCGAGAACGGCGTGGCGAGATCGAAGTAGCCGTTCAGCACCAGCACCTTCAGGTTCTGGTCCTGCACCAGGGCTTGCGCGAGGTCGACACCCGAGTTGACGATCGGCTGCTCGCCGTTATCGGTCTGGTGCGTGAATTTCCACTTGCCGCCGATGCCGAAGTTGGTGGTGAAGTAGGACTTGCCCTGCCCGAACTTGAGATCGCCGTGGTAGTAGTCGAGGAAGGCGGCGGTGAAGGCGGCGCCGATGGCTGACAGCTGTGGGTCGTACTCCATGTCCCGCGCCAGCTGATCCTGGGTGGGTCCGACGAAGCGTCCGTCGATCCTGCCCACGGTCTTGCGCTGCTTCCTGAGCAGCTCCTGATCGAACATGCTCTCCGAGACGCGCAGGTTGGCGAACCTGAGGTACTCGGTGGAAAGCCCGGTGTAGGCATGCAGCTGCTCGGCCACCGCGTCGCGCTCGGCATCGCTCAACGCATCGCCCTTCAGCAGCGCCGCGGTGTACGGTCCCATCGCATAGGCGCGCACCTCGGCGAGGAATGGCTCGAGCGCGGCCGGCTGCTGCGGCAGCGCCTTGTGATACCAGGCGACCGCCGCGTAGGCCGGCAGATACACCGAGTAGGGCCGATCGTTACCGGGCAGCTGCGCGAAGATCGCCTCGATATCGGTCGCCACCGACACCAGGACCAGGCCGTTGAACTCGAGCGAGCGGCGCGCGCGCAGCCAGTTGAGGATCGCGGCGCCGCGGGTGGTGCCGTAGCTCTCCCCCAGCAGGTATTTCGGTGAAGTCCAGCGGTCGTTGTCGCTCACGTACTGGGCGATGAAGCGCCCGATGGAGTCGATGTCGGGATCGACGCCCCAGAATTCGTCGTCCTTGTGGTTACAGACGGCGTGCGAGAGCCCCGTACCCACCGGGTCGATCATCACCAGGTCGCTCTTGTCGAGAAGTCCGTACTGGTTCTCCACCGTGCGGTAGGGCGCGGCCGGGGCCGGATTGGGGTCGTTCAGTACCACGCGTCTCGGACCCAGCGCTCCCATGTGCAGCCACAGCGAGGATGAGCCGGGGCCGCCGTTGAACGCGAAGGTGACGGGGCGCAGCTCGCCATCCTTGCCGGGCTTACGGGTATAGGCCACGTAACCAATGCTCGCGATCGGTTTGTCCTCGTCGTCGCGCACGATGAGCGTGCCGGCGGTGGCGGTGTAGTCGAATGCCTTGCCGCCCGCGGCAAAGTGATGCTCCGTGACCGAGCTCTCGGCCACGGGCAGCCGGCGCCACTCGTCCTTGAGGTCGCCCTTCACATCGATGTGACACAGGCTTTTCAGGTCCGCCGGCGGCGGCTGGGA
>JAGWMP010000340.1 GCA_028871705.1 Gammaproteobacteria bacterium
GCACCCGGGAGCCAGATCCTCGAGGCACGGACAGCGGTTGCCGTCGATCTGGATGTGCGTCGGACATACCGGCAGCGCGAGCAGCGCGCGCCGCATGGCGAGCAGCGTCGCCCCGAGGATGTTGAGCGAATCGATCTCCTCGCGATCCGCCCAACCGACGCCGAAGGCGAGCGCGCGCCCGCGGATCAGTCCCGCGAGGCGCGTGCGCTCCTCGGGCGGCAGAACCTTCGAGTCGGCGAGTCCGCGGATGCGGCGGCGCGGATCGAGGATCACCGCGGCCGCGACCACGGGGCCGGCGAGCGGCCCGCGCCCCGCTTCGTCGACCCCGGCGATGCGCCGCCGCACCCTCATCGGGGCCCGAGGCATTCGAGCACCGCCTGCGCCGCGCGCGTCGCGCCGCCGCGGCGCAGCTCCCGATGGATGCGCGTGAACTCGGCGTGCAGCGCCGCGGCCGCCGCCGGGTCCGCGAGCGCCTCCAGCTCACGCAGCAGCGCCGCGCCGAGCGCCGCGCCGGTGACCGCCCGCTGCTCGAACTCCGGCACCAGGCGCCGCCCGGCAAGCAGGTTCGGTTGCGAGAAGTACGGCACCTTGACGAGCCCGAGTGTGCGCACCAGAAAGTAGGTGAGCCAGCTCACCTTATACGCCACCACCATGGGTTTGCCCGAGAGCAGGGTCTCCAGCGTCGCGGTACCCGAGGCGACCAGCACCACATCCGCCGCCGCCAGCACCCGCTGGGCCTGGCCGTCGACCAGTCGAATCCCCGTATTTTCCGCGCCTTGCGCCAGTTCCTTCGCAAAGCGCTCGCGCAGCGCCGCCGAGGCCATCGGCGCGATGAACTGCAGCTCCGGCCGGCGCGCACGCAGCCAGGCCGTGGCCGCGATGAACGGCGCCGCCAGGTGCGCCACTTCGAACATGCGGCTGCCCGGGAGCAGCGCGACCACGCGGGCATCGGCGGCGATCCCGAGCGCGGCACGTGCCGCCCCGCGGTCGACCTCGAGCGGGATCTGGTCGGCCAGCGGGTGACCGACGAACTCGGCGCGCACCGCGTGCTCGGCATAGAAGGCGCTCTCGAAGGGCAGGAGGCACAGCACCAGGTCGCAGTCGCGCCCGATGGTGCGCACCCGCCCCTGCCGCCACGCCCACACCTGGGGGCTCACGTACTGCACGGTGCGGATGCCGGCGCGCTTGAGCCTGCCGGCGAGCGTCAGATTGAACTCGGGCGAGTCGATACCGATGAAGACATCCGGCCGCGCCGCGAGGAAGCGCCGCGTGAGCCCGGCCCGCAGCCTGAGCAGCCGCGGCAGGTGCCGCACGACTTCCGCGAGGCCCATGACCGCGATACTGTCCGCCCCCGCCCAGGCCTCGCAGCCGGCCGCGACCATCTTCGGCCCCGCGACGCCGAAACACTGAAGCCGCGGCACCCGCGCGCGCAGCGCCTCGATGAGCGCCGCGCCCAGCTGATCCCCGGAATGCTCGCCCGCGACGATCGCAACGCGCAGCGGCGCCGCGGCGTCGGTGCCCGCCGGCAGCGCCTTCATCGCACGATGCTGCGCGTCGCGCCCCGGATGAAGTCGACGAACGCGCGGATCTCGGGACGCTGCACGGCGAGGGGTTCGAGGCGCTCGAGCGCCTCGGCGAGCCCCAGGTCCGAGCGGTAGAGGATCCGGTACGCATCGCGGATCGCACGGATCTGATCCTCGCTGAAACCGCGGCGCTTCAAGCCCTCGGAATTCACCGCATGAGGCGCGGCCGGGTCCCCCGACACCATCACGTACGGCGGCACGTCCCGGCGCACCATGGCGCCGCCGGCGAGGAAGGCGTGCGCTCCGACCTTGGCGAACTGGTGCACGGCGGAAAGCCCGCCGAGGATCACCCAGTCGCCCACTTCGACGTGACCGCCGAGCACCGCACCATTGGCGAACACGGTGTTGTTGCCGACCGTGCAGTCGTGCGCCACGTGCGCGCAGGCCATCAGCAGATTGTCGTTGCCGATGCGCGTGACACCGGCGTCGTGGGTGGTGCCGCGGTTGACGGTGCAGTACTCGCGGAACACGTTGCGCGCGCCGACCACCAGACGCGTCGGCTCGCCCTTGTA
>JAGWMP010000084.1 GCA_028871705.1 Gammaproteobacteria bacterium
GGGGCGATATCCCACAAGATGTATTTCTGTGGGATATATCACTGAAAGCGCGCGAGGGCCCGCTTGCTTTCGAGGGCAAGCCCCTCACGGCTCAAACATGCGCGCCACGGAGTGCCGCAACGACCGCTCTCGGGAAACCGCGCAGGCGGGAATAAACGTCCGCTTCTGGCCCGGGAGCGTCCTAAGTCAGAAGTCCCCGAGTTTGGCGCCGCACTCCGACGCGCTTGAACGGAAGTCAGCGAACGTCCGCGGAGGTCGAAGGACTCGAACCCTGTTCGAATTACGCGCCACGGCTTTATGGCGAGGAGCGCAACGGTGCTCTGGCAAGCGCCTCTAAATCATGAGTTCGCCTATTCCCGACCCACTATGCGCACGCTGCACGGGAACCGAACCTTCAGGACTCGAACTTAGAATTACCCGCTACGAGTGCTTCGCTAGGTTCCCTCAGAAGCGCTAGTAGATGGCGGCCTCTGACGATCGCCGCTCTCAACCCGTGCTGCGTTCTTATAGAAGAATCATCTATGATGCGCGCGAAAGTTCGAGTCCTGTCTCGGACTCAGAACCAATTGAAAAGTATGCAGAAAAGAGATCTGGTGCCCGGGAGAGGACTCGAACCTCCACGGAGTTACCCGCTAGTACCTGAAACTAGTGCGTCTACCAATTCCGCCACCCGGGCAGGTGAGGAAGGCCGCGCAATGTACGCACGGCTCCTGAGGCTGTCAATTGAAGTCCGGTAGAGGCAAGTCGGGGCGTCGCGACCGTCACGAGCGCGCCGCGCCCAAGGCGCACCGCGGCAAGTCGCACGGCCACGCTTCCAGGCAGGGCGCACCGGGCGGTCAGCGCTCGCAGCGCGCCGCAGGAGGCAAGACGCCTCACGGCGCGTCCGCGGCGTCGAGCTCGCACTTCAAGACGGGCTCCACCGCCGAGGGAACCGTGAGCGCGAACCGGGCCGGCTACGGTTTCGTACGCGTGGAAGGGCTCAAGGAGAGTGTGTTCCTCCCCCCGCCTGAGATGCGCGGCGTGATGCACGGCGATCGCTTACGGGTGAAGCTGACGCGCGACGGCTCGGGCCGTTGGTCGGGCGCGGTCCAGCAGGTGCTCGAGCGCGGCGTCAGTGCTTTCCTCGGTACGGTGGAGGTGCTCGGCCGCAGTGCCTGGGTGAACGCCGTCGACCGGCGGTTGCAGCTGCGCTGCGTGGTGGCGCCGGCGGATCTTCACGGCGCTCGTTCGGGCGACTGGGTCATCGCGAAGATCACCCGGCACGCCGGCTCGGCGTCGGCGGCGCAGGCCGCGGTTCTCAAGCGCCTCGATCCCGACCGTCCGGTGGAACTCGCCACCGAATCCTCCATCGCGCGCTTCGACCTGCCGCAGGAGTTTCCCGCGGCGGCGCTGCGCGAGGCGCAGGCCTGCGGCGAGCAGGTGGACCCGCGCGAAGCGAACTCGCGCATGGATCTGCGCACGCTGCCGCTCGTCACCATCGACGGCGAAGACGCGCGCGACTTCGACGACGCGGTGTACGCCGAGCCGCATCCGGCGGGCTTCCGGCTGATCGTCGCCATCGCCGACGTGAGCCATTACGTGCGGCCGGGATCGGCGGTGGATGCGGAGGCGCAGCTGCGCGGTACCTCGGTGTACTTCCCGACGCGCGTCCTGCCGATGCTGCCGACCGCGCTCTCGGACCATCTGTGCTCGCTCGCGCCGCACGTCGATCGCCTGTGCTTCGCGGCCGACATGGTGGTGAGTCACAATGGTGCGCTGAAAGACGCGCGCTTCTACCCGGCAGTCATGCGCTCGGCGGCGCGCCTCACCTACACGCTCGCCAACGAGGCGCTCTTCCAGGGCAAGCCCGCCGCGCGCGCTCAGCTCGGTCCCCTCACCGACAAGCTCCTGGTGCTGGTCGACGTCTACCGCGCGCTCTACAAGGCGCGCAGCCGCCGCGGCGCGCTCGACTTCGACGCGGCGGAAGCGGAGTTCGTGATCGACGAGGCCGAGCGTGTGCGCGCGATCGAGCTGCGGGCGCGGAACGATGCGCACCGGCTCATCGAGGAATGCATGATCCTCGCCAACGTGGCCGTGGCACAGGCGCTCGAGAAAGCACACGAGCCGACTCTCTACCGGGTGCATGGCACACCCGAGGAGGAGAAGCTCGAGCGGCTCTCGAGCACGCTCGCAGCGCTCGGGATCGATGCGCGCATCCCGCAGACCGTGACCACCCGCGACCTGCAGGCGATCGCGCGGCGTGTGCCGGATGCTTCCGAGCGCGCCTTCGTCGAGTCTCTCGTGATCCGCGCCATGCCCCAGGCGGTCTACCAGCCGACCAACATCGGCCACTTCGGGCTCGCGCTCACGCATTACGCGCACTTCACCTCGCCGATCCGCCGCTACCCGGATCTCGTGGTACACCGCACGCTGAAGAGCCTGATCGGGGCCAAGGGCGGCTCGGCGGTGCGTTACGAGAACGCCCAGCTCGGCTCTCTCGGCGAGAGCACCTCGAAGCTCGAGAAGCGCGCCGACGAGGCGGACCGCTACGTGTCGAGCTTCCTCAAGTGCACTTATCTCAAGGAGCGCATAGGGCAGACCTTCCGCGGCCTCATTACCACGGTGGTCGAGTTCGGCTGCTTCGTGCAGATCCTCGATGCCGCGGTCGATGGACTGCTGCATCTCGATAATCTGCGCGACGATCAGTACGTCATGGAGGATGACGGCCACGCCTGGCGCGGCAAGCGCAGCGGACGGCGGCTGCGTACCGGCAGCCACGTGCGCGTCGTCGTGACCGCCGTGAACCCGATCGAGGGACTGATCGATCTCACGCTGGCGGAGGAGGCTTAGGCCTGAAGGCCGCGGAAACCATCTACGGTCTGCACGCGGTGCGCACGATGCTCGAGCGCCATCCCGAGCGCGTCCACCTCGTGCGTCTCGCCGAGCGGCGCGACGATCCGCGCGTGCGCCGCATCGAGGAGCTCGCGCAGCGGCACGAGCGGCGCATCGAGCGCGTCGACACTCAGGCTCTCAAGCGCCTCCTCGGGGACGTGGTGCATCAGGGGGTCGCGGCGGACATCAGTGCGCTGCCGCCGTGGACCGAGGATGAGCTCCTGACGGCGCTGCAAAGCGACAGCACGCCCTTGCTGCTCGCGCTCGATGGCGTGCAGGATCCCCATAATCTCGGTGCCTGCCTGCGTACCGCGGATGCCTGCGGCGCACTCGCAGTGATCGTGCCGAAGGACCGCGCGGCGCAATTGACGCCCACGGTGCGCAAGGTGGCGGCGGGCGCCGCGGAGACCACACCGGTCGTGGCGGTGACCAACCTGGTGCGCACCCTGAAACTCCTCAAGGAATCCGGATTCTGGGTGGTGGGCGCCGATCCCGCGGCGGACAAATCAGCCGACGGCGTGGATCTCAAGGGCCCGGTGGTGCTGGTGCTCGGCGCCGAAGGCGCGGGCCTGCGGCAACTGACGCGCCAGAATTGCGATTTCCTCGCGCGGCTGCCGCAGCTCGGCGCGGTCGAGAGTCTCAACGTTTCCGTGGCCGCCGGCATGCTGCTCTACGAAGCCGCGCGCCAGCGGGGCCGCTGGCAGCGGCAGGAGTGACAGCGTGGATTTCGAGCTGAGCGCACGAAGCAAGGACTGCCTGCAACGGCTCGGTGCCTTCATGGACGAGCATGTCTATCCCAACGAGCAGCGTTACCGTGAGGAGCGCGATGCGGGCGATCGCTGGGCGGAGCCGGCGCTCATCGCCGAGCTGCAGAAAAAGGCGCGGGCGGCGGGGCTGTGGAATCTCTTCCTGCCCGAGTCGACCCGCGGCGCCGGTCTCACCAATCTCGAGTACGCGCCGCTGTGCGAGGTGATGGGGCGCGTCGTCTGGTCGGCCGAGGTGTTCAACTGCGCCGCGCCCGACACTGGCAACATGGAGACGCTCGAACGCTACGGCACGCCCGAGCAGAAGCGCCAGTGGCTCGAGCCGTTGCTCGAGGGCACCATCCGCTCGGCTTTCGCCATGACCGAGCCACGCGTCGCCTCGAGCGATGCGACCAACATCGAGAGCTCGATCGTCCGCGACGGCGGCTCGTACGTCATCAACGGCCGCAAGTGGTGGACGTCCGGCGCCGGCAGCGCCCGCTGCCGCCTCTTCATCTTCATGGGCAAGACCGACCCCGGCGCGCCGGCGCATCGCCAGCAGTCGATGATCCTCGTACCGCGCGAGACGCCCGGCATCACGATCCTCCGGCACCTGCCGGTGTTCGGCTACGACGATGCGCCGCACGGGCACATGGAGATCGAGTTCCGCGACGTGCGTGTGCCGGCGGCGAACCTGCTGCTCGGCGAGGGGCGCGGCTTCGAGATCGCACAGGGGCGCCTGGGTCCGGGGCGCATCCATCACGCCATGCGCCTGATCGGCGTGGCCGAGCGCGCGCTCGAGAAGATGTGCCGCCGCGTCAAGGCACGCACCGCATTCGGCCGCCCCGTCGCCGAGCAGTCGGTGACGCTCGAGCGCATCGCCGAATCCCGCATCCGCATCGATCAGGCGCGGCTCCTGGTCTATAAGGCCGCCTGGCTCATGGATACGGTGGGCAACAAGGCCGCGCGCGCCGACATCGCCATGATCAAGATTGCCGCCGCCGACACCGCCTGCCAGGTGACCGACTGGGCAATCCAGGCGCACGGGGCGGCGGGATTGTGCGAGGACTTCGAGCTCGCGAGCGCCTACGCCCATGCGCGCTCCATTCGTCTCGCCGACGGTCCGGACGAAGTGCATCGCAACCAGATCGGCAGGCTCGAGCTCGCCAAGCATCCCTGACATGCTCGGCCAGGAATTCGCCGGCACCATGCCGGTCCCCAACCGGCAGCGCTTCGATGAGGCGGCGCTGGCGCGCTACCTCGAAAGCCACGTCGCGGGGTTCGAAGGTCCGCTAACCGTCGAGATGTTCCGCGGCGGCCAGTCGAATCCCACCTTCCTGCTCACGACCAGCCAGGGCAGGCAATGTGTGTTGCGGCGCCAGCCCGCGGGGCAGCTCCTGCCTTCGGCGCACGCCGTGGACCGCGAGTTCCGCATCACCCGCGCACTTTTCGGGCAGGGCGTGCCGGTGGCTGAGCCGATCTGCCTCTGCGAGGACGCGAGCGTCATCGGCAGCATGTTCTACGTCATGGCTTACGTGCGCGGGCGCAACTTCTGGGACCCGCGGCTTCCCGGCATGTCCCGGGAAGAGCGCGCCGCGATCTACGATGAGATGAACCGCGTCCTGGTGGCGCTGCACTCGGCCGACTTCGTGCGCCTCGGACTCGCCGACTACGGCAAGCCCGGCAACTATTTCGCGCGGCAGATCGCCCGCTGGAGCAGGCAGTACCGCGCCTCCGAGACCGAGCCGATCGAGGCGATGGAGAAGCTCCTTGTCTGGCTGCCGCAGAACATCCCTCCCGGGGATGAGACGTCCCTGGTGCACGGCGACTACCGCATCGACAACATGATCTTCGCCCCCGATGCGCCGCGCATGCTCGCCGTGGTCGACTGGGAGCTCTCGACTCTCGGGCATCCGCTCGCGGACTTCTCCTATCACGTCATGCTCTGGCGGGTCGCAGCGGGGGAGATCCCGGGGCTCAAGGGCGTCGACCTGGCGGCGCTGGGCATCCCGACGGAGGCCGAGTACGTCGCGACCTACTGCCGGCGCACCGGGCGCGCCCCGATCGCACCTCCGGTCTGGGAGTTCTGCATGGCCTACAACCTCTTCCGCATCGCCTGCATCCGCCAGGGCATCATGAAGCGTGTGCTCGAAGGCACGGCGGCGAGCCGCCACGCGCGCGAGGCGGGTGAGCGGGCGCGCGAGACCGCGGAGCTTGCCTGGCGTCAGGTGCAGGAGAATCTCGGGGGCTGATGCCTTTGCGTCTATATAAAGGAGCCGTGCGAGGACATCTCCGATGTAAGTCCTTGATCGAAAGGCGCGATCCAAGTTATTGATCGTAAAGCACAAGAAGCACTCCCGGGGATTGCACGGCGGGCGCCCTTTGAGTATCCTTCGCGCCCCTTCGAACCCGATGGGGCGTCTGCTCGGGCGAGCGAAAAAGCCTTGAAGCGACGTGACTCCTTGCCGCACCGGTACAGCCTTAACTCCGGGCGGCTCAACCCGTAAGGAGACTTGGATGAGGCATTACGAAATCGTTTTTCTCGTGCATCCCGATCAGAGCGAGCAGGTGCCCGCCATGATCGAGCGCTACAAGGGCATGATCGCCTCGGGCGGCGGCCACGTGCATCGCCTCGAGGACTGGGGCCGCCGGCAGCTCGCCTATCCGCTCGCCAAGGTGCACAAGGCCCACTACGTGCTCATGAACGTCGAGACCGATCAGAAGACGCTCGATGAGCTCACCGGCGCCTTCCGCTTCAGCGACGCGGTGCTGCGGCACCTGGTCGTGAACATGGACGCCGCCGTCACCGAGCCCTCGCCCATGGCCAAGGCCGCGGACGAGGAGGGCGAGGGCGCCCGGCCGCGCCGCGAGCGCTCCCGCGAAGACGCTCCGGTGAGCGCCGACGACGACGACAATTCGGCGTCCGACAACGCCTGAATCCGTCTACACTCAAACGAATTTTCGAGGATCTGATCCATGGCAATGTCCAGAGGGCACAGCGGGGGCGGCGGCGGCAGCCGCTTCTCACGACGCAAGAAGTTCTGTCGCTTCACCGCCGAGGGCGTGAAGCAGATCGATTACAAGGATCTCGCCACGCTCAAGGGTTACGTCACCGAGACGGGCAAGATCGTTCCTAGCCGCATCACCGGCACCAAGTCCTTCTACCAGCGGCAGCTGGCGGTCGCGATCAAGCGCGCGCGCTTCCTCGCGCTGCTGCCGTACACCGACCAGCACTAAAGGGGCGCGGCCGTGCAAGTCATCCTGCTTCAGAAAGTCGCCAACCTCGGCAACATCGGCGATCGCGTCAAGGTGCGCTCGGGCTTCGGGCGTAACTTCCTGCTGCCCCAGGGCAAGGCCACACTGGCCACGCCCGAGAATATCGCGCGCTTCGAGGCGCGCCGCGCCGAGCTCGAGAAGGCGGCCCGCGAGCACCTCGAGTCCGCGGGCGAGCGCGCCGCGGCGCTGAAGGACTTCAAGCTCACCATTCGCGCGAAGGCCGGCACCGAAGGCAAGCTCTTCGGCTCGATCGGCACGGCGGATATCGCCGAGGCTTGCAACCAGGCCGGCTTCAAGATCGAGCGCAGCGAGGTGCGCCTGTCGACGGGGCCGCTGCGCACCGTGGGCGAGCACATGGTCAACCTGCATCTGCACGCCGATGTCGACGTGCCGCTGGCGGTATCGATCGTCGCCGAAGAGTAGTCCCAAGGAGAGCCCGTGACCGGTTCCGCCAAGGCGCGTGATTCGGGCTCGGTCGCTCTGCTCGACGCGCCCGCGCCGCCGCATTCGGTCGAAGCCGAGCAGGCGGTGCTCGGCGGCCTCCTCATCGATCCGAGCGCCTGGGACCAGGTGGCGGACGTGGTGTGCGAGGAGGATTTCTACCGCCCCGATCACCAGGCCATCTTCAGCGGCATCGCCGCCGTGGCCGGCGAGGGCAAGCCCTGCGATGCCGTCACCGTCGCCGGTTACCTCGAGCGCTCCGGCGCGCTCGAGAAGGCGGGCGGCCTTGCTTACCTGAGCTCCATCGCACGCGATACCCCGACCGCGGCCAACGTGCGCGCCTACGCGCAGATCGTCCGCGAGCGCTCGCTGATGCGCCAGCTCATCCAGGCGGGCACGCAGATCGCCGCGGCTGTCTACAACAACGACGGCACCACGGCGCGCGATCTCGTCGATCGCGCCGAGCAGCGCGTGTTCGAGATCGCCGACGGCTCGTTCCGCGGCCGCGATGGCGCGCGCCCGGTGCGCGACCTGCTGCCTGCGGTCATCGATCAGATCGACGAGTGGCACACCAACCCCGACAAGCTGCGCGGACTGCCCACGGGGTTCACCGACTTCGACAAGATCACCGGAGGACTGCGCCCCGGGGATCTCATCATCATCGCCGGGCGTCCCTCGATGGGTAAGTCGACGCTCGCCGTGAACATGGCGGAGTATGCCGCGGTGCATCCCGGCACGCGTGCCTCGGTGGCGATCTTCACCATGGAGATGCCCTCCGACCAGGTGATCACGCGCATGCTGGCGTCGGTCGGCGGCGTGCCGCTCTCGAGCCTGCGCAGCGGGAACATCTCGGATGAGGACTGGGTGCGCATTACGGGCGCCACCAGCCAGCTCTCGGAGGCGAAGATCTTCGTCGACGAGACGCCGGCGCTGAATCCGACGGAGCTGCGCGCCCGCGCGCGGCGCGTCAAGCGCGAGCATGGGCTCAATCTCGTCGTGGTCGACTACCTGCAGCTCATGCAGGTGCCGGGCACGGTCGAGAATCGCGCCACCGAGATCGCGGAGATTTCGCGCGGCCTCAAGGCGCTCGCGAAAGAACTGCAGGTGCCGGTGATCGCGCTGTCGCAGTTGAATCGCGGTGTGGAGCAGCGCGAGCACAAGAAGCCGGTGATGTCGGATCTTCGTGAGTGCGTTACGGGGGACACCCTGGTGTGTCTTGCCAACGGCCGCCGTGAGCCGATTGCAAACCTCATCGGTACTGAGCCCGAGGTTTGGGCGCTGGATGATCGGCAGCGGCTGGTTCGTGCGCGCTCCGACAAGGTCTGGAAGGTCGGTCGCCGCCCGATCTTCAAGGTGCAGCTGGCGAGCGGCAGGTCGATTCGGGCGACGGCGGAGCACAAACTGCTGGCGGGCCCAGGCTGGACCACGGTCGGCGCACTCAGGCTGGGAGATCGCCTGGCACTTGCCCGTGTTGCTGCGGAACGCGCTGGGCGTGCGCAGATGCGTATCCGGAGCGTCCATCGGCAAGCGACGACGAGCATGCGCGTGATTCTGCGGGGCGCGTTTCCTAATTTCAGGGTCGCGCTGAATGGCATAGCGGCGGCGGACTACTCCGAGGCCCTGCATCCAGAGGACCTGGAGACCCGAGCGAGCTCCGATCTCTGCTGGGATCGGGTACTCGCGATCACTTCCGAGGGCGATGAGGATGTGTTTGATCTCACCGTGCCGGGTCCAGCCAACTGGCTCGCGGATGGCATCGTGACTCATAACTCTGGTGCGATTGAACAGGATGCAGACATGATCCTGCTCATCTACCGCGAAGAGGTCTACGACAAGAACACCACGAAAAAGGGCATCGCGGAGATCGACCTCGTCAAACACCGCAACGGCGAGATCGGCACCTTCCTCCTGACCTTTCAGGGCCAGTACACGCGCTTCGCCAACTACGCATCCGATTCCTACGCCGAGGGCGTGCTGCGGTGAGCCGGCTGATCCGCGCCGTCATCGAGCCGCGCTCGCTCCGTCACAATCTCAACACCATCCGCGAGCGCGCGCGCCGCGCGCGCGTCATGGCCGTGGTCAAGGCGAACGCCTACGGCCACGGACTCGTACCCACCGCTCTCGCGCTGGCGGACGCGGATGCCTTCGCGGTGGCGCGGCTGGAAGAGGGACTGGCGCTGCGCGCCGCGGGTATCACCCAGCCGATCGTGCTGCTCGAGGGCGTGTTCACCTCAGAGCAGCTGCTCGAGGCTGCGCGCCACGGCTTCGATCTCGTGGTTCACGATGCGCTGCAGGTCGAGCTGCTGGAAGAAATGAGCGGCGCGCACCGCTTCGTGCTCTGGATCAAGATCGACACCGGCATGAACCGCCTCGGGTTTCCGCCGCGCGAGTTCGCCGCGGCGCTCGAGCGCGTGCGGCGCCTGAAGAGCGCGCCGCTCGAGATCCGCCTCCTGACGCATCTCGCCTGCGCCGACGAGCCGCCCGAGCACATGACCAACGAGCAGCTCAGGCGTTTTCGCGAGACGACGCGCGGCCTCGACTACTCGGTCAGCATCGCCAACTCCGCGGGCGTCTTCGGCAGCGCGCAGCTCAACTGCGACTGGGTGCGCCCCGGGCTCGCGCTCTACGGCGCCTCGCCCTTCGCCGACCGAACGGCGGAGCAGCTGGGTCTCGACCCCGTGATGAGCCTCGAGTCCTCCGTCATTGCGCTGCGCAGCATCACGGCCGGCGAGACCGTTGGCTATGGTGCCGCCTGGAAGGCGGCGCACGACACGCGCATCGCCATCATCGCGGCCGGCTACGGCGACGGGTTGCCGCGCGGCCTTCCCACCGGCACGCCCGTGCTGATCGGCGGCCGGCACGCCCCGATCGTCGGCCGCGTCTCCATGGACATGATCGCGGTGGACGTGTCGGCGGTCCCCGAGGTGCACGTCGGCACCGCGGTGCTTCTCTGGGGGCCGGGGCTGCCGGTCGAGGAGATTGCGCGCCACGCCGGCACCATCCCCTACGAGCTTCTTTGCAGCGTGAGTCAGCGCGTCCCGCTCGAGCTGCGCTGACTGTCGTTTTCTGATCGCTCCAGTGCCGTGGACCACCTCACGGCACGCCGCGGTGGCGGGCTATGCTCCCTCCCATGAGCCACGACGCCAGCGAGCCGCGCGCCTCGAATACTGCGCGCTTCGTCGATCTGAGCCACCTCATCGAGGATGGCATGACGACGTACCCGGGAATTCCGGCGCCGCACGTGTGCGATTTCCTGAGCCGCGAGGCCTCCGGCGGGCGTTACGCCGCGGGAACCACCTTCCAGATCGGGCGCATCGACCTCGTCGCCAACACCGGCACCTACCTCGACAGCCCGTTCCACCGTTACGCCGACGGCCGCGACATCTCGCAACTCAAGCTCGAGGAGCTCGCGGACCTCCCGGCGATCGTGCTGCGCGCCACCGGCACGCGCGCGATCGACGTGCCGGCGCTGAGCGGCCTCGAGGTACGGGGCAGGGCGGTGCTGGTGCACACCGGCTGGGCGCAGCACTGGCGGACCGAGCGCTACGGGCAGGAGCACCCGTTCCTCACCCCCACGGCCGCGCAGTGGCTCAAGGATGAGGGGGCGCGCCTGGTCGGGATCGACTCGCTCAATATCGACGACACGGCCGACGGCGAGCGCCCGGTGCACACGACCCTGCTCGGTGCGGGAATCCCGATCGTCGAGCACCTGCGTGGGCTGGAGCAGCTGCCGGCGGACGGATTTACCTTCAGCGCCGTGCCGCCACCGGTGCGCGGGATGGGCTCCTTCCCGGTGCGGGCCTACGCGAGAGTCTAATTCAGAAAGAATCCCATCTTGACGCCGGCGAGCTGGATGACGTCGTTGTCGTTCAACTTGGTCGCCTGGGCGCCGATGGGGGTGCCGTTGAGCAGCGGGAAATCGCCTTCCTTGCCGCTGTCGACGTGCACGATGTAGTAGGCCTCGGCGCGGCGCGTGATCGCCGCCACCTGCACACCCGGTCTGCCGAGCGTCGTGAGCGCCTTGCTGAGCTCGACCTCGCGGCCGGCGAAGGCGCCCGAGAGCACCTGCAGCTTGGCTTTCTTCACCGCGGCGGCGCCGTCGGCGAGCGCGCGCGAGCGGCCGGTGGCGGAGAGCGACGTGGACACCTTGTCGGCGCCTTCGGTCGCGGCCCGCACCTTCTCGACGGGACGCGCCGAGGGCTGGATCACCATGGTCTTCTCGAACTCATCCTGCTGTGCTTCGTCCTCTTCGACGAATCGCAACTGATGATGGCCGGCAGTGATGACGTCGCCGTGCTGCAGGGC
>JAGWMP010000085.1 GCA_028871705.1 Gammaproteobacteria bacterium
CTCCCCCTCGAGGTTCATGCGCAGCAGCGCCAGGAATTGCCGCAGGAAGTTCATCGCCGCTAGCGCGCCGCGAGCGCGCTCACCACGCGCAGCCGGGCCGCGCGGGCCGCCGGAATCGCCGCGCTCGCTATCGCCAGCCCGACGGCGAGCGCCAGCCCCGTCGCGAGGGTCGCCGGCGGCATCGCGAGCGCGGTGACGAAGCGCGCCGCCAGGGGGAAGACCGCCAGCGACAAGGCCAGCCCGCAGGCCGCGGCCGCGATGCACACGACCACCGCCTCGGCGAGCACGAGCGCGAATACGGCACGATCGGTGAAGCCGATCGTCTTCAGCACGGCCAGTTCCGGCATGCGCTCGCGGATCGACTGCATCATCATCGTGGCCGTGCCGAACAGCAGTGCCGCAAGCACCGCGCTCACCACAGCGCGGACGAAGAAGTCGAGATCGCCGATCTGCTGGACCTGCTGCTGGGCGAGCTCGCGTATCGACTCGGTCTTGGTCTCGTGGGAGGAGTTGAGGGACAACCGGTCGATCGCATCGGCCACGGCCACCGCCTGGCTGGCATCGGCCACCGCCACGTTGAAGTGGTTCACCGTGCCCGCGTAGGAGAGGCGGGCCTGGTCGTAGTAGTCGTAGTTGATCAGGATCTTGTAGCGCCCGGGAGTGAAATCGCTGTCGGTGAAGGTGCCGACGATGTCGAAGGCCCAGGTCGTCGAGCGATCCTTATTGGCGATCTGGCTCACGAGCGGGATGTGGTCGCCGATCTTCCAGCCGTACTTCCTGGCGGCGAACTCCGTGACCAGCGCGGCGGTGCGGCTCCTGGCGAACGCGGCGAGCTGATCCGGCGCGACGTTGAAGGTGAACGCGTCGGTCCAGTTCTTCGCGGGCCGCACCGCGACGATCAATATGCCGTTCTCGGGCTTTTGATAGTAGCTGCCGAAGAGCTCCACGGGCACGACCAGCTTGACGCCGGCTACCGAGCGGATCTGCTCGAGCAGGCCGAGCGGCAGCCCCGAGAAGATGAAGTCCTGCCGGCCGTGCACGATGAGGAGGTCGGCGCGTTGCGCTTGCACCGCGTGCTCGATGCCGCTCTTGAGCCCCTGCAGCACGCCGAACAGGACAAACGCGACGCACACCTGCAGGAAGACCAGCACCGTGCGGCCGGGCTTGCGCCAGATGCCGGACCAGATGAGCGGCAGATACTTCATCTGCTGACATCATGTCATACCCGACAGATCCCCACCGCGGCCGCGAGCGCGGCGTACGGCTCGCCCTTCGCCGTGAACTCGTGCGCCACGAAACCCCCGAAGCCGCCGTCGGCGATCGCCGCCGCCACCGCGCGGTAATTGAGCTCCTGGGAGTCGTCGATGTCGTGCCTGCCCGGCACGCCGCCGGTGTGGAAGTGGCCGATCCACTGCCGGTTGGCGTCGAGCGTGCGAATGACGTCGCCCTCCATGATCTGCATGTGATAGATGTCGTAGAGCAGCTTCACCCGCGGCGATCCGACCTTCTCCATCACCGCCACGCCGAAGGCGGTGTGATCGCCCTGGTAGTCCGGGTGATCGACCTTGCTGTTGAGGAGTTCGACGCACACCGTCACGCCGTGGCGCTCGGCGACCGGCGCCACCCTGGCGAGCCCGGCGGCGCAGTTGGCAATGCCTTCGGTGTCGCCGCGCCCGCGGCGGTTGCCGAACATCGCGATCACGTTCGGCACCCCCGCCTGCGCGGCACGCGGGATCGCCGCGGTGAGCTCCTCGACCAGCATCGCGTGGTTGGCCGGATCGTTGAAGCCGTTCTCGATGAAGTGCTCGCGCCGGCTGGCGTACCCCATCGAGCAGGTGAGCCCGGCGCTGCGCGCCACTTCCCACTCGTCGGCGTGCAGCAGATCGATGCCGTGAAGTCCGAGGGTGCGCACGCGCTCGCAGACATCCGCCAGCGCCCCGGGCAACGTCCAGCGGCATACGGACTGGCGCAGCCGTCCGGTGCGCGATGCGGCCGGCTCGGGTGCGGCCGCGGCGCGTGCGAGGCAGGCGGCTCCCGCGCCGAGCGCCGCCAGCGAGCTCGCCGAGGCGCCGAGGAAGCGCCGCCGCGACAGGCGGCCCATCAGATCGCCCCGTTCTTCAGCTGCGTCACCGCGTAGTCGCAGGCGCGCGCGGTGAGCGCCATATAGGTGATCGACGGGTTCTGATTCCCGGACGAGCTCATGCAGGCGCCGTCGGTGACGAACACGTTCGGCACGTCGTGCGCCTGGTTCCAGCCGTTGAGCACCGAGGTCTTCGCATCCCGTCCCATGCGCGCCGTACCCATCTCGTGGATGCACAGCCCCGGCTCGAGCTCGTCGTTGAAGGTGCGTATGTCCTTCGCGCCGGCCGCCTCGAGGATCTCCGCCGCCGTCACCTGCATGTCCTCGAGGAGCGCGCGCTCGTTCGACCCGAAGGTGCAATGAATGTTGAGTGCCGGGACGCCCCACTTGTCCTTGAGCGTCGGATGCAGCTCGCAGTAGTTGTCCGCGCGCGGCAGGCACTCCGCCCAGCCGCCGAGCCACATCTCCCAGGGACCCAGGTCCCTGAGCAGCGCGTTCTTGAAGCCGGCGCCAAAGCCCTGCTGATGGGCGCCGCGCTCCCAGTGCGCACGGCTGCCGCCACCCTGGAAGCCGTAGCCCCGCAGGAACTTCGGATGCTTGTCGCTGACGTTGCGAAAGCGCGGCACGTAGATGCCGTTCGGCCGGTTGCCGAAGGTGCGGTGCGCGTCCAATCCGGGAAATTTGCCCTCGGCGCCGGCCCCGAAGGGATGATCCATGATGTTGCGGCCGACCTCGCCGCTCGAGTTGCCGAGCCCGCCCGGGAAGCGCGCGCTCCTGGAGTTGAGCAGGATGCGCGCGCTCTCGAGCGCCGAGGCGCACAGGAACACCACGCGCGCGCGGAACTCGAGCGTCTCGAGCGTGCCGGCGTCGACGGCACGCACCCCGGTGGCGCGATTGGTGGCCGGGTCGTACAGCACCTCCGCCACCACGCTGTTCGGGCGCAGCGTCAGGCGCCCGGTGGCCGCGGCCGCCGGCAAGGTCGAGCCGATGCTGTTGAAATACGAGTGCGTGATGCAGCCGCGCCAGCAGGGGCCGCAGTAGTGGCAGGCGGCGCGCCCGTTGTGCGCCTGGGTGAGGATGGCCGCACGTCCGATGGTGAGCACCCGCTCGCGCCCCCAGCGCTGTGCCATGACCTCACGCACGTGAGTCTCGGCGCAGTTGAACTGCATCGGCGGCAGGAACTCCCCGTCCGGCAGCTGCGCGAGCGACTCGCTGCGGCCGCTGACGCCGATGAAGCGCTCGACGTGGCTGTACCAGGGTGCGATGTCGGCGTAGCGGATCGGCCAGTCGACGCCGATCCCCTCCCTGGCGTTGGCCTCGAAATCCAGATCGCTCCAGCGGTACACCTGGCGCCCCCACATGAGCGAGCGTCCGCCCACGTGGCGGCCGCGGATCCACAGGAATGGCTTGTCGGAGTCGTTGGTGTAGGGGTTGTCGCGGTCGTTGACGAACCAGCGTGACACCCATTCATCGCACGCCCCGGTCTGCGACTGTATGGGCTGCTCCTCCTTGAGCTTGCGCAGGTTTCCGTAACCGTGGTACGGGAGCGAGTAAGCCTGCACGTGCTCGACGTAGTCGCGCTCCGGAACGATGGGCGGCCCCGCCTCGAGTACCAGCGTCCGCAAGCCCTTTTCGGTGAGCTCCTTGGCGGCCCAGCCGCCGGAGATCCCCGAGCCGACCACGATCGCATCGTAGTCGCCGGACTTCACCTCAGGTGCTGACACAGCCGTCGTATCTCCCCGGAATGATCGGTGCGTTGATCAGCCCCTTCGCCACCGGCTCGGAGGTGAAGTAGGCGAACACCACCAGCTGCTTGACGAGCGCGTAGCCGCGCTCGGCGTTCACGGCTTGCTTCTCGAGTGCCGCCCGTTCGGACCTGGTCGGATCGCGCGGCGGCAGCGCGGCATCGAGCGCGCCGATGAGCGCGAGCTGATCGGCCGCGCGGGCCCGCGCGAGCGGCGCGCCGTAGCGGGCGCGGCTGCGCGCGTCGATGGCATCCAGCCCCGCGAGCAAGCGGTCCCGGTCGGCCGGCAGGAGCGATTCAGTGAGCAGCAGGTCGATGAAACGGTTGACGCCGACATCGCCCGCGCCCACGGTTTCGGTGCGCGGCAGGATGATCTCGGCGAGCGCCGCGAGGCAGCCATCCTGGGCGGCGCTCAAGGTCCGCGGTGCCGGGATCGACCGGGCGCGGGCATGCGCCTGCTGCGTGAACGCCTGCTGCAGCGTGAGCCCCGGCAGCAGCGCCGAGAGACCCGCGATCGATTCGAGGAACTGGCGACGGTCCACGAAGACGGACGCTACCACACCTCGCAACGCCCCGGTTAGGACCCGGGCACCGCGCCGGCATTAGAATGGCCGCATGCAACGCGTCATCCCAACTCTGCTCGCCGCCGTGCTGGCGGTCCTGCCGGCGGCCGCGCACGCCGCGACCATCGGGGTCTCGATGGCCCTGTTCGACGACAACTTCCTCACCAGCGTGCGCGCCAGCATGCGCGAGCGCGCCCAGCAGCTCGGTGTCCCGATCCAGTTCGAGGACGCCGAGAACGACATCGGCCGCCAGCTCAACCAGATCCAGAATTTCATCGCACAGCGCGTCGACGCCATCATCGTCACGCCGGTAGACACCGATGCGACGCCGCGCATGACGCGCCTGGTGGCGGCGGCGGGAATCGCGCTGGTGTACGTGAACCGCATGCCCGCCGACCGGCAGCTGCCACCGCGCGTCTCGTTCGTCGGCTCGGACGAGGCGCAGTCGGGCACGCTCGAGATGGCCGAGGTCTGCAGGCTGCTGCACGGTCAGGGCGACATCGTCGTGCTCATGGGCGAGCTCACCAACCAGTCCGCCCGCCAGCGCACCCGCGACGTGCAGGACGTGCTCGCCCGGCCCGCCTGCCGCGGCATCCATGTGCTCGACAAGCAGGCCGCCGACTGGAAGCGCACCGCGGCCGCCGACCTCATGAGCAACTGGCTGAGCGCGGGGCTGCGGCCGCGGGCGGTGGTCGCCAACGACGACGAGATGGCGATCGGCGCCATCCAGTCGCTGAAGCAGGCGCGCCTCCTCGACAGCACCATCGTCGCCGGCATCGATGCGACGCCCGATGCGCTTGCGGCGATGAAGGCCGGGGAGCTCAAGGTCACCGTGTTCCAGAACGCCCCGGCGCAGGGCCGCGGCGCGGTCGACACCGCCCTCAGGCTGATGCACAACGAGGCGGTGCCCGCCTTCGTGTGGGTGCCGTTCGAGCTCGTGACGCCCGTGAACCTGGCGAGTTACCTGGGACGGCCGCGTTGAGCCCGGAGCCGGCCGCCGCGCCGCCCCCGCTGCTCGAGCTGCGCCGCGTCTCGAAGTCCTTCCCCGGCGTCGCCGCGCTGGAGGACGTGTCGCTCGAGCTGCGTCGCGGCACGGTGCACGGCCTGATCGGCGAGAACGGTGCCGGCAAGTCGACGCTCATGAAGATCGTCGCGGGCGTGTGCGCGCCGGACAGCGGCGAGCTGCGCCTCGCGGGGCGCAGCGTACGCCTGAGCTCCCCGCGTGCGGCGCTCGCGCACGGCATCGTCATGATCCATCAGGAGCTCAACCTCATGCCCTCGATGAGCGTGGCGGAGAACATCTGGATCCGCCGCGAGCCGCTGAACGCCCTGCGGCTCGTCAACCATCGCGAGCTCAATCGCAAAACCCGCGCGCTGCTGGATGAGCTCACCATCGACATCGACCCCGCGACCGAGGTGGGCGTGCTGCCGATCGCACTGCGGCAGATGGTGGAGATCGCCCGCGCGCTGTCCTACGCGTCGCAGCTCCTCATCATGGACGAACCGACCTCGGCGCTCACCGAGCGCGACGCCGAGCGCCTCTTCGCCGTGATCCGCGAGCTGAAGGCGCGGGGCGTCGGTATCTTCTACGTCACCCACCGCATGGAGGAGCTTGCCGCTCTGGCCGACGAGATCTCGGTGCTGCGCGACGGGCGCCACGTCGGCACCAGCCGCGCCGGCGATCTTTCGCGCGACGCGCTGATCCGCCTGATGGTCGGACGCGAGCTGCCGGCGCTCCCGGCGGCTGCGACCGCGATCCGCGGGCCCGCCGCGCTGCGCGTTCGCGGCCTCGAAGTGGCCGGTGAGCTGCACGAGGTGAGCTTCGAGCTGCATGCGGGCGAGATTCTCGGCGTCGCTGGGCTCGTCGGCTCGGGACGCAGCGAGCTCGCCGCGGCGCTCTTCGGCCTCACCCGCAGGACCGCGGGCAGCATCGAGGTCCGCGGGACCGAAGTGACGCTCGACTCGCCGCAGGCGGCGATCGCCTGCGGACTCGGCTTCGTCACCGAGGACCGCAAGGACACCGGCTGCTTCCTCGGCCTGAGCATCCTCGAGAACCTCGAGATCGCCGTGCTCGACCGCGACTTCGTACGCGGCGGCTTCGTGCGCGCCACGGCGGCGCGTGAGGCCTGTGAGCGCATGGCGAGGCTGCTGCGCGTCAAGACGCCGGGACTCGATGAGCGCATCGAGAACCTCTCCGGGGGCAACCAGCAGAAGGTGCTGCTCGGGCGCTGGCTGCTGACGCGACCGGGCATCCTGATCCTGGATGAGCCGACACGCGGGGTGGACGTCGCCGCCAAGGCGGAGATTCACGCGCTCATCGCGCAGCTTGCCGCCGAGGGCACCGCGGTGCTCATGATCTCCTCGGAGCTGCCCGAAATCCTCGCCATGAGCCACCGCATCATGGTGATGCGGCAGGGGCGCGTCAGCGGCGTCCTCGAGCGCGCCGTGGCCGACCAGGTCGCCATCATGGAGCTCGCCGCATGGACCAGGGCGTAGAGCCGGCCGCCCCCGGCAAGTCCGCGGTCCGCCCGCACCGCCTGCCACCGGAGGCCGGGATCCTGCTGGTGCTGCTCGCGCTCGCGCTCGCCTTCGAGCTGCTCGGCTGGCTGCTGGTGGGACAGAGCTTTCTCTTCAACGGGCAGCGCCTCGTCGTGATGATCCTGCAGGTCTCCGTCATCGGCATCATCGCGATCGGCGTCACCCAGGTGATCATCACCGGCGGCATCGATCTGTCCTCGGGCTCGGTGGTCGCGCTCACGGCGATGGTGGCGGCGAGCTTCGCCCAGTCGTCGGACGCCTTGCGCGCCGTGTACCCGACGCTCACCGATCTGCCGGTCGTGGTGCCGGTGCTGGCGGGACTCGCGGTCGGCGCGGTCGCCGGGCTCGTCAACGGCTCGCTCATCGCCGCCACCGAAATCCCGCCCTTCATCGCCACGCTCGGCGTGATGGTGACGGCGCGCGGCTTCGCCAAGTGGTACACGCGCGGACAGCCGGTCAGCATGCTCACCGATGCCTATGCGGCGCTCGGCAGCGGCGTGGTGCCGGTCGTGATCTTTCTCGCGACCGCGCTGATTTTCCACGTGGCGCTGCGCTACACGCGCTACGGCAAGTTCACCTACGCGATCGGCGCCAACCGCGAAGCGGCGCGCATCTCCGGCATCCGCGTCGGATCCCACCTCGTGGTCGTGTACACCATCGCCGGGGTGCTGTCGGGCCTTGCGGGGGTCCTCACCTCGGCGCGCGCCATCTCCGGCCAGGCGGGCATGGGCCTCATGTACGAGCTCGATGCGATCGCCGCGGCGGTGATCGGCGGCGCCTCGCTCTCGGGGGGCGTCGGGCGCATCTCCGGGACCGTGATCGGTACCCTGATCCTCGGCGTCGTCACCTCGGGCTTCACGTTCCTGCGGATCGACGCCTACTACCAGGAGATCGTCAAGGGCGCGATCATCGTCGCCGCGGTGATCGCGGACCAGTACCGGCGCCGGCGCCGATTGACGGCCACCTGAAGACGGCGACACGATAGCGCGCATGAGCTCCGACACCTACCACAAGCGCTCCCCCGGCGACGGCACGCCCTATGAGCCGATGAAGGAGCCGCGCTACACCGACATCGCGACCTTCATGCGCGCTCCGCTCGCCGCGACGCTCGAGGGCGTGGACATCGGTCTCATCGGCGTGCCGACGGACCTCGGCGTCACCAACCGCCCCGGCGCCCGCCACGGGCCGCGCGAGATTCGCAATGCCTCGAGCCTGATGCGCGGCTTCAACCTGGGGTTGGGGGTCAACCCGTATGAGCTGTGCCGCGTGGCCGATCTCGGCGACGTGCGTCTCTCGCACCGCTACGACCTCGAGCGCCAGAACGAGGACATCGAGGCCTTCTACCGCAGCGTGCAAGCCGCCGGCATCCTGCCGGTGAGCGCCGGCGGCGATCATTCGATCACCTACCCCATCTTCCGCGCGCTCGGTGCCGCGCGCCCGCTCGGCATGGTGCACGTGGACGCGCACACCGACACCTGGGGGGAGTTCTTCGGCTCGAAGTTCACCCACGGCGCGCCCTTTCGTCTCGCGGTCGAGGCGGGCGTGCTCGATCCGAAGCGCACCATCCAGATCGGCATCCGCGGCGGGCAGAATTTCGTCGACGGCATCGAGTACTCGAAGTCCCATGGGATGCGGGTCGTGTTCATCGAGGAGTTCGCCGAGCTCGGCGTCGATGCGGTCATCGCCGCCGCCCGCCGCGTGGTGGGCGACGGCCCGACCTACAACTCCTTCGACGTCGACGGGCTCGATCCGGTCTACGCGCCCGGCACCGGCACGCCGGAAGTGGGCGGCATCACGACCCTCGAGGCGCAGCGGCTGCTGCGGGGCCTGCGTGGTCTCGATCTCATCGGCGGCGATGTCGTCGAGGTCGCCCCGCCCTACGACCAGACGGGCAATACCGCGCTCGTCGGCGCCACCATGATGTTCGAGATCCTGTGCCTCATCGCCGACCGCCACTTCGGCGGCGCGCGCCGCCGCTGAGCCGCGGCCGGCGTTTCAGCGTTGTGCGACGGTGCGCCCGACGGCGCGCGTCAGCCGCTCGATGAGCTCCTCGAGCTCGGCGTCGCTCGCGTTGTAGGGCGGCGCGACGATCACCGTATCGCCCGCCGTGCCGCCCACATTCCCGGCGCAGGGATAGACGATCAGCCCGTCCTCGAACGCATGACGGCCGAGGGTGTGGCTGAAGGCGCGCTCCGCGGGCAGCGGCTCGCGCGTGGCGCGATCGCGCACGAACTCGACGCCGATGAGATAGCCGCGGCCGCGCACGTCGCCGACCTCGGTAAAGCGCGCGAGCGCGGCGCGCAGCTGCGCGAGCAGCGCCGTGCCCCGCTCGTGCACGCGCCGCACCAGCGACTCGCGCGCGACGATGCGTTGCACGGCGAGCGCCGCCGCGCAGGCGGTGGTGTGCCCCGAATAGGTGTGGCCGGTGAGGAAGGCGCCCTGTGCGGCGAGAATGCGGTCGCCGACCTCGCGGGCCACCACCGTAGCCGCGAGCGGGATGTAGCCGCCGGCGAGTCCCTTGCCCACCGCCATGATGTCGGGCACCACCCCGTCCGCTTCGAGCGCGCGCCAGCTGCCGCAGCGGCCGGCGCCGCACATCACCTCATCGGCGATCAGGAGCACGCCGTGCCGCGCGCACACCGCGCGTACCGCCTGCGCGTAGCCGGCGGGAGGCGGCACCACGCCGCCCGCCGCCCCGACCACCGGCTCGAAGATGAACGCCGCCACACGCCCGGCCCCGACCGCGACGATGCGGGCCTCGAGCTCGCGCGCGAGCGCCTGCGTGAGCGCCGCACCGGCCAGCCCCTCGAGCCCGCGGTAGTCGTTGGCCGCCGAGACGAAGCTCACCTCGAGCAGACTCCCCTCGAACGGCCGCCGGCGCTCGCTGAAGCCCGAAACCGAGAGTGCGCCGAGCGTGTTGCCATGATAGGAGCGCTCACGGGCGATGAAGTGCTTCCTGGAGGTGGCGCCGCGCGCGTCCCAGTACTGCAGTGCCACCTTGAGCGCCGATTCCATCGCCTCCGAGCCGCTGCCGCTCAGGAGCACGTGCGCAAATTCGCTGCCGCACAGCGCCAGCAGCAGCCGCGTCAGCTCCTCGAGCGGCTCGCTCGTGAAGAGATAGCGGTAACCGCAGGCCACGCGCGCGAGCTGCGCGGCGATCGCGGCGTTGACCTCGGCGTTGCCGTGGCCGATGCTGAAAGCCGCCGGACCGCCCGAGCCATCGAGATAGCGCCGGCCCGCCTCATCGTAGAGATAGCTGCCCGCACCGCGCGCGATCCGCGGCAGTGCCTCCATGCCCCAGCCCGCCGGACGCTGCGCCGTCACCGGGGCGCGGCGCCGATCTCGACGGTGCGACCGGTGGCGAGGCTCTCCCCCGCCGCGACCGCGAGCTCGAGCGCCGCGACGCCGTCGGCGAAATCCGGGCTCACCGGCCGCCCGGCCTCAACCGCCGCGACGAAGGCATCGAGCTCGGCGCGGTAAGCCTCCGTATAGCGCTCGATGAAGAAATCGAGCACCGGGTCGCGCGCGGCGGTATGCGCGGCGCTCGAGGCCTCGACCGTGGTCGCGCACCGGTTGCCCGCCTGCAGCATGCCGCCGGCGCCGAACACCTCGAGACGCTGATCGTAGCCATACACCGAGCGGCGGCTGTTGTTGATCTGCACGAGCGCACCCGAGCGGGCGCGCAGCGTGATGGCGCAGGTATCGATGTCGCCGAGCGCGCCGATCGCCGGGTCGACGAGGTTGGCGCCCACGGCCTGCACCGCGGCGATGTCGCCGGCGAGATACCGCGCCATGTCGAAGTCGTGGATCGTCATGTCGCGGAACAGGCCGCCGCAGATCCTGAGGTAGCCCGCGGGCGGCGGCTGCGGGTCGCGGCTGGTGATGATCGCGAGCTCGAGCCGCCCGATCTCCCCGCCGTGCAGCCGCTCGCGCAGCGCCCGAAACGAAGGATCGAAGCGGCGATTGAAGCCGAGCATGACGGTCGGGTGTGCGCCGGCGATCTCGCGCCAGCAGCTCTGCGCCCGCCCGAGATCGAGATCGACCGGCTTCTCGCACAGCACCGCCTTGCCGGCCTGCACCGCGGCGGTGATGAGCGCGACGTGGGTGTCGGTCGAGGTGGCGATCAGCACCCCATGCACCGCGGGGTCCGCCCAGATCTCCTCGAGACTGCCCGCCGCGCGTACGCCGAGCTCGGCGGCGCATTGCGCGGCGGCCTGCGGGGCGAGGTCGTACACCGCCGCGAGCCGCACATGCGCGTGGCGCGCGAGGTTGTGCGCGTGCAGCCGCCCGATGCGGCCGCAACCCAGGACTGCCATACCGAGCATCTGCTCTGCCTCCCCCCGTCAGCGCCCCGTCAGGAATTCGAAGCCGCTCGCGTAGCTGATGCGCCAGCGCCGCTCGGGTCCGGCCATCACGTTGAGGTAATAGAGGTCGAAGCCGTGCGGCGCGCTCACCGGATGGTAGCCGCGCGGCACCAGCACGAGGTCCCGATCCCCGATCGCCAGCGACTCATCGAGCGTGCGGTCCTCGGTGTAGATGCGCTGGAAGCCGAAGCCCCCCGGACGCGAGAGGCGGTGATAGTAGGTTTCCTCGAGCTGGCTCTCCCCGCCATGCGCGCTGTCGTGCTTGTGCGGCGGGTAGCTCGACCAGTGGCCGCCGGGGGTCACGACCTC
>JAGWMP010000341.1 GCA_028871705.1 Gammaproteobacteria bacterium
TCCGCCAGGGCGGCTGGTTCGAGCCGCTCGCGGCCGAGCGCTTCGATCTTCTCCTCAGCAACCCGCCGTACGTGGCGGCGGACGATCCGGCGCTGGCTGAGCCCGCGCTGCGCAGCGAGCCGCGCCTCGCGCTCACGCCCGGGACGGATGCGCTGGCGCACCTGCGCGCCCTGGCCCGCGGTGCCGGGGCGCACCTCGCGCCCGGGGGCTGGCTGCTCCTCGAGCATGGGGCGACGCAGGGGGCGGCGCTGCGCGGCGAGCTTGAAGCGGCGGGCTTCGCTCACGTACGCTCGCACCGCGACCTCGCCGGACACGAGCGCATGACGGAAGGACAACGATGATCAGGTTCGAAACCTCCCACGGCGGCTTCACGATCGAGCTCTTCCCGAAGGAAGCGCCGGTCACGGTCGAGAATTTCCTCAAGTACGTCGACGACGGCTTCTTCGACGGCACGATCTTCCATCGCATCGTGCCGGGCTTCGTGATCCAGGGCGGGGGACTCACCGCCGACTTCGGCAACAAGAAGACCCGCGCGCCGATCAGCAACGAGGCGAAGAACGGCCTGAAGAACACCCGCGGCTCGCTCTCCATGGCGCGCACCAGCGACATCAACAGCGCCACCTCGCAGTTCTTCGTCAACCTCAAGGACAACGGCTTCCTCGATCACGGGCCGCGCGACTACGGCTACGCGGTGTTCGGCCGGGTGACCGACGGAATGGACGTGATCGACAAGATCGCCTCCGTCGCCACCGGCCGCCGCAAGGGCTACACGGATGCGCCGCTCGAGGACGTGGTGATCGTCTCGGCGCGCCGCCTCGAGCCGCAGTAGCGCCGACCCGCGCCCGTGCCGGAACGCCGCTCGATCGCCGGCCGGCTGCTGAAGATCGCGGGCGCCGTGGCGCTCGCGTGGCTGCTGCTCACCGCGATTCCGGTGCTGGTACTGCGCTGGCTGCACCCGCTCACCACCGCCTTCATGCTCGAAGCACGCGCCGATGCGGCGCTCGCCGGTCAGCACGGCTACCGGCTCGACTATCGCTGGGCGAGCCTCGAGCAGATCTCCCCGCACGCGGCCATCGCGGTCATCGCCTCCGAGGACCAGCAGTTCCCCTTTCACGCCGGCTTCGACTTTGGCTCGATCCGCGAGGCGGTGCGCGCCAGCGAGCACGGCAAGCGGCTGCGCGGCGCCAGCACCATCTCGCAGCAGGTCGCCAAGAACCTGTTCCTGTGGCCGGGGCACAGCTTCGTGCGCAAGGCGCTCGAGGCCTGGTTCACGGTGCTGATCGAGACGCTCTGGCCCAAGGAGCGGATCCTGGAGATGTACCTGAACGTCGCGCAGTTCGGCGACGGCGTGTATGGCGTGCAGGCGGCGGCGATGCGCTTCTGGCACACGCCCGCCGCACGGCTCACCTCGGGCGAGGCCGCGCTGCTCGCGGCGGTGCTGCCGAACCCGCTGCGGCTGCACCCCGAGCGCCCCTCGGCCTACGTACTCGAGCGGCGCGACTGGATCCTCGGGCAGATGCGCGGCCTCGGGGGTGCCGGCTACCTGCGCGCGATCGAGAAGGAGCGCTAGGCCCGCCGTGACGAACGTCTATGACGATGCGCGCCGCGCCGCGGCCTATGCGGCGCTCGAGTTTCCGGCCACCTATCAGCTCGCTTTCCGCGACCTGCCCGCGATCATCGCGCGGCACGTGCACGGGCGGCGCGCGCTCGACTTCGGCTGCGGCGCGGGACGCTCCACGCGTTTTCTGAAGCGCCACGGCTTCGAGGCCACCGGGATCGATATCGCCGCGAGCATGATCGAGCGCGCCCGCGCGGCCGACCCGGCGGGCGAATATCGCCTGATCGGCGACGGCGATTTCAGCGGCTTTGCCCCCGGCAGCTTCGATCTCATTTTCTCCGCCTTCGCATTCGACAACATCGGCGGCGGCGCCCGGCGCGCGCAGCTCCTGCGGGGCCTGCGAACGCGGCTGGCGCCGCGGGGCCGGGTCGTGCTGCTCGCCTCGACCCCCGAGATCTATAGAAATGAGTGGGCATCCTTCACCACCCGGGCGTTCCCGGAGAACCGCGGCGCGCGCAGCGGCGAT
>JAGWMP010000086.1 GCA_028871705.1 Gammaproteobacteria bacterium
CGGGGCTCTCGGTCACCGAGATCGCCTTTCAGACCGGCTGGCGCAGCCTCGGCACCTTCGGGCGCATCTTTCGCGACATCACCGGCGCAAGCCCCGGAGTGGTCCGCGCGCGCGAGCGCGCAGCCGCGCACCAGCTCGGGCGCACGCCGGGCTGCTTCCTGAGCGCCGCGCACCGTCCCGACCTCACCATCGCAGTTTCGGAGAAGCGGCGCCGCGTCGCGAACGCTATAAAGCGTCCCAGACTCAAGGAGGTGCGATGAGCCAGCATGTCGAAGTGATCGGTCTCTATGTACGGGACCAGGACGAGGCGCTCGCGTTCTATGTCGAGAAGCTCGGTTTCCGCGTCCACACGGACGCGCGCAACGGCGAGTACCGTTGGCTGACGGTGCAGCATCCCGATCAGCCGTCGTTCCAGCTCGGGCTGTTCGCGCCCGGTCCGCCGGTGCACGACGCCGCCACCGCGCAGACGCTGCGGGCGATGGTGGCCAAGGGCGCCATGCCGCCGCTCGTGATGATGGTGGACGACTGCCGCGCGGCGCACGAGCGGTTGCGCGCGCGGGGAGTGGAGTTCACGCAGGAGCCGGTCGAGCGCTACGGCGCCGTCGACGCCTCGTTCCGCGACCCTTCCGGAAACGGCTGGAAACTGATGCAGGCGCGGCGCTGAGCCGAGCGGCTTTCAGTGTGTCGGGTCGCTCTTGCCGCTCTTGCCGCCGTGACGCGCGGCGCGCGGCTCGAGCGGCTCGGCACCCGCCATGGGCGCGGGGTTCAGGCCGACGTAAGCCACGAGCTCGCGCGTGTCGATGAACGGACCCTTCTGGCTGCGCGGGACCGGGCCGCGCCGGAGCTTGCGCCACAGGTCGAACAACGCCAGCGTGGCGGTGAGGCTGCCGAGGATGCCGAAGTAGGCGCGCGCGCCGAGAACCGAGACGAGTCCGCCGGTGATCACCGGGCCGAAGGCCGCGGCCGTGCCGTTGATGAGCAGCAGCGCGCTGCTCGCCGCCACCATCTGCGAGGGTTCGAGCTTGTCGTTGACGTGCGAGACCGAGAGCGAATAGAGCGTGAGCGCGGCGCCCGAGAACAGCGCCGCCAGGATCAGGAACATGCTGTGCGGCAGCGGGCCGAGGAGCTCGACCGCGGCGGCCACCAGCGTCGCGACGAGACACATGGTCGCAATCATGGTGCGCCGGTCCATGCGGTCCGAGAGGCGGCCGATCGGATATTGCGTGAGCACGGCGGCGAGGATACTGACCGCCATGAACTCGGCGACGCCGCGCGTGCCGAGGCCCGCGAGCCGCGCGTACACCGGACCCATGGAGAAGATGATCGAGGAGATCATCCCCGAGATCGCCACCGCCACCACGCCGACCGGCGAGTTGCGGTAGAGGTCGCGGAAGCGCACGTGTTGCGGCGCCGCGGGCCGCGCGACTTCCTGCGCGGAGGCGACGATCGGCACCATCGCCACCGAGATCAGAGCCGACACCAGCATGAACGGCTGGTCCGACTCGGGTCCGGAGAGCACCAGCAGGAACTGCGCGGTCCCGAGCCCGACGTACAGAACCAGCATGTAGATGGCGAGCAGCTGCCCGCGATTGGTGCTCGAGGCGCGGTGGTTGAGCCAGCTCTCCGCCACCACGTAGATGCCGGCGAAACATACGCCCGAGAGCAGACGCATCAGTGCCCAGGGAGCCGGGTGCACCCACGCGCCGTGCACCAGCACCGCGACCGAGGCGAGCGCCGCGAGAGTGGCGAACACCCGCACCGGCCCGACGCGCGCGAGCAGCCGCGGCGCGAGGCGCGTGCCGAGCAGATACCCCACGTAGTAGCACGACATGATGATGCCGGTGACCGTGGTCGGGAAACCCTCGATGGTCGCGCGCACGCCGAGCAGGGTGCTCTGCAGGCCCGCGCCGAGCATGAGAATGCCCATGCCGAGCAGCAGCGGCCAGGTTGCGGCAATCGGGTTCACTGAAGGCGGGCCGTGACGGGATCTGTGCGGGCGGATGACGCGCGCATCATAACCGCTCCCGCGCCACCAGCATGCCGTATCGCGACACCCGCCGCTCCCCGCGCGGCGGGGCGCGTGTCAGAACTCCTTCTTCAGGCCGACGTAGAAGCCGTGCGGCAGCGCGCCGAGGATCAGCGGCGTTCCCTCGCGCCCGTGCATCAGCCAGCCGGCGCCGGTGCCGAGCGCAAAGCCGGCGAGCACGTCCGACTGCCAGTGGGCCTGCAGCTTCATGCGCGCGATGGCGTCGTAGAGCGGCAGCGCCTCGAGCGCGTAGATCCACGGCTGATCGTGGCGGTACTCGAGCACCAGCGGCGTCACCACCGAGCTCACCAGCGTCACCTCGCCGCTCGGAAAACTCTGGTTGCCGTGGCCCTTGAACCACAGGTTCGGGTCGCCGCCGCTGTCGATGGGGCGTACGCGCGAGAAGCTGTACTTGAGGGCGAGCGCCACGATGCCCGATGAGGCCGACGCGTCGATCGACTGCCAGAGCGTGCGCCCGAAGCGATCGTCGCCCCCCTCCCACACCGCGCCGATCACTTCGAAGCCGACGATGCCGTACTCGAGTGCCAGCTGGTCGGGGCGCTTCCAGATGCCGCTGTTGTCGTAGCTCCACTCGTGATCGAGCCCGAGCAGGCCGCCGCCGGCCAGGCAGGCGGCGGGAGCGGCAGCCATTAGAATGAGAGACACCGCGGTCTGGAGGGCGCGCAACCTCATGGCCGGGCCACTTTAGAGAACCGGCGCTTAAGGCAGACTTAAGCGGCACGGGCTCAGGATGAGGGGCACATGCGAATCCTGCTGGTCGAGGACGACGGCATGCTGGGCGAGGCGTTGCGCGACGGCCTGCGCCAGCTCGGCCACGTGGTCGACTGGGTGCAGGACGGCGGCGCGGCGCGCGCCGCGCTTTCGACAGCGAGCTTCGCCGCCCTGGTGCTCGATCTCGGGCTGCCGGGGGGCGACGGGCTCGGGGTGCTGCGCTGGCTGCGCCACGCGGGCCGCGCCACGGCGGTGGTGGTGGTGACGGCGCGCGATTCGCTCGGCGAGCGCATCGCGGGCCTGGACGCCGGCGCCGACGATTATCTGGTGAAGCCTTTCGACATCGACGAGCTCGCGGCGCGTCTGCGCGCCGTGACGCGCCGTTCTGATCGCGCCGCCGACACGGTGCTGGCGGTGGGCGAGGTGGTGCTCGACCTCAGGCAGCGCATGGTCACCCGCCGCGGGGCGCCGGCGGGTCTCACGGCACGCGAATACGCGGTGCTCGAGCTGTTGATGCGCCGGGCCGGAGGTCTCGTGACGCGCGCCGAGATCGAGGAGGAGCTGTATGGATTCGACGACGACATCGCGAGCAACGCCATCGAAGTCCACATCCACAACCTGCGACGCAAGCTCGGCGCGCAGTTCATCACCAATTACAAGGGCCGCGGTTACCGGGTCGAGGCGCGCTGCTAGCGCGGCGCGCCCCTGGTCGCTGCGCCGCCGCATGGCGGTCGCCACGGCGCTCGCCGCCTGTGCGGCGTTCCTGGTGCTGGGATTGCTCGTATACCGCGCGGTGGACAGCAGCACGCGTCGCGAGTTCGATGAGATGCTGGCGCAGCAGGCGGCGCTTGCGCTGCGCTATGCCGAGCACGAATACGGCGAGGGCGAGACGGTGGTGCCGCGCTCGCTGCGCCCCGGCGAGCGGCCGATGCCCTTCGAGCTCGCTTATCAGATCACCACGCGCGCCGGCGAGGTGCTGTACCGCTCCCCGCGCACGCCGGCCGAGGCGCTCGCGACCGGGTTGGGCCACGCCGATGCCGTGCTCGACGGCCGCGCCTGGCGCGTCGTCACGCTCGAGTCAGCGACGACGCCGCTGGTCATCCACATGGCCGAGCCGCTCGGAGTACGCGACGCACTCCTGGCGCGCACCACGCGCGCTGTGACCCTGCCGCTGGTCCTGGCGCTGCTCCTGCTCACCGCGCTCATCGGCTTCGTCACCGAGCGCGCCTTCCGCCCGGTGCGCCGCATCGCCGCCGATCTCGCCGGCCGCGGCGCCGGCGATCTCTCGCCGGTCGACACGGCGGCGATGCCGGTGGAGACCCACGCGCTCGGCGTGGCGCTCAACGGGCTGCTGGCGCGGCACGCCGAGGTGCTCGCCCGCGAGCGACGCTTCACCGCCGACGCCGCGCACGAGCTGCGCACGCCGCTCGCGGCACTGCGGGCGCAGGCCCAGGTGGCCGCCCGTGCCGGCAGCTGCGCCGAGACGCGCCGCGCACTCGAGAAGCTGCAGGCCGGCATCGACCGCACCACCCACCTCATGGGGCAGCTGCTGTCGCTCGCGCGCCTGGAGCCGGGCTCGGCATTCGCGGCCGGCCAGACGACCGCGGCGCGCAAGGTCGTGGAGCTGGTGCTCGAGGACCTCGCGTCCGCGGCGCGCGACAAGCAGCTCGCGGTCGTGGTGCGCGGCGAGGAGCTGCTGCTGCCGGGCTCGCCCGAGGTGCTGTACCTGCTGCTGCGCAATCTGCTGGAGAACTCGATCCGCCACGTCGCGCCGCGCGGGCAGGTGCGGCTCGAGATGAGCGCGGCCGCGGGAGGGGCGCTGCTCGCGGTGAGCGACGATGGGCCGGGCATACCGGCCGCGGAGCGCACCCGCGCCCTGGAGCGCTTCTACCGCATTCCCGGCAGCGGGTCGGCGGGCAGCGGTCTCGGGCTCTCGATCGTCGGCAGGATCGTGGAGCTGCTCGCCG
The DNA here is from genome assembly GCA_028871705.1 of Gammaproteobacteria bacterium. Taxonomy (GTDB): domain Bacteria; phylum Pseudomonadota; class Gammaproteobacteria; order Steroidobacterales; family Steroidobacteraceae; genus 13-2-20CM-66-19. The sequence goes on from JAGWMP010000086.1 coordinate 4,726, forward strand.
GGACCATCGACCTCACGGCGCCGCCGGCCGGGACCGGGCTCGTCGTGAGCATTCGCCTGCCGCTCGCGGACGCGCCCGGCCCGGGCCGCGCCGCCGCCTAGGCCCACCGATGGCTGCGCGGCGCCGCCGCAGCGCCTGCCTCGCGTGCCTGCTCGCCGTCGCGCTGCGGGCGCAGGCGCAGACGGATGAGATCCAGGTGTACGACGCGGCGATCGCCGCTCCGGGCGAGTTCAACCTGACCTGGCACGACAACTACACGCCCGCCGGGCGCACGCAGGCGGCGTTTGCGGGTGGCGTCGTCCCCGATCACGCCCTGAACGGCGTGCCCGAGTGGGCCTACGGTGTCACCGACTGGCTCGAGGCGGGTGCCTATGTGCCGATCTACACGCGTACCGCCGACGGAGCGCTGCTGTTCGACGGGGTGAAGCTGCGCGCGCTGTTCGTGGCGCCGCATGCGCAGGAGCGCACGTTCTTCTACGGACTGAATCTCGAGTTGAGCTACAACACGCCGCACTGGGACCCGAGCCGCTACTCCGGGGAGCTGCGGCCCATCGTCGGCTGGCATCTCGGCCGCTGGGATCTGATCGTCAATCCGATCCTGGACACGGAATTCAACGGCCTCGGCAAGCTCGACTTCGCGCCCGCCGGGCGGGCCGCGTTCAGGCTGAACAGCGCCGTGCAGCTGGCGCTGGAGGACTATGGCGATTTTGGTCCCCTGCAGCATTGGCGGCCGGGCAGCCAGCAGGTGCAGACACTGTTCGCGGTGCTCGACTACGGCAGCGGCGGGAACGGTATCGAGTTCGGCATCGGCCGCGGGCTGACCGCGGCGAGCGGCGCCACGGTGATCAAGCTCATGGTCATGCACGACCTGTAAGCAGGTGCGCGCACGCCCGGACGGGCATAGCATCCGTGGCACCCGTCCACCCGCAAAGGCGCCGCCATGACGACACTCACGATCAACGGCAAGACCCTCGAAGTGCATGCGGCCCCCGATACGCCGCTCCTGTGGGTGCTGCGCGATCACCTCGGAATGTCCGGCACCAAGTTTGGCTGCGGTGCGGGGCTCTGCGGCGCCTGCACCGTCCACCTCGAAGGGACGCCGGTGCGCTCGTGCCGCATCCCGTTGGCGGCGGCCCAGGGTGCGCGGATCACGACCATCGAGGGCATCGCGGCGGACCGGGTCGGGGCGGCGGTACAGGCGGCGTGGGATCGGATCGACGTGCCGCAATGCGGTTACTGCCAGTCGGGACAGGTGATGGCGGCGACCGCGCTCCTCGCGAGGAACCCGAAGCCGACCGATGCCGACATCGACGCCGCCCTGGTCGGCAACATCTGCCGCTGCGGGACCTACGCGCGCATCCGCGCCGCGATCCACGGCGCCGCCAAGAGCCTGGAGGCGTAACCCATGAACGCCATCGTGAAAGCATCCCGCCGCGATTTCCTCAAGGGCTCCGCCGCGCTCGGCGGCGGTCTCATCGTGGGCTTCTACCTGCCCCCGTCCGGCATTGCCGCCGACCTCAAACCGGTGGCGGCGAACGCCTGGGTGCGTATCTCGCCCGATAACCAGGTGACCCTCGTCTGCCACCGCAACGAGATGGGACAGGACGTGTACACCTCGCTCGCGCTGCTCGTGGCCGAGGAGCTCAACGTCGATGTCAACAAGGTGGCGATCGAGCAGGCGCCGGTGGATCCGGTCTACATCAACTCGCTCCTCGGCGCGCAGATCACCGGTGGCAGCACCAGCATCCGCGACGCCTGGGTGAAGCTGCGCGAAGCGGGCGCCACGGCGCGCGTGCTGCTGACGAGCGCCGCGGCGCAGCGCTGGTCGGTGCCGCCCGCGGAGTGCGTTGCGGCGAACGGGTACGTGAGCCACGCGGGCGGCCGGCGTGCGAGCTACGGCGAGCTGGCCGGGGCGGCGGCGCAGCTGCCGGCGCCGCAGAACGTCGCGCTCAAGAAGCCCGCCGAGTTCACCCTGATCGGCAAGCAGCGCCACCGCCTCGACTCGGCGGTCAAGGCGCGCGGGCAGGCGCAGTACGGTCTCGACGTCAGCATGCCCGGCATGGTGTACGCCTCCCTCGAGCAATGCCCGGTGCCCGGGGGGAAGGTCGCCGCCGTCGACGGTGCCAGGGCGAAGGCGCTGCCGGGAGTACTGGCTGTGGTCGACATCGGCGAGGGAGTCGCCGTGGTCGCCGACCACTACTGGACCGCGAAGACCGCCCGCGAGGCGCTCGTCATTACCTGGGACTATGGTCCCGGGTCGACGCTCGACACGGTGCAGATCCGCGCCACCCTCAGGGAAGGCGCGCACCGGGACGGCGCCATCGTGCGCCAGGCGGGCGATGCCGCCGCGGCGCTCAAGAGCGCGGCGCGGACCGTGAGCGCCGAGTACCACTCGCAGCTCCTCGCCCACGCCACGCTCGAGCCGATGAACTGTCTCGCGCTGGTGAGCGAGCGGGGCTGCGACATCTGGACCAGCACGCAGTTTCCGCAGGGTGCGCAGGGCGTCGCCGCGGCGCGCTCGGGCGCGCCCGCCGCGCAGACGCGCATCTGGCCGCAGTTCATCGGCGGCGGCTTCGGCCGGCGGCTCGACGTCGATTTCATCGGCCAGGCGGCCGCGATCGCCGCGGCGGTGCCCGGCAAGCCCGTGAAGCTCATCTGGACACGGGAGGACGACACGCGTCACGACTTCTACCGGCCCGCGAGCTTTCATACGCTCGCCGGCGGGCTCGACGCCCAGGGCAAGCTCGTGGCGTTCGACTACAAGATGGTCTCCTCCTCGATCACCAACCGCATGTTCCCCGGGGTGGTCAAGAACGACCTCGACCCGTTCATGACCGAAGGCTCGGCCAACCTCGCCTATGAAGTGCCGAACGCCATGCAGCGCGTCGTGATCCAGGAATACGGCCTCCGCTCGGGCTACTGGCGCTCGGTGAGTCACGCGCTGAATGCGTTCGCCATCGAGAGCTTCTTCGACGAGCTGGCGCACGCCGCGGGCCGCGACGCGATCGCATTCCGGCTCGAGCTGCTCGGGAAGCTGCCGCGCCAGCAGGCGGTGCTCGAGCGCGCCGCCGCCGAGTCGGGCTGGGGCAAGCCGCTGCCGGCGGGCACCGCGCTCGGGGTCGCGATGATGGAAAGCTACGAGACGCACCAGGCGCTCGTCGCCCGGGTGTCGAAGTCAGGGAAACGCCTGCGGCTCGAACGCCTCGTCTATGTCGTCGATCCCGGTGTCGCGGTCCATCCGGACCAGATCGTCGCGCAGATCCAGTCGGGCGCCGTCACCGGGCTCATCAACACGCTGCGCAGCAAGATCACGGTCAGGGACGGGCGCATCGAGCAGAGCAACTTCGACGACTTCCCGCTGCTGCGCATCACGCAGATGCCGCGCATCGACGTCATCGTCATGCAGGGCGGCGATAAGCCGGGCGGCATCGGCGAGGTGGGGGTGCCGCTCACGGCTCCGGCGGTGGCGAACGCGGTGTTCGCGCTCACCGGCAAGCGCGTGCGCTCGCTGCCGCTCGCGGATGCGGGAGTCGAGTTCGTATAGCTAGCGCTGGATCCAGAAGCGGTACATGCCGGTGAAGGTATCGGGATGCTCCGCCTCGAAGGCGGCCCAGTTGCGCAGATCGGTGCAGGCGGGATCATCGCCGCAGCGCGCACGGTACCGGCTGAGCACGCGCGGATCGAGCTCGAAGCCGAGGAAGCGCAGATTCGTGGCGTCGAGGAACGCGCCGATCTCGGCGAGCGTCAGCTGCCGCTCGGTGACGTGAAACGCAAGGTCGCGGCAGTCGCTCATCGAATAGAAGGCGTGGCTGCGGATGAGCGACCTCACTTCGGCGCTGGCGTGCGCGCCGAGCGCGTCCTGGCGGAACCGCCGGATTCCTTCCGGGGTCGCGGCGTAGCCGCGCGCCGCGATGAATTCGCGCGCGCGCGCCACGACGCGGCGGGCGCTGCGGCTGTAGAGCCCGAGGCACATGCACCCGCCCGGGCGCAGCAGCGACACGAGGATGCGCCAGCCCGCGAACGGGTCGGCCAGGTGATGCAGCACGCCGATCGTGCTCACGACGTCGAAGCGCTGCGGCAGGGCGCCGAGCTCGAGGATGTCGGCCTGCGCGTACTCGATGTTCGTCAGGCCCAGCTCGCGGGTCTTCCTCTTGGCGTAGGCGAGGCTGGCGAGACTCAAGTCCACCGCCAGCACGCGGGCGCCGCTGAAGCGCCGGGCGACGGCGATGGCATCGCCCCCCGTGCCGCAGCCGGCGACCAGCACCGCGGGAGCGTGCTCGCCTGCGAGCGGCGCCAGATGCGCGAACGGCAGGGCGCGGCGCAGTTCCGCGGCGAGCGGCAGCGCCTCCTCGCGCAGCGGCATGCGCACCCAGCGCGGGTAGGGGTTCTGCTCGTATTGGTCGCGCACGGCCGCGGACACCCCGCCGCCGAGCGGCGTGAGGCGCGCCATCCCGGCGCGCAGCCCCTCCTCCTCGTGCGGCTCGGTGAGCTGCTGCCTGAGCACCGCGTCGAGCGCGGCGGGCTGTGCCATGGCGCCGAGCCGCCGCGCGCCGCGCAGCGCGCGCAACGGCAGGCAGGCAGCGACCGCCAGCAGCAGCAGCGGCGGCACGGCGGCGCCTGCATCGAGCGCCGCCTCGATTCGCACGCGGCACTGCGCGGCTTGCTGCTCCTCGGCGGCGGTGAAATCGAAGACGTATTCGTTGATGAAGCACTGCTGCGCCAGCGCGGCGTAGAAGGGCAGCGCCGCGAGGTCATCCGCCGCGGCCGGCCGGTCCGCCGCGGCCGCCTCGAGCAGCGCGTGGCGCGCGCCGGTGAGGAAACGCTCGAGGCGGATCGACTTCACCGGCACCGCGCCGAGCACCGCGTGCAGCAGGCGGTCGCCGGCGAGCGCCGCGAGACCGCCGTCGTCGCCGTAGAGGAGCGCGCGGGGCGGCCGCTGCGGCCAGCACTCCTCGGCGCGGCGCACGCAGCCGGCGACGGACGCCTCGAGCAGCACGAGACTCAGCGCAGCGGAGCACAGGTCGTCCAGCGGGCCCCAGGCTTCGGCGATCGCGGTCGCAAGCGTCGCGCGCACCAGCGGATCGTCGCTCGCGAAGCGGGTGCGCGCAGCGCAGGTCGCGAAGGCGGCGCGTGCCGCGGGCGCGCCGCCCTCAGCCAGGGTGCGGGCCAGCAACGGCAGCGCATCCGCATACCTGCCGCGATACATCGCGAGGATGCCGAGGTGCAGGCACGCCGCGGCGGAGGTGATATCGAGCGGTTCGGCCATCTCCGCTATTATCTCCCGACCGTGAGGCCCTGCGGCACATCCCTGGCTTGGCTACGGCGGCGCCTGCTGCCGGCGCTCGCCGCGCTGGCTGCGGTGCCCGGCACGGCGGCGCCCGCGCAGGTCACCATTTATTTCATCGACGTCGAGGGCGGGCAGTCGACTCTCATCGTGACGCCCGACCGGCACTCCTTCCTCATCGATACGGGCTGGGCGGGCGATGGCTCGGGCTTCAGTCCCGGGGACCAGCGCGCGGCGCGCGATGCCAACCGCATCGTCGCCGCGGCACACGACGCCGGCGTCACGCGCATCGACACACTGCTTATCACGCACTTCCATCCCGATCACGACGGCGGGGTGAGTGAGCTCGCGCAACTCATGCCCATCGGGGTGTTCGTCGATCACGGCGCGCCGGACCCCGGGGCCGGCAGCAACGTGCCGGAGACGGCGGCCGCCTTCGCCGCCTACGAGAAGGTGCGGGCCACGGGCACCAGGCACCTCATGCCGCGGCCCGGTGCGCGGCTGCCGATCGCCGGAATCGAGACGACCGTGGTGAGCTCCGCCGGCGCGACGCTGGCGCAGCCGCTGCCGGGCGCCGGAGAAATCAACTCCTCGTGCCCGGCGCAGGCGCCGCCGCCCCGCGACCCGTACGAGAATCCGCGCTCCACCGGAGTCCTCGTCGCCTACGGCGCGTTCCGCTTTCTCGACGTCGGAGACCTGAGCGGCGCGCCGCTGTACGCGCTCGGGTGTCCGCGCGATCTCATCGGGGCGGTGGACGTGTATCTCGTCGCCCATCACGGCGGACCCGACGTGGCCGATCCGGCGACCTTCGCCGCGTTCAGGCCGCGCGTCGCGGTCATGAACAACGGCGTGAGCAAGGGCGGGGCGCGCGTCACCTACCAGGCCCTGCACCGGGTGCCGGGACTTCAGGACGTGTGGCAGCTGCACCGGTCCGCCGCCGCCGGCGACGCCAACTTCCCCGACGCCTACGTCGCCAACCTCGACGAGAGCCGCGCGTACTGGATCAAGCTCACGGCGCGCCGCGACGGCTCGTTCCGCATCGAGAATCCGCGCACCGGCGCCTGGCACGACTACGGTGCGCGCGATCTCAAGGCACGGTCGCGAGGCTCGCTTTCTCCAATTCCCGATCGAGCGCCGGCAAATCCCGGCTGAGGATCGCCTGGTAGTCGGCATCGGCCGCGGCCACCTCGCCCTCGAGCGTCCTGAGATTCGCGAGCTGCGCCTCGGTCGGCGCGAAGTCGGCGCCGCCGGCGACGTCGCCGCCGCCGGTGCCGACCTCGGCGTTGAGCCAGATGAGGTCGAGATAGGCGCCGTCGGCCTCGATGAAGTACTTATCGTCGCTGTCGCGCAGCGATTTGGAGACCAGCTTCGATTCGGCGGCTGCCAGCTTGCCGTCGAGGCTCTGCGCCGCCGCGAGCAGGTTCTTCTTCTGCTGCTCCTCGGCTGCGCTCGCCGGCCGCGCCGGCGCCGCGGCCGGCTCGCCCTCACGCTCGTCGCCCTCCTCGGCGAGCGGCGCATCGTGGCGCAGGTGCGGCCGTGCCGGCCGCAGCATGGCCTCGATGACCTCGAGCTGCTTGCG
>JAGWMP010000087.1 GCA_028871705.1 Gammaproteobacteria bacterium
ACTTCCAGCCGGACAACCTGAACCGCATCGTTGCCGCAATCGACGCGGCCGGCATGACCGTGCACGTGCATGCGATCGGCGACCGTGCTGTACGCCAATCGCTCGATGCCTTCGCGTACGCGCGTGCGCACGGGGTCGGCAGCCAGAACCGCGACCAGATCGCCCATCTCGAGCTGGTCGATCCGGCCGACTTCCCACGCTTCAAGGCGCTTGATGTGATCGCGAACTTCCAGCTGCAGTGGGCGATGTTCGACACCGCGTACATCGAAAAGGCGACGCTGCCCTACCTCGGGCCACACCGTTCGCGCTACCTGTACCCCGCGCGCTCGCTGCTCGATGCAGGGGCGCGGATCGCCGGCGGCAGCGACTGGGGAGTAAGCACCTTCAACCCTTTCGAGGCAATGGAGCACGCCGTGACGCGCTCGGCAGGACGAGCCGCGAAGCCGCTGCTGCCCGAGCAGTCGGTGCCGCTGCCCGTCATGGTCGATGCCTATACGCTCAACGCCGCCTACGCGCTGCGCCAGGAGAAGACCACGGGAAGTCTCGAGCCGGGCAAGCGCGCCGATCTCATCGTCCTCGACCGTGACATCTTCGCGATCGATCCCTTCGAGCTGCACGCGACGCGCGTGCTCGCGACCTACCTCGACGGACGGGAGGTGCATCGCGATCCGTCAGCCGGGTTCTGAAGGGTTCAGAGTCATGCGGACTTCCGGAGAACGAGCGATATACGTCGCAAGGCATCCCGGAGCTTTTGCCTGGCGCGTTCTGCGTGCCTTCCGCGCGAACCAGGCGTTGCTGCTGGCGGGCGCTGTCGCCTACTACACGCTGCTGTCCATCGTACCGCTGCTGATCCTCGTGATCGTTGGCCTGTCCGAGGTTGTCGATCGTGGCACCCTGCTGGCTACCGTGGGGCGCTACCTCCGCTGGCTCATCCCGGGTCAATCCACGGCCGTGGTTGCCGAGCTGGCCCGCTTCCTCGATCGCCGCGGGGCGATCGGCTGGGTGTTGCTCGGGACGATGATCCTTTGCAGCTCCGTGGCTTTCACGGTCCTGGAAAATGCGATGTCCGTCATTTTCGTCCACCGGGTCGTCAACCGGCGCCGCCACTTTCTGGTGTCGGCCATCATCCCCTACTGCTTTATCGTTTTCCTCGGCACCGGGCTGCTATTGATGACGCTGATGTCCGGATTCATCGAGACACTTGGCACGGGCTCCCTTCACGTCTTCGGCCGCAGTTGGTCGCTCATTGGCGCCTCCGGAGTACTGCTCTATCTTCTGGGGGTAGTTGGCGAAATATTCGTGGCCACGTCGATCTATCTGGTCATGCCCGTTGGACCGCTGTCGTGGCGCCATGCTTTGATCGGTGCCGTTACCGCGACGGCACTGTGGGAAGTCATTCGTCAGCTCCTGATCTGGTACTTCGCGACCCTGTCGCAGGTCAGCGTGGTCTACGGCTCACTCACGACGGCCATAGTGGTGCTCGCAAGTCTCGATGTTGCGGCTACCTGTCTGCTCCTGGGGGCACAGGTCGTTTCCGAGTACGAACGCATCGGCACACATAGCGGGCATGCGCCTACACGATCTGTGCGGACATGAGGTCGTGGCGACTCGCCGGCGTGCTCGTTGAACGACCGCTTCCGGCGGCCGGATCCCGCGGTCTACAGGCTAGCACGGCTCACGATGAACAGCCGGCTGGCAGCGGCAGCGTAGCCGCGGGTCGTCGTCGATTTGAGGTTGTCCCGAACGTCGTACAGTGCAGCCGCGTCACTTCGACCGGCGACAAAGGAGCTCACGAACGTGAACGCAACCGGCACCTATCTCGCGATCTTCCTCGGCAGCAAGAACGGTCAACGCCGTGCAGCCTGGGACGCGCTTCCGGAGTCCGAGCGCCGCGCAAAGGAGCAGGAAGGTATCGCGGCCTGGAGAGCGTGGGCGGAAGCGCATCAATCCGCCATCGTCGCAATGGGAGGTCCACTGGGCAGCACGAAGCGGGTCTCGCAAAGTGGCCTGTCCGACGTCAGTAACCAGCTCGGCGCATTCACGGTCGTGCGAGCCGGCTCTCACGAAGCCGCCGCTCGCATGTTCGAGAAACACCCCCACTTCACGATCTTCCCGGGTGATGCGATCGAAGTGATGCCGGTGCTGGCCATTCCCGCCGGCTGAGTCGTCCACCCGCTCGAGCCGACGGCGAGCGGCCACTCCTGGCCGTCTCGCGGACGCAAGGCCGATCAGGGCCGCTGTGACAGCCCGAGCGTGCGCAGCAGGTGCGGCTCGAGGAGCGCGGCGGTCTCGCTCACGGTGCGCGGGCCGCCGAGCGCCGCGAGCTGCGTCATGACGAGCCCCTGATAACCGCAGGGATTGATGCGCGCGAACGGCTCGAGGTCGAGCGCCACGTTGAGCGCGAGTCCGTGATAGCTGCCCTGGCGGCGCACGCGCACGCCGACGCTGGCGAGCTTGGCGCCCTCGACGTACACGCCGGGCGCGCCGCGGCGGCATTGCGCCGCGATGCCGAAGCCGGCGGCGAGATCGATCACGGCGCGCTCGCGCGCGCCGACGAAGTCGCGGATGCCGAGCCCGAGGCGCTTCAGATCGATGAGCGGGTAGACCACGAGCTGCCCCGGGCCGTGATAGGTCACCTGCCCGCCGCGGTCGATCTCGACCACCGGGATGTCGCCCGGCGCGAGGAGGTGCGCGCGGCTCGCATTCGCCCCGAGCGTGAACACCGGCGGATGCTCGAGAAACCAGATCTCATCGGGCGTCGCGGCGTCGCGCGCCGCGGTGAAGCGTTGCATGGCGCGCCAGGTCGGCTCGTACTCGCTCAGCCCGAGGTGGCGGATCACGGGCGGCGGCACCACGGCGGCTGCCGCCGGCGCCGGCGCAGCCGCGACCTCCAGGGCCGCGGCGTTCACGGCGCGAGGCTCCGGTTGTCGAGCCCGGCGTTGTTGCCGTTGAGCGCCTGCTCGGCGCGATAGCTCGAGCGTACCAGCGGTCCGGACACGCACTCGAGGAAGCCGCGCGCGAGCGCCTCGCCCCGATAGCGGTCGAACTCAGCCGGGGTCACGAAGCGCTCGACGGCCAGATGATTCAGCGTCGGCCGCAGGTATTGCCCGAGCGTCACGATGTCGACCCGCGCGGCACGCAGATCGTCGAGCGTCGCGAGGATCTCCGCGTCCGTCTCGCCGAGCCCGAGCATCAGGCTGCTCTTGGTGAGGACGTCCGGCCGGTGGCGCTTGGCGTGCGCGAGCACGGCGAGCGTCTGCTCGTAGCCGGCGCGCGGATCGCGCACCGGGTGGGTCAGGCGGCGCACCGTCTCGATGTTCTGCGCGAACACCGCGACGCCCGAGTCGACCACGGTGGCGACGTCGGCGGGCACGCCCTGGAAGTCCGGCGTCAGCGCCTCGACCGCGGTACCGGGATTGCGGCGGCGGATGGCACGCACGCAGGCGGCGTAGTGCGCGGCCCCGCCGTCGGCTAGGTCGTCGCGGTCGACCGAGGTGAGCACGACGTACCTGAGCTTCATGAGCTCGACGGTGCGCGCGGCGTTCTCGGGCTCATCGGGGTCGAGCCAGCCGCGCGGATTGCCGGTGTCCACCGAGCAGAAGCGGCAGGCGCGGGTGCACACCGCACCCATCAGCATCAGCGTCGCCGTGCCGGCATTCCAGCACTCGCCGATGTTCGGGCACTTGGCCTCCTCGCACACGGTGGCGAGGCGGTGCTCACGCACGACCGCCTTGACGCCCTGGAACCCCGAGCCCGAGGGGGCACGGGCCTTGAGCCACGGGGGCAGCCGCCGCGGGCCCGGGGGAGCATCCGCGGCACGCGCCTTGATCCCGTCGCGGATGGCGGTGAATCCCTGGGGCGTAACGTATTTCTCGCCGCTCCGGGCCGCGGCGGCGCCGGCCGTTACGACCGGGATTCCCTTGAGCTGCGCCATGGGGTCATTGTATCGCACGCAGCCGCGCGTCCAGCGCCGCGAGGCGCTCGGCGGTGCCGACGTCGCTCCAGGCGCCCCGGTGCAGCTCGCCGCGCAGGCGCCGCTCGGCGATCGCCCGATTGAGCAGCGGCAGCAGCGGAAAGCGCCCGGGAACCGAGTCGTGGAAGAACTCCGGCCGAAACACCCCCACCCCCGAATAAGTGAAGCGGTCGCTGTCGCGGCTCACGATGCGGCCGCCGTCGAGCCCGAAGTCCCCGCGCACGTTGTGCGGCGGGTTGGCGACCAGCACCAGGTGGGCGTGCGCGTCGGCCTCGAGCGCGAGGCGCGCAAAGTCGATGTCGGTCCAGATGTCGGCGTTGACCACGAGGAAGGGGCCGGGCCCGAGGAGCGGCACGGCGCGGAAGATGCCGCCGCCGGTCTCGAGCGGCACCGGACCTTCGTCGCTCCAGGTGATCCTGACACCGAAGCCCGTGCCGTCGCCGAGCGAGGCGTGCAGCGCCTCGGCCAGCCACGAAGTGTTGATCACGACCTCGCGGTAGCCGGCGGCCGCGAGCGCGGCGAGGTGCCAGGCGATGAGCGGCCGGCCGGCCACGGGCACGAGCGGCTTCGGTATGGAATCGGTGAGCGGGCGCATGCGCTCACCCCGGCCCGCGGCGAGCAGCATCGCCTTCATGCGCGCGCCTGCCCCTCCGGCAGCGCCGCGGCCCGCGCGTTCGCGCGCGGCAGCTGCGGGGCGACGCGCTCGGCGAGGAAACGCCCGAGGGAGGCGAGCTCGCCGTAGAGCGCGCAGGCCTCGCGCACGTAGGCGAGCACGCGCGGCAGATCCGCGAGATAACCGCGCTTGCCGTCGCGGTACCAGAGGCGGCAGAAGATTCCGAGCACCTTGATGTGGCGCTGCACGCCGATGAGATCGAACCAGCGCAGGAACTGCGCGTCGCTCGCCCCGGCGAGGCTGCCGGCACCGCCCGCGGCGCAAAGCTGCGCGCGGTAGCCGCTCACCCACTCCACGACGCGCGCGCGCGGCCAGGCGATGTAGCAGTCCTTGAGGAGCGAGACCAGGTCGTAGCCGACCGGACCGCGCAGCGCATCCTGGAAATCGATGATCCCGGGGTTGCGCCCGGGCACCACCATGAGGTTGCGCGCGTGGTAGTCGCGATGCACGAACACCTCCGGCTGCGCGAGCGCCTCGCGGATGAGGAAGGCGAAGCCCGTGGCAATGAGCTCGCGCTCCCCGGGCGTGGCCTCGAGGCCCAGATGGCGGGCGAGGAACCACTCGGGCATCAGCGCGAGCTCACGCTCGAGCGCGGTACTGTCGTAGGGCGGCAGCTCACGGCTCGCCGCCCCGCCGCGCAGCTGGATGACGCTGAGCGCGGCGAGCGCGTCGCGATAGAGCGGCTGCGGGTCCTCCCCGGCATCCAGCCGGTCGAGGTACAGCGTGCTGCCGAGGTCCTCGAGCAGCAGCAGCCCACGCGCAGCGTCGGTCTCGTAGACGTGCGGCACGTGCACGCCGAGGGACTCGAGGAGCCCGGATACCTTCAGGTAGGGCCGCACGTCCTCCTTGTCCGGAGGGGCGTCCATGACGATCCAGGTACCGTGCGCGCCGAACACGCGCAAGTAGCGCCGGAAGCTGGCATCGCTCGAGGCGGGCTCGATGCGCTGCGCCGCGAGCCGCAGCTCGCGCGACAGCCAATCCTCGATCAGCGCGAGTCGCGCGTCGCTCTCGGTCATGTAGCGTGTCAGCTCTCTCGGCGGCGCATCATTATAATGCCGCTCTCCATGTTACGTCCGGGCCCATTCTCACTCGCCGCCCTCGTGCTCGGCGGCTTCCTGCGCGAGGCCCGGGCCGATGAGCCGCCCTGCCCCACGCAGCTCACGCCGCCGCCGGCGGCCGCACCGGCCGGCGCGGCTCCCGCCGCCGGCACCGCGCCGGGCGCCAAGACGCCGCCGCACCCGCACGCGGCGCCCGGGACCGGCAGCATCGAGATCGCGAGCGACACGGTCGACGTCGGCGTCGACGGCAAGGGGTCGGTCAAGGGTAACGTAGTGGTGACCCGCGGCGACGTCGAGCTGCGCGCCGGCGAGATGCAGATCGACAAGCCCAACCAGTACGTGAAGAGCGACGGCCGCATCGAGTACCAGGACCCCCTGGTCCACGTGACCGGCACCGCCGGCAGCTACTCGGCGACCGCGGGCGCGGAGTTTCAGGGCGCGCAGTTCGACCTGCGCGAGCGCGGCGCGCGCGGCGCCGCCGACACCCTGCAGCTGACCCCCGACGGGAAGCTGCGCCTCAAGGACGTGTACTTCACCACCTGCCCGGCGGGACACCAGGCATGGGAGCTCAAGGCCGACAGCATCACCCTCGACACCCGCGGCGAGATCGGCACCGGGCGCGATGCGCGCGTGGATTTCTTCGGCGTGCCGCTCGTCTACCTGCCGTGGGTATCGTTTCCCCTCAGCAGCGACCGCAAGAGCGGGTTCCTGTTTCCCGGCATCGGCAGCACGTCGAGCAGCGGCGTGGAGTTCTCGGCGCCGTACTACTGGAACATCGCGCCCAACGCCGACTTCACCTTCCAGCCCGTCGAGTACACCAAGCGTGGCCTCGATCTCGGAGGCGACCTGCGCTTTCTCACCGAAGCTCAGCACGGCGAGCTGCAGTGGGACTATCTGCCGAACGACACGGTGTTCGGCGGCAGCCGCAACCGCCTGCAGCTCAACGACGTGGTCGAGCTCCCGGCCGCCCTGCGCCTGACGCTCGATGCGCAGTCGGTGAGCGACGTGCTGTACTTCCAGGACTTCTCGCAAAGTCCCGCCGGCACCAGCACCTCCTTCCTCAACCGCAGCGCCGATCTGTCCTACCGCGACGAGCACTGGAGCATCGACGCTGCCGCGCAGCAGTATCAGACCATCGACACCACGCTGCTGGTCGAGGAACGCCCCTACGCGCGCGTGCCGCGGATCACCGTCGACAGCGACTATGCGCTCTTCGGCCTGCTGCACTACGGCTTCAGCTCCGAGATCGTCGACTTCCAGCACTCCGCGAGCGCGCCCGGGCAGCCGCCGCTGCCGGCCGGCTGGCGCGAGGACCTGACGCCGGACTTGAGGCTCGACCTCGCCGGCGCCGGCTACTTCTTCCGGCCCGCGCTCGCCTGGCGCGCCACCTTCTACCAGCTCAACGACACGCTGCCGGGCACACCCACCTCTCTGTCGCGCGATCTGCCGATCGCGAGCCTCGACTCGGGTCTGGTGTTCGAGCGCGAGACGGGCTCCCGCGACCAGCGCACGCTAACGCTCGAGCCGCGCCTGCAATACCTCTACGTGCCGTATCGCGACCAGAACGCGCTGCCGGTGTTCGACACGGGGCTGCCCGACCTCAACCCGGTGGAGCTGTTCCGCAACAACCGCTACGTGGGCGCCGATCGGGTGAGCGACGCCAATGAGCTCACCACCGGCCTCACCAGCCGCCTGATCGATACCCAGAGCGGCCGCCAGTTCCTCGCCGCCACCATCGGCCAGAGCTACTACTTCACCCCCCCGCGGGTGACGCTGCCGGGCGAGACCCCGATCACCGCCCCGCACTCCGACTTCGTCGCCCAGCTCGCGCTGACCGCCTTCGCCGACTGGAACGCCGATGCCGGCGTGCAATGGGATCCGGACAACCAGCGCAGCGAGCGCACGCAGCTGAACCTCCAGTACAAGCCGGCCCCCGATGCCATCGTGAACCTGAGCTACCGCTATGAGCGCTTCGTGCAGGTGCCGGAGTTCGTGCAGGGGGTGCAGCTGCCGTGCCTCACGACGCCGGGAGTGCCGCTGGTGCCCGGGACGCCCACCGGGTGCGACAGCCAGGGCTTCGACCAGGTGGACGGCTCGACCGCCTGGCCCATCGGCCGCTCCTGGAACGTGTTCGCGCGGGAGGTCTACGACCTGCGCAACCACGAAGAACTGGAGCGTTTCGCCGGCTTCGAGTACCGTGCGTGCTGCTGGCGGTTGCGGCTCGGCGCCCGGCGCTACGTCAGCAGCTTCACCGGGTCCCGTGATACGGGCATCTGGCTGCAGCTGGAACTTGCCGGGCTGGCCGGTGTCGGATCGGCGTCGGATACCTCGCTCACGGAGGAGATCCGCGGCTACACTCCCCCGGATACCGGTGCCCAAAAACTGAGGAACTGAACCCGATGCGTCGGATTATGACGGCGGCTCCTGTCCGCGCCGCGCTGAGCGTGGCGGCCTTAGGCCTGTGCGCGCTCGCCGCGGCCCAGACCCGCGAGCTCGATACCAAGGGCGTGATGCTCGATCGCATCGCCGCGATCGTCAACGACGGGGTGGTGCTCGACAGCGACCTCGAGGCCCAGATCGAGTCGGTCAGCGAGCGGTTGCGGGCGCAGAAGCTCGAGCTGCCGCCGCAGAACGTGCTGCGCCAGCAGGTGCTCGAACGGCTGGTGTTGCAGGAGATCCAGCTGCAGCGCGCGCAGCACGACGGCGTCAAGGTGACCGACGAGACGCTCAACGCGGCGCTCGGGGACGTGGCACGGCGCAACAACCTCACCCTCGCGCAGCTGCCGCAGGCGCTCGCCGAGCAGGGGGCCGACTACGCCGCCTACCGCGAGGACCTGCGCAAGGAGATCACGCTCTCGATGCTGCGCCAGCGCGATGTGCTCGACCGCATCAGCATCACGCCGCGGGAGATCGACCAGTATCTCGAGAAGCAGTCGAAGAAGCCCTCGACCAACAACGAGTACAACGTCTCGCACATCCTCATCGCCGTGCCGCAGGAGGCCACCCAGGCGCAGCTCGACGACGCCGCGCGCCGCGCCGCCGAGGTCTACCAGAAGGCGCAGGGAGGCGAGGATTTCGCCAAGCTCGCGGTCGCCTACTCCAACAGCCAGACCGCGCTCGAGGGCGGCGCGCTCGGCTGGCGCAAGGAGACCGAGCTGCCGACCTTCCTCACCGACGTGATCGCGAACCTCAAGCCCGGCCAGGTGAGCGCGCCGCTGCGCACGCCGACGGGCTTTCACCTCGTGAAGCTCAACGAGGTGCGCGGCGGCGAGACCAAGGCCATCGAGAACCAGGTGCACGTGCGGCACATCCTCATGAAGACCACCGCGCTCGCCGACGATGCCACCATCAAGCAGAAGCTCACCATGCTGCGCGAGCGCATCCTCAAGGGCGAGGATTTCTCCGGACTCGCCCAGACCAACTCCGAGGACCCCGGTTCAGCCGCCCAGGGGGGCGATCTCGGCTGGACGGGACCCGGCAGCTTCGTGCCGGACTTCGAGCAGCAGCTCGCGCAGCTGAAGGACGATGAGATCAGCGAGCCCTTCAAGACGCAGTACGGCTGGCACATCGTGCAGATGCTCGGCCACCGCACCTTCGACAACACCGACGAAGTGAAGCGGCGGCGCGCCATGGACGCAATCCGCGCCAGCAAGGCGGACGAGGAGACCGAGATCTGGGTGCGGCGCCTGCGCGATGAGGCGTACGTGGAATACAAGTCCTGACCCCCGCGCGGGAGCGGCCGCCGGCTCCCGCCCCGCCATGATCCCGCGCATCGCCGTCACCTCCGGAGAGCCGGCCGGGGTCGGCCCGGAGCTGTGCCTCACGCTCGCCACGCGCGCGCTCGAGTGCGAGCTCGTCTGCCTCGGTGATCCGGCGCTGCTCGCCGAGCGCGCCCGCCTCACCGGCGCGCAGCTCTCGCTCGAGCCCTACGCCGCGCACGCGCGGCGCGATTCGCTGCGGCGCGCGCACCGGCCGGGCACGCTCCTGGTCGAGCCGTTCGCGCTGCGCGTGCCGAGCGCGCCGGGCCGGCTCGACCCGCGCAACTCCCCCTACGTGCTCGAGCTCCTCGACCGCGCGGTCGACGGGGCGCTGGCGGGGGAATTCGACGCCGTGGTCACCGCGCCGGTCCACAAAGGCGTGATCAGCGATGCCGGCGTCGGCTTCCTCGGCCACACCGAGTACTTCGCGCAGCGCGCCCACGCGGCCCACCCGGTCATGATGCTCACCACCGGCACGCTGCGCGTGGCGCTCGCCACCACGCACCTGCCGCTCAAGGCGGTGAGCGGCGCGCTCAGCGTCGAGTCGCTGTGCGAGACCGCCGCGATCCTCGCGCGCGAGCTCGAGCAGCGTTTCCACATCGCCGCGCCGCGCATCGCGGTGCTCGGTCTCAACCCGCATGCCGGCGAAGGCGGCTATCTCGGCGATGAGGAGCTCGGGGTGATCGGTCCGGCGGTGCGCCGCATGCAGGCGTCCGGCATCCGCGCGAGCGGCCCGCTGCCGGCCGACACGGCGTTCGTGCCGCAGCTGCTCGCCGCATACGACGCGGTGCTCGCCATGTATCACGACCAGGGGCTGCCGGTGGTCAAGTATGCCGGCTTCGACCGCGCGGTGAACGTGACGCTCGGGCTGCCGTTCGTGCGCACCTCGGTCGATCACGGTACGGCGCTCGACCTCGCCGGCACCGGCCGCGCCGATCCCGGGAGCCTCGCCGCCGCCCTCGAGCTCGCCGTCGAGCTCGCCCGGCGGTAACGAGCGGTGGCGCGCCAGGAAGCCCGGGTCCGGCCGCCGCGCCGCAAGCGCTTCGGCCAGCACTTCCTGCACGATCCGGGCGCGATCGAGCGCATCGTGGCCGCGCTCAGGCCCCGCGCCGGCGAGCACCTGGTGGAGATCGGCCCCGGCCGTGGCGCGCTCACCGGCAGGCTGCTCGCGTACGGCGACTGCACGCTCGATTGCATCGAGATCGACCGTGATCTCGCCGCCGGCCTCGCCCCGGCCTTTGCCGGCGACGCGCGCTGCGCCCTGCACGTGGGCGATGCCCTGGAATTCGACTTCACGCGCCTCGCCGCGCAGCGCGGCGGGCGGCTGCGCATCGTCGGCAACCTGCCCTACAACATCTCGACGCCGCTGCTCTTTCACCTGCTCGCGCAGGCCGCCGCCATCACCGACCTGCACATCATGCTGCAGCGGGAGGTGATCGAGCGCATGGCCGCGCCGCCCGGCGGCGCCGACTACGGGCGCCTCACCGTGATGCTGGCTCCCTGGATGCGCATCGAGCGGCTCTTCGACCTGGGGCCCGGCGCCTTCCAGCCGCCGCCGCGGGTGTGGTCGGCGGTGGCGCGCATCACGGTGCTCGCCGAGCCGCGTTTCGTCCCCGCGGCGCACTACGCGCAGGTCGTGCAGGCGGCGTTCGCGCACCGCCGCAAGACGCTGCGCAACGCCCTCGCTGCGCTCCTCACCCGGGAGGAGATCGCCGCCTGCGGCATCGATCCGCAGGCCCGGCCGCAAACGCTCAGCCCCGGGGAATTCAACACACTGGCGCTGGCGCTCGACCGCACGCGCGTCTGACGTTAGGCTCTGTCTCCATGACGGTCTACCGCCGCATCCTGCTGGTCGTGGATCTGACCGAGGACAGCCTGGGTCTCGGGCGCCGCGCGGCGGCGCTCGCCGCCACCCTCGGCGCCGAGATCGAGCTGCTGCACGTGGTGGAGTTCGTGCCGGTCGAGCCGATGGGCGAGACGCTGATGCCGGCGGTGCCGATCGAGGCGGAGCTG
>JAGWMP010000342.1 GCA_028871705.1 Gammaproteobacteria bacterium
GCTCCGGCTCGGGGCATGGCGCAGTCTGGTAGCGCATCTGCTTTGGGAGCAGAGGGTCGGGGGTTCAAATCCCTCTGCCCCGACCAAATCCGCCGAAAACCAACTCCCTAGATCGAGGGTGCGCGCAGCGCCGCCGGGCTGCGCAGGGGTTTGCCTCGGCAATTGAAGTTGCGGCAGTGTAAGCCTTGACAATCATAGCCTAGGCAAGTATTGTTCCCACCTCGAATCGGGGGGTGGGGGTCCGCATCCCCCTAACGACGGATTTCAGGAGCAGCGGCCATGGGCGACATTTACGACAGTGCCAGCTATCAGCCACGCAAGTCGGTCGGTTCACTCCTGAGCCGGGTGCGCGTGGCGATGCTGGCGGCGCTCGATGAGGAGCTGGCCGCCGACCGGCGTCTCGCTCCGCTCGAGCTGAGCGCGGCGCAGTTCATCGTCATCGCATCGCTCGCCGGGGACGAGCGCAAGTCCGCGTCCGAGCTGTGCAAGGGCATTTCCTACGACGCGGGGGCGATGACCCGCATGCTCGATCGACTGGAGGGCAAGGGTCTCATTCGCCGCACCCGCAGCCCCGCGGACCGCCGCCTGGTACACCTCGAGCTTACCGACGAGGGGCGCGCGGCCTATCCGCGCATGCGCGAGCTGTCGCTCGCGGTGGCGAACCGCTTCCTGCGCGGCTTCACCAAGGCAGAGGCGCGGCAGCTCGAGGGCCTGCTCGGGCGGATGCTGGAGAACGCGCACCCGGACGCGGCGCGCGCGAGCGCCTGAAGTCCCGACGACATGGAGTTGCACCAAGGATTTTCATGAGCACCGAGAACACCAGAACCCCCGTTTCCCGCCGCTGGCGGCTGCTGGCCGGCGTCATCGGCGCCGTGGGCGCCGTCGCACTCGTCTACGGCATCTACTTTGCGCAGGTATTGCGCTTTCACCAGACGACCGACGACGCCTACGTGAGCGGCAACGTCGTCGAGATCACGCCGCAGATCTCCGGCACCGTGGTCGCCATCGGCGCCGACGACACCCAGTTCGTGAAGGCCGGGCAGTCCCTGGTGCGGCTCGACCGCGCCGACGCCCAGGTGGCGCTCGACCAGGCCGAGGCGCAGCTCGCGCGCACGGTGCGTGACGTGCGCACCCAGTTCGCGACCAGCTCGCAGCTCGCCGCCACGCTCGAGGTCAAGCAGACCGAGCTCGCGCGTGCGCAGAGCGACCTCGAGCGGCGCGCGCGTCTCGGCGCCTCGGGCGCCGTGTCGGGCGAGGAGCTGCAGCATGCGCGCGATGCGGTGCATGCGGCGCAGGCCGATCTCGCCGCGGCGCGCCAGCAGCTCGCCGCCAACCGTGCGCGCGTCGACGGCACGACACTCGAGAACCACCCCGAGGTGCGCGATGCCGCCGCGGCGGTGCGCAACGCCTACCTCGCCTGGTCGCGCACCGAGCTCCCGGCCCCGGTGTCGGGCTTCATCGCCCGCCGCAACGTGCAGCTCGGCCAGCGCGTCGCGCCGGGCACGCCGCTCATGGCCGTGGTGCCGCTCGATCAGGTGTGGGTCGATGCCAACTTCAAGGAGCCGCAGCTCGCGCGCATGCGCGTCGGACAGCCCGTGACGCTCAGCGCCGACCTCTACGGCGGCCGCGTGGTGTTCCACGGCCATGTCGCCGGATTCGGCGCCGGTACCGGCTCGGCGTTCTCGCTCCTGCCCGCGCAGAACGCCACCGGCAACTGGATCAAGATCGTGCAGCGCGTGCCGGTACGCGTGGCGCTCGACCCCGCGGAGCTCGCGGCGCATCCGCTGCAGATCGGGCTCTCCATGCGCGCCGACGTCGACGTGCGCGACGGCAGCGGCGCGCGGCTGCCGCAGCTCGCGGGCACCGCGACGGGCTGGTCGACGGACGTGTTCGGCTCGGGCGATGCGCGGGCCGATGCCCGCGTCGCGGCGATCATCAGCGCCAACGCAGCGGCCCCGGTGGCGCATGCGGCCGCCAGTGCCGCCCGCGCCGTGCCTGCCGCCGCACTGCTCGCCAACGCCAGCCCGCGGCATCCGCGCTGAAGCGACCGCGGACCGGACCCTGA
>JAGWMP010000343.1 GCA_028871705.1 Gammaproteobacteria bacterium
GCGCGGCGATCAGCTCGAGCAGCAGTGCGGGCTGGGCGCGCGGCTCGGCGCCGTCGACCTCGCGCAGTCCCGCGGCGCCGCCCGCCGCGGGGCCGGCGCGCCCGGTCACGCCGGGACGCGGCCGGCGGCGCAGCACCCCGGCGATCCGCAGCTCGTTGACCACCACCGCGACGGCCAGGAGCACCAGCAGTGCGATCGAGAGCGCCGCGACCACGCGCAGCACCGCCCGGTCGACCGGCGCATCGCCGAGCAGCCGGCGCAGCCAGCCGTTGTCGTCCTGCGGCCGCGGCGCGAACAGCGCGCGCAGCCAGCGCTTCACCCGCTCCCACCAGCCCCCGGCGGCGCGCTCGCCAGGGCGCAGGCGCTCGAGCACCGCCGGCATGCGCTGCGCATGCAGCGCCAGGGTGCCGGGGGCGGCCGTGCCCTCGCGCAGCAGCGCCGCGTGCAGCGCGCGCAGGCCTTCGGCATTCAGGAGATTGTGGGGCGCCTTCCAGCCCGGGGTGAGCCAGGGCGCCCAGGGACTCTTCTCGAGGGCCGCGGTAAGGCCCGGGCAGCGCACGGCGATGCGCTCGTAGCCGACGTCCGCGCTCGGATCGAGCTGCGCGGCGCACTCATCGAGCGCCGCCAGCGCGTCCGGCTCGCGCGCATACGCCGTCCCCGTCCACAGCACGAGCAGCGCAAGCAGTGCGCGCGCCACGGCTCTTCAGGCGGCGCTGATGCGCTGCGACAGGTCGGCGCCTTCCTTGCGCACCAGCAGATCTCCGTAGATCGCCAGGCCGAGCGCCGAGTAATAGGGGCTGGCGAGCGCTCCCACCAGCACCCACACGACGCCGAGCGCCGCGGCGATCAGCGCGACGTCGCCGTGACCGATCACCGCGTACAGGAACCCCGTCAGCGCGCCGACCACGATGTACATGACGATGAGCAGAAACAGCGCCACGGTATAGACGGCCGAGAGACGCAGCACGTTGCCGCCGGTGAGCTGCCAGCTGCGCGACAGGCTGCCGACGGGACCCGCGTCCTCGACCACCAGGACCGTCATGGCGCACAGCATGCGCACGTAGACGTAGGCCATGGGCAGGAGCAGCAGCAGGAAGAGCGCGTAGCGCGCGATCCCGCGCGCGAAGAAGGCCGGTATCAGGATCAGTCCGCAGGCCATGCCGAGGCCGATCAGCAGCAACATCACGAGGATCATGCGGCCGAGCAGCCGCAGCGCCCGCAGGAGCTCCCCGCCGGCCTCCCGCCCGGTGATCAGCTTGTACTGGCGATCGAGGATGGCGAGCGGGAACAGGAACGCCAGCACCATCGTGACGAGCAGTACGACCACATGGCCGGAGTCGATCACGGGCTTGACCATCGACTGCACCACCGTCTGTCCGTGCGTGACCGAATAGAGATTCGGCAACCAGTTCACCACCACCAGCAGCGCGCCGAACAGCAGGCACTTGACGAAGGTGCGCCGGTAGATCTGGAACGACAGGTCGAGCACCTCGCTGACGGTCAGCGGGCGCGGCGGCGGATACAATGTTGGTTCCGGCATCACTGCATCTTAGCGCCTTTGCTCCTGAGCGCCTATGACAGCCGCAAGGATCGAGAGTCTGCTCGCGGAAGGTACCCGGACGCTGGCCGGGGACCCTGCCGCGGCCGCCGGCGCGCGCCTCGATGCGCAGCTGCTGCTCGCCCACGTGCTGGGTGTACCGCGCGCGCGGCTGCACTCCCATCCGGAGGCGACCGCCGCCGCGGCGCAGGCGGCCCGCTACCGGCAGCTCATTGCGCGCCGCGCCGCGGGCGAGCCGCTCGCCTACCTCACCGGGCGGCGCGAGTTCTGGTCGCTCGAGCTCGCGGTCACACCCGCGGTGCTCATCCCGCGGCCGGAGACCGAGCTCCTGGTGGAGCGCGCCCTGGCCCTCGGACCCGCCGCGGCGCGCGTTGCGGACCTTGGCACCGGCTCGGGGGCGGTAGCGCTCGCGCTCGCGCACGAACGGCCGCGCTGGCGCCTCATCGCCACCGACGTCTCGGCGGCGGCGCTCGCCGTGGCGCGCGCCAACGCGCTGG
>JAGWMP010000088.1 GCA_028871705.1 Gammaproteobacteria bacterium
AGGGAAGCGAGCCAGGCGTCGGCGAGCTGCGTGACGAAGCCCGGGAAGCAGCCCGGGAAGTCCGCGCGGCTCGCGAGCCGGCTCGGCACACCCCACTCCTCCAGCAGCGGCATCGCGGCGATCGCCCCCGCGGGAATGCCCGGCACGATCAGGGTCGAGGGCCGGGTGCGGAACGGGAACGGGATCTCCGACCCCATGAGGACGAGCGGCTTCCAGGCGGCCGCGGCGCCTCCGCCGCGCGTGGCCGCGTGCAGCCGTTCGGCGAGGAACACCATGGGCGGGATGCCGACGCCGCCGCCGATGAGGAGCGTGCGCGGGCGCTGCGGGTGGGGGCTGAAGGGCCGGCCTATGGGACCGAGGATGCTCAAGGTATCGCCCGCCTTGCGCGCCGCGAGCGCATGCAACCCCGGGCCCACCACCTTGTAGAGCATCTCGATCCAGCCGGCCTGGGGGTCGGCGCGCATGATCGACAGCGGCCGGCGCATCGGGATGGCCGCATCGCAGGTGATGTGCGCGAAGCAGCCGGGCGCGGCGTGCGCGGCGCACTTCGGCGCCGCGACGCGCAGCACGAACTGCTCGCCGTCGTAGGCGAGCTGGGAGATGACGCGCGCCTCTTCGAGGTAGATGGTGCCGCGGTTGGCCGGGCTCATGCGCGCGCGCTCAGGCGCCACCGCGCGTGCCGAGCACCTCGGCGAGCACCGCCATGCGCACCGCGACGCCGTTGCGGACCTGGTCGCGGATCACCGACTGCGGGCCATCCGCCACGAGGGAGGCGATCTCGACGCCGCGGTTCATGGGCTGCGGATGCATGACGATGGCGCCGGGACGCGCCAGCGCCAGCCGTTCGGGCGTGAGTCCCCAGGCGGCGAAGTACTTGTCCCCGTCCGGCACGTCGGCATCGCCGAAGCGCTCCTTCTGGATGCGCAGCATCATGACGACGTCGACTCCCTCGATTCCCTTGGCGATGGAGCGCACGCGCGCGCAGCCCTCGAACTCCTCCGCCGCCGGCATGAGCGCCGCGGGCGCGACCAGGCGCAGGTCCGTGACGCCGAGCGCGCGCAGCGCGTGCCAGGCCGAGCGCGCGACGCGCGAGTGGCGGATGTCGCCGACGATCGCCACCGCGAGCCCGGCGAAGCGCTGCTTGCGCTGGTAGATGGTGAGGGCATCGAGCAGGCCCTGCGTCGGGTGCGCGACGTGCGCCTCGCCCGCCGACAGCACGCTCACGTGCGCGGCGACGTGCCCGGCCACCAGCCCCGGCACCCCGGCCTCGGCGTCGCGGATCACGAGCGCATCCACGTGCAGCGCCTGCAGCGTGTAGACGGTGTCGAGCATGCTCTCGCCCTTGACGCGCGAGGACAGCTGCACCTCGAGATTGACGACCTCGGCCCCCAGCCGCTTGGCGGCGAGCTCGAAGCTGACGCGGGTGCGCGTCGAGGGCTCGGTGAAGAGGTTGGCGACGGTGAGGCCGGCGAGGGCGGTGCTGCGCGGCGGCCGCTCGCCGAGCGGGCGCACGTAGGTCTGCGAGCGATCGAGCAGACGCTCGATCTGCGCGCGGCTGAGCGACTCGAGCGTCAGCAGGTGGCGGAGCGACCCGTCGGGCCGCAGCTGTTCAGTCATCTTTTCCCCTCGCCGGCGAAGTAGCGCCCGAGTATCACCGCGGCGGCCGCGCTGTCGATGTCCGCCTTGCCGATGCGCCGCCGGCGCTCGCCGCTCGCGCGGCGCGCCTTGAGCCCGGCGCTCGCCTCGAGCGAGGAGAAGCGCTCATCGACCAGGTGAACGGGTAGTGCGAAGCGGCGTTCGAGCTCGGCGGCGAAGGCGCGCGCCGCACCGGCGAGCGCCGCATCGCTGCCGTCGTCATTATACGGGGCTCCCACCACCAGGAGTCCCGGCGCGAGCGTGCGCACCGCGCGGGCGATCGCCTGCCAGTCGGGGCCGGATTTCCCCGCCAGGACGGCCGGCTGTGGCGCGGCGCTGCGCGTCAGGGTGTCGCCGCAGGCGATGCCGATACGTTTGAGTCCGAAATCGAAGGCGAGGACGGTCGCGACCGTCTCAGGCATGCCCGGCCTCGGGGCTCAGGCGCTCGACGTCGATGCCCATGAGGCGCCACGCTCCGGCCCAGCGCTCCGCGAAGGGCAGATCGAACACCACCCGCGCATCGACCGGCATCGAGACCCAGGCGTTTTCCTTGAGCTCGCGCTCGAGCTG
Source organism: Gammaproteobacteria bacterium (assembly GCA_028871705.1). Lineage (GTDB taxonomy): Bacteria > Pseudomonadota > Gammaproteobacteria > Steroidobacterales > Steroidobacteraceae > 13-2-20CM-66-19. The sequence goes on from JAGWMP010000088.1 coordinate 2,206, forward strand.
GCCCGAATCCCAGCCGGCATAGCCGAGCGCGATGAAGGCGTCCGACGGCCCCTCGCCGCGGGCCATCGCCGCCAGCACGTCGCGCGAGGTGGTGACCTGGATGGTGTCGGAGACCTTGTGGGTGTGGTCCCACTCCCCGCCCGGACGATGCAGCACGAAGCCGCGGTCGGTGTGCACCGGGCCGCCGCGCAGGACCGGCTGCTCGCCGATCGAATCGCTCGAGGGCTCGAGCTTCATCTGCGAGAGCACGTCGGAGAGCTTCATCGGCAGGGGCTTGTTGAGCACGATGCCGAGCGCCCCCTTGTCGGTGTGCTCGCAGATGAGCGCCACCGTCTGGGAGAAATTCGGATCGTTGAGCTGCGGCATGGCGATCAACAGGTGATTGGTCAGGCTTCCGGGCTCGCCATCGGCGAATACCGGGGAGCCGCTCAGCGGCTCGTTCTCTGCGGCGCTCTCGGGGGGAGTGGCGCCGCCGCTCGTTTCGGGCTTGCGGACCATGTCTACAGTATGGGCACGCGGGCGGTGAGTCTCAAGGAAGCGCCCCGGCGGTTTCAGGGGATCGTCGAGACCGAGCCGTGTGCGGCCTGGCCGCCGCTGAACTGCCATTCGTAGGCAAAACGCAACACGCTGTGCTCGGCGGCGAGCTCCGGGGGAAACGGATCGAACGGGCTCGCGAGCCTGAGGATCGACAGCGCCGCCTGGTCGAGCTCGGGGTTGCCGCTCGAGCGGCGGATCACGGCCCGCTCGAGGGAGCCATTCGCCGCGATGCCGACTTCGATTACCGGGCTGGCGGTGCCGAGGGCGGTGCGCGCCGCGGCGGGGAAGTTGAGCGTGCCGATGCGCTCGACCTTGCGCCGCCAGGCATCGAGGTAGGGGGCGAGCGAGGCGGCGCGGGTGTCGGCGGTCACCCAGAGCTCATCGCGCTTCGGTCCCGTGAGCTCGGCCGGTCCGGACTCGTCCGCGGGGCCGGGCTTGGCGACCGCCGGCTCATCGACCAGCAGCGGCTGGTTGCGCTGCGAGCCCGCGGTGCCGAGGTCGGCCAGGTAGCGCACCTCGGTGACCCAGGCGGTCGTCGCGAGCAGCCGCTCGGCCTCGGCGCCCTTCAGGTCGCCGCGCGCCGCGAGCGAATCGCCCGTCGGGCTCCCCGGATGCCGCAACGCCGGCAGCGCCGTCGGGGGACTGCGCGGTGCGACCGATGCGCGCGTGTTACCGGAGCCGAGCTGGGTGCGTTGCGCGAGATAGGTGGCGGTCGGGTTCTTGTCCGCCTCCGGGAGCTCGTCCGAGACCAGCAGCACTTTGAGTCCCGGCGCGCTCTCATCGTCGCCCGAGGCGGTGTTGAAGGTGATGCCGAGGATCACGAGGCCGTGCAGCAGCGCCACGAAGAACACCATGGCGAGCAGGCGGTCCCACGCCGGGGGCCGGCCCTCGCGCAGCGCCAGCACGCGGCGCGCCATGCTCAGCCGCTCCGGCGCGGCGCGGCCTCGAGGCGCCGCACGATCGCATCGAGCAGCAGCCCCCCGATGTCGGTGCCGAACTGCTTGTCGAGCTCGCGGATGCCGGTGGGGCTCGTCACGTTGATCTCGGTCACGAAGCCGCCGATGACGTCGAGGCCGACGAACAGCATGCCCTTGGCCGCCATCGGCGGCCCGATCTCGGCGGCGAGCCAGCGGTCGCGGTCGCTGAGCGGCCGGCCGACGCCGCGGGCGCCGGCGGCGAGGTTGCCGCGGTGATCCTCGCCCGATGGCATGCGGGCGAGCGCATAGGGCGCCGGCACGCCGTCGACGAGGAGCACGCGCGCGTCCCCGGTGGTGGCGATTTCGGGCAGATAGCGCTGCACGATCGCGAAGCGCTGCCCGTAGCCGGTGAGCGTCTCGAAGACCACCCGCGCGTTCGCATCCCCGGCGGCGAGTACGAAGATGGAGCGTCCGCCCATGCCCTCGAGGGGCTTGACGACGATCCGGCCGTGCTCGCGCAGGAACGCCGCCATGACCCCCATGTCGCGGGTGACCAGCGTCGGGGCGCAGCACTGCGGGAACCAGGCCGTGTAGACCTTCTCGTTCATGTCGCGCAGGCCCTGCGGCCGGTTGACCACCAGCACGCCGGCGCCCTGGGCACGCTCGAGGATGTAGGTGCTGTAGATGTACTCGGTGTCGAACGGCGGGTCCTTGCGCATCAGGAGGCAGTCGAGCGCGGCGAGGGGCTCGGTGCGCGCTTCCCCGAGGGTGAACCAGCCCTCGGGATCGGCCCGCACGGTGAGGGGGCGCATGCGCCCGTATGCCACGCCGTCGCGCAGCATGAGATCGCCCTGCTCGAGGTAGCTCAGGGCGAAGCCGCGCTCCTGCGCCGCGAGCAGCATCGCCAGGGTCGAGTCCTTCGCGTAGGCGATGGCGGCGATCGGATCCATCACCACGCCGAGGCGTCTTACGGTGCTCATCGGGGCCCGATTATGCTCAGGCCGGTGCGAATATGTCTGCCCCGGACGTACCGGGCGCCGCAGCTTCGAAAAACGTGACGTGCGTGGCATAGCCGGGGGTATACCGATATGTTAAAACCCGCGCTGCGCTTGCCTCAGCGTTGAGGGGCCCGTGAAACTACGGCCGCTTGTTGGACGGTGCACCCCCGCAGGGTGTTTCACGGCGATTTTTCTAGCCCGCCACCCCGGCGCCGGGTGTGGCCTGTAAGGAAGGAGTTGCCTGACCGTGACTGGCAGCAACACGAAGCTCCAGGGACTCAAAGTACTGGTGATCGACGACAGCAAGACGATCCGGCGCACGGCCGAAACGCTCTTGGCCAAGGAAGGTTGCGAGGTGTTCACGGCGATCGACGGTTTCGACGCGCTCGCCAAGATCGCCGACCATCAGCCCGACATCGTCTTCGTCGACATCATGATGCCGCGTCTGGACGGCTATCAGACCTGCTCGCTCATCAAGCACAACAAGGTCTTCCGCGCCATCCCGGTGATCATGTTGTCGTCCAAGGACGGGCTGTTCGACCGCGCGCGCGGGCGCATCGTCGGCTCCGAGCACTACCTCACCAAGCCCTTCACCAAGGACGAGCTGCTCTCCGCGATCGAGACTCATATCGGGAGATGATGGCAATGCCCCTGATCCTGATCGTTGACGACTCGCCGACCGAAGTGCACGTCATGCAGAAGGCGCTCGAGAAGCACGGCTACCGCACCGCCGCGGCCGCCGACGGCGCCGAGGGCGTGCGCCTCGCCCGCGAGATGAGCCCCGACCTGATCTTCATGGACATCGTCATGCCCGGCATGAACGGCTACCAGGCGACGCGCGCGCTCGCCAACGATCCGCGCACCCGCACCATTCCGATCATCATGGTCACCTCCAAGGGCCAGGAGACCGACCGCATCTGGGGGCTGCGCCAGGGTGCCGTCGATTACATGGTGAAACCGGTCTCCCCCGACCAGCTCGTCGCCAAGGCCCAGGCGACCCTCGCCGCGTGAGCCGCGCGCTCACCGCGTGCCCCAAACCTCAGCGCCCATGTCCGAGCCGGTGAACAGTCCCGAGATCGACCTGAAGTCCCTCAGGGACCGGCCGTTCGAGCTGCTCGCCGAGCTCGAGCGCCGCGGACGCGCGGTCTCGGCGCTGGTGCAGGAGCAGTCGGCCGGCGGGCGCGAGTGGGTCGGGGTGGCGCTGCGCATGGCGGGGGACCTGTACCTCGTCGCGCGCGAGGAGACCCGCGAGGTACTCGGGGTCCCGGCGAGCACCACGCGCGTGCCGGGCGCCAAGCCCTGGATCCGCGGACTCGCCAACGTGCGCGGACAGCTGCTGCCGATCGTCGACCTGCGCCAGTTCCTCGGCAGCGGCGTCACCCCGGTGACACGCAACACGCGCGTGCTGGTGGTGAATCACCGCGAAATTCCCGCCGGACTCCTCGTCGATGAGGTGCTCGGCTTCCGCCGCTTCGCCGAGAGCGAGTTCACCGGGGATGCGCCGCCCACGGTGGCGCGTTGCGAGCGCTACCTCGCCGGCGCCTTCCGCCGCGCGCAGGAGCAGTGGCCGGTACTGTCGCTGCGCCAGGTGCTCGAGAGCCAGGCATTCGCGGAGGCGGCGGCATGAGCCTGACGCCGCTGCTCGCCATCGCCGCGCTGCTGGTCGCCGGGGGCGGGGCCGCCGACCTGCTGCTCTACCCGCCGACCCGCGCGCCGCTCACCTGGCTCGCGCCGGCGCTCGCGGCGGCCGCGTTCGTGGCGCTCATCGTGGCGCTGGTGGTGGCGCTGCGCACGCGGCGTACGGTCGAGAAGCAGCGCGCCTCGGCGGACGCCCGCCAGCAGGAGAACGACCGCAACCAGCAGGCGATCCTGCGGCTCCTCGATGAGCTCTCGAGCCTCGCCGACGGCGATCTCACCGTGCAGGCGACCGTCACCGAGGACATCACCGGGGCGATCGCCGACTCGATCAACTACGCGGTCGATGCGCTGCGCGGCCTGGTGACCACCATCAACGCTTCCGCGATCCAGCTCGACTCCGCCACACGGCAGACCCAGGCGCTGTCGGCGCACCTCGCCAAGGCGAGCGGCGCGCAGTCGAAGCAGATCGCCTCCGCCACCGAATCGGCGGCCAGCATGGCGTCCTCCGTGGAGGAGGTCTCGGGCAACGCCGAGCGCGCCTCCGACGTCGCACGCCACTCGGTCGAGGTCGCCCACAAGGGCGGCGACGCGGTGCGGCGCACCATCGACGGCATGAACACCATCCGCGAGACCATCCAGGAGACCTCCAAGCGCATCAAGCGCCTCGGCGAGTCGAGCCAGGAGATCGGCAACATCGTCGAGCTCATCAACGACATCGCCGAGCAGACCAACATCCTGGCGCTCAACGCCTCGATCCAGTCCTCCATGGCCGGCGATGCCGGGCGCGGCTTCGCCGTGGTGGCCGACGAAGTGCAGCGGCTCGCCGAGCGCGCGGCGAACGCCACCAAGCAGATCGAAGTGCTGGTGCGCACCATCCAGACCGACACCAACGAGGCGGTGGTGTCGATGGAGCGCAGTACCACCGACGTGGTGGGCGGGGCGCTGCTCGCCGAGAACGCCGGCGCCGCGCTGGAAGAGATCGAGCAGGTCTCGAACCAGATCGCGAGCCTGGTGCAGAACATCTCCTCCAGCGCCCGCGCCCAGACCACGGCGGCGCAGAACATCGCCCGCAACATGGGCGTGCTCAAGGAAATCAGCGCGCAGACCGCCGAATCGACCAACGCCACCTCGGCGGCGATCGCCAAGCTCGCCGAGCTCTCGGCGGGACTGCGCAAGTCGGCGGCCGGCTTCCGGCTCCCCGGCAGCAGCGCGGCCGGCAGCAGCGTGCGGCTGAAGAAGATCGAGGAGACCGGGCTCAACACCGCCAAGGTGCGCCAGATCGCCTCGCTCGGCGGCTCCTGAGGCTCACGAACGCTCACCGCTCATGCCCGAAGTCGCATCCCAGACACTCGAGCTCGTCGGACGCGAGATCACCGCGACGCTCACCGAGGCGCGCGGTGCGCTCGAGAATTACGTCGAGCAGCCCGACAACGTGGCGCTGCTCGAGCGCTGCGCGCAGGACCTGCACCAGGTGCAGGGCGTGCTGCGGGTGCTCGAGATCTACGGCGCGGCGCTGCTCGCCGAGGAAATGGAGCACGTGGCGCAGTACCTGATCGCCACGGTCGATGAGCGCAAGGGCCAGGCGGAGAGCCTCGATGCGCTGATGCGCGCCATGGTGCAGCTGCCGAGCTACCTCGACCGGGTACTGGCCGGCGGGCGCGATCTCGCGCTCGTGCTGCTGCCGCTGCTCAACGACCTGCGCGCGGTGCGCGGCCACGCGCTGCTCTCCGAAGGCACGCTGCTGCTCCTCAACCTGAAATCCGACAAGCAGGCGCAGCCCCAGGCCGCCACCGCCGGTGAAGCGCCGCTGTCGGTCGAGCAGTGGGCGCGGCGGCTGCGCGCCCGCTACCAGACGGGGCTCATCGGCTGGATCCGCGGCGAGCGCCCCGAGCAGAACCTCGAGGTGCTGGCCGCGGTGTCGCACAAGCTCGAGCAGGTCGCGACCCGCCAGCCCGTCTTCCAGCTGTGGTGGGTGATCGGTGCGGTCATCGAGGCGCTGCAGCACAACGGCCTCGAGGGCGGGCAGTCGGTGAAGCGCCTGCTCGGACTCGGCGATCGCGAGATGCGCCGCCTGTACGACGAGGGTGAGGCGCGCTACGCGCAGAACCCGCCGATCGAGCTGCTCAACAACCTCCTTTATTACGTCGGCCGCGCCGAGTCGGCCGGCGGCCGGGTGAGCGCCGTGCGCGCCTCGTTCCGCCTGTCGGAGCTCTTGCCGGTGGATGAGAGCATCGAGCAGGAGCGCGAGAACCTCTCGGCGCCCTCGGTGAAGCTCATGAAGACGGTCGCCGCGGCGATCCGCGAGGATCTGTCGCGCGTGAAGGACGTGCTCGACATCTTCGTGCGGCGCGGCGCCGGGCAGCCGGGCGAGCTCGCGCCCCAGGTCGAGCTGCTGCGCAAGATCGGCGACACGCTCGGCGTGCTCGGCCTCGGCGAGCTGCGCGCCAGCGTGCAGGCCGAGACCGAGCGGCTGGACAAGATCGTGGCGGGCACGCAGCCCGCGGACGATGCCTCGCTGGTCGGGATCGCGGCGACCCTGATCGGGGTCGAGGACCGGCTCGATGACCGCCTGGTGGGACTCATCCTGCCGAAGGACACCGAGGCCGCCCCGCAGGCGGAGGGCAACGACAGCGAGTTCCAGCAGGTGCAGGCCGCGGTGCTGCGCGAATGCATCGTGAATCTCGCGCGCATCAAGGAGGCCATCACCCAGAGCGTCGGCGGCACGCTCGATGCCGCCGGACTCGACAGCTGGCAGGACCTGATGCGCGGCATGAAGGCCGGCCTCCTCATGCTCGGCAAGGCGCGCGCCGTCGAGGTGATCGATGCTGTCACCACGCAACTGAAGCGCGTCATGCAACCCGGCATTCACGTGCTGCCGGCGGGCTTCATCGACCGCCTCGCGGATGCCATCGTGAGCGTCGAGTACTACATGGAGACGCTGCAGGCCGGGCGCTCCGACCCCTGGTACATGCTCGACAACGCCCAGGTGTGCGTGCAGGCGCTCGCGCAGCAGCCCACCCCCTCGGTGCCGACCGTCGAGCCGCTCGATCCCAACGCCTACACGCGCACCGTGGCGATCCCGACGGCGGCGCCGCTGCGCATGCCGATCGCCGCGGATGCGGTCGGAGCCACGGCGCCGACGCTGTCGGCCTCGGCCACCGGGCGCCTCGCCGCGCTCGCCGAGAGCGCCGACCCCGAGCTCGTCAAACTCTTCATCGAGGAGGCGCGTGAGGAGCTCGAGAAGATCCAGCGCGGCTTCCCCGCCTGGGATCAGAACCCGCTCGAGCACAACGCGCTCATCACGGTGCGCCGCTCGTTCCATACGCTCAAAGGCAGCGGGCGCATGGTCGGCGCGCGCGAGCTCGGTGAGTTCGCCTGGGCGATCGAGAATCTCCTGAACCGCGTGCTCGACAACACGCTCACCCGCTCGCCGCCGATCCTGGAGACGCTGCGCGCCGCGGTCGCGGTGCTCCCCGAGCTCATCGAGCAGCTCGACGGCGGCCCGCCCCCGCGGGCCGATATCGCGGGCATCGTGGCGCGCGCGCATGCGCTCGCCGCCGGACGCAGCCCCGCGCCCGCCGCGCCGGTGCGCGCCGAGCCCGAGGAGGAGCCGACCGAGTCGCCGACGGCGGTGTTCACCGAGCCGCCGCCGGTGCAGCGCCGGCCTACCGCGGCGCCGGCGGCGCCGAGCGCCACGCAGCGCGCCCGCGCGCTGCCGAACGCGCTCATGGACGCTCTGGACGGCGTCAACACGCTGGTGGGCGATGCCATCGCGCCGGTCGCGCCGCCGCCGCCGCTCGAGGCGACGTTCAGCGGCACGAAGCCGGGACTGCAGGACGACACGCTGCGCGACATCTACGCGCGCGAGACCGCCACGCACATCGCCACCGTGCGCGCCTGGATCGCGCGCGAGGCGGCGCTGCCCGAGCCGCACCTGCTGCTCGAGGAGGTCTATCGCGCCTGCCATACGCTCTCGGGGAGCTCGAAGATGGCACAGGCGCGCCACGGCATCCGCCTGGCGGAGCCGCTCGATCACTGGCTGCGCCGCGTGTTCGCGAGCGGCCTGGGACTGCGGGGCGAGGAGCTGATGCTGCTCGGGGAGTGCATGGCCGCGATGCACGCGGTCGCGACCCATCTCGACGAGCCGACGGGTTACTTCGTCAATCACTGGCAGCTGCTCGAGCGCATCGAGAAGGCCGAGCGCGGTCTCGATCAGCGCGTCGCCGCCGCCGGCGGCCACCCGGCACCGGCTCCCGCGGCCGCATCCGCCGCGCCGCCCGCGGCGAGCGCCCAGGGGCCGGGCGAGGCGCAAGCGCCCGAAGGCGAGCCGCCCGATGAGGCCGTCGACTTCGATCCGGAGGTCGCGGCGATCTTTACCGACGAGGCGACCGAGCTGATCGACGCCGCTGAGCACGCGCTCTCGGACTGGCGCGCGCATCCTGCGAGCGGCGAGCTGCGCCTCGGACTCAAGCGCCCGCTGCACACGCTGAAGGGCGGCGCGCGCATGGCGGGGATCCTGCCGATGGGCGACCTCGCGCACGAGCTCGAGTCGCTCGTGCTGCAGGTCGACAACGGCAGCGTCCAGGCCGACACCGCCGTGTTCGACGTCATCCAGGCGAGCCTCGATGAGCTGGCGCGCATGCGCGAGCACGTGGCCTCGGGCCAGCGCGTGGCTCCGGCCCGGGCGGCGGTGGCGCGCATCCACGCGCTGACGCGTCCGGCCGCCGCCGCGCCGCCACCCGCGCTCGTACCCGCAACTCCCGCACCGCCGGTGCCACCGCCAGCCGCCGCCGCGGCCGCGATACCGGCACCCGCCAGCGCGGCTGCGCCGCCACCGGCCGCCGTACCGAAAGCTCCCGCACCGGCGGCGCCGCCCGCTGCTGCCGCCGTGCCGCCGGCGCGTCCCGCGCCGCC
>JAGWMP010000344.1 GCA_028871705.1 Gammaproteobacteria bacterium
CGCCCGCGGGCAGACGGTACTTCCACAGCTCGCGCCCGGTCTCGATGTCGAAGGCACGCAGGTAGCCATCGAGCGCGGCGCCGACGAACACCAGGTCGCCCGCGGTGGCGATGGGGCCGCCCATGTTGGGCATGCCGAAGTCGCGCACCAGGGGCCAGGGCGCAAGACCCGCGTTCGATCCGAGCGGCACCTGCCAGACGATGCGGTTGCGGCGCAGATCGACGTCCACCAGCGTGCCCCACGGCGGCGGCGTGCACGGCAGGCCCCACGGCGAGAGCAGCGGCTCGCGCCGCACCGCGTAAGGCGTGCCGGCCTGGCGCCCGTACTCGGCGTGCGGGTACGCATGCGTACGCTGCTCGCTCTCGAGCTGCGCCGGCGGAATCAGCGTCACCACCATCGCCAGGTCGTTGACCGCGGCGATCACGCGCTCGCGCTGCTCGTCGAAGGCGACGCCGCCCCAGTTGACGCCGCCGATATAACCGGGGAACTCGAGCGTGCCGCGCGTATCGGGGGGCGTGAAGAGGCCTTCATTGCGCAGCGCCGCGATCTTCTCGCGGCACTTGCCGCGGTCCCAGAAGGTGATGCCCCAGGCATCGCCGGGGTCGACGCGGCGCTGTGGCACGAGCGCGGGCAGCGCGGAAAATGGCTGCGTCGGCGCGCTCTGCTCGCCCGGCACGAGGCTCTTCGGTACCGCGCGCTCGCTGAGCGCAAAGAGCGGCGTGCCGTTGGTGCGGTCGAAGACGTACAACATGCCGGTCTTGGTCGCCTCGATCACCGCCGGCACCGGCACGCCCTGTACGTCGAGATCGCCGAGCGCCGGCTGCGCCGCGAGGTCGTAGTCCCACAGGTCGTGGTGGACCAGCTGCCGGTGCCAGACGAGCTTGCCGGTGCGCGCATCGAGCGCCAGCAGCGAGTCGGCGAAGCGGTCGTCCCCCAGCCGTGTGCCGCCGTAGAAGTCGGGGCTTGCCGAGCCGGTGGGCGCCAGCACCAGCGCGTGCTCCTCGTCGACCGTGATGACGCCCCAGGCGTTGCCGGCACCGGTGCCCGCGGCCTGTGCGGGATTCCACTCCGCCGCCGCCGGATGCGCCGGGGAGTCCGGCAGCGGATCGAAGGACCAGAGCAGCGCGCCGCTCACCGCGTCGAAGCCGCGAATCACGCCGCGCTCGACGTCGGCGGCGCGGTTGTCGCCGATGGCGGAGCCGACGACCACCACGTTGGCGTAGATCGCCGGTGGCGAGGTCACGAGGTAATCGGGCCGGTCGCGGATGCGCATGCCGTGCGTCAGGTCGACCTGGCCGCCGGCGCCGAAATCGGCGCACGGCCAGCCGGTATCGGCATCGAGCGCCAGCAGCCGCGCATCGAGCGTGCCGGTGAACACCCGCCGCGCGCACGGTCCGCTCCAGCGCGGGTCGGTGCTCGCCCAGACGCTCACGCCGCGCGCGCTGCTTTCCGCGTAGCGCACCGTGCGATCGATGCGCGGGTCGAAGCGCCACTGCTCGCGGCCCGTCTCGGGGTCGAGCGCGATCACGATGTTGGTCCCGGTCTCGAGATAGAGCTTGCCGAAGGCGAGCACCGGCGTCGCCTCGAAGGTGAGGCGCCGCGCCTGGGCGAAGCCCGCGCCGAGCTCGCCGGTGTGGTAAGTCCAGGCCACCGTGAGGCGCGCGACGTTGCCGCGGTTGATCTGATCGAGGCTCGAGAAGCGCTGGCCGAACATGTCGCCGCCGTAATAGCCCCAATCGCTCGCTTCCGGCGACTGCGCCGGCGCACGCGCCGTGGCGAGCAGTGCCAGCGCCAGCAGCAGCGGCGGCGCCGCGCGCGGCCGCCGCGCTGTACGGCGGCCGGTGTGCATGCGGCTGCTTCCGGGGACCCGTGTCATGGCGGCATTATCCGCGAGGCGGGTGCGGCGGTGCGAGCCGCAGCGCGCGCTGCGGTACATACTGGTATTCTTTCGCGCTGTGAGTTCATCACGGGCGGTCAAGTCCCGTTTCGGGGCGTTGCGGTTCTCCCTCGTCG
>JAGWMP010000089.1 GCA_028871705.1 Gammaproteobacteria bacterium
AACTGCATCCGCGACAGATGCACGACCGCCAGATCAATCATGCGAGGCCTCCTGCGCCGGCAACAGGTGGCGGCTCACCGCGGCGCCGTCGACGGGAGTGCGGTGAGCGGCAGAGAAGAACAGCGCCCACAGCAGCGCCAGCACGGCTATCTTCATCAGCAACAGCGCCGCCAGGTGCCGCCGCAATGCGCTCTGCCAGCGCGCCCGTGGCGCCGTGCCGGCCGCGGACGCGGATGTGTGAATCTTGAAGCGCACTTCTCCCTCGCGGCCAGCTTAACCTCGCGGCCGCGGCCAGGGGAAGTCGCGGGGGCGCCGGCGGCCGCGGCCGGCCACTCAACGCAGCATGAATACCGGCAGCTCGGCGTGCTCGAGCAGCGTGCGGGTGACGCCGCCGAAGACGTTCTCACGCCACGCGCCGTGCCCGAAGGCCCCGACCACCAGCAGATCCGCCTGCAGCTGCGCCGCGGTGTGCAGCAGCTGCACGCCTGCCGGACGGCCCGCCTCGCCACAGATGGCGACCTCGGCATTGATGCCGTGCCACGCCAGCTGGTGCGAAAGCTCCTCGAGCGGCTCGCGCGCCGTGCCCACCTCCTCACGGATGCCGAGCAGGACCACGCGGCGTGCCTGCCCGAGTAACGGCATCGCCGCGGTCATGGCGCGCGCCGCCTCGGGAGTTTCCTTCCAGCCCACCACGACGGTCCCGGCGACACTCTGTGGCGCGCGCTCGCCGGCGACGATCAACGGACGCCCGCCGCGCGCCAGCAGCTCCTCGATGAGTCCTCCGGGAAGGCAATCGCGGTTGCGCTGCCGCCCGAGCACCACCAGGTCGCTGTGGCGCGTGTGCTGCAGCAGCCGCTCGAGCGGTTGGTCGGCCTCCTGGGCGTAGTGTGCGCTCAGCTGCTCGGCGGGATTCGGTAGGTCGCGAATCGCTATGCCGTGCTGCCCGCAAAAGTCCTGGAAATGTCGGCGGGCGCGGGCGGCGAGATCGCCCTGCTCGCGTTGCAGCTCCGCGAGCGCCGTACCGACCGCCGCGCCCTGCAGGAAATCGACGTGCGGCGCGTGCAGCGCCGCAATGCCAGGAGTGAGCTCGACGTGGAGGAACTCCAGGTGCGCCCTGAGCGGCCGCGCCACCGCCAGTGCGGTCGCAAACACGTTCGCGTCCGAGGACGAGCCGCTCGTCGGAACCAGTACGGTCTTGATCATGAGGCCCGCCGATACGCCCCGGCGGAGCCCCGCGCGGAAACCTCCGCCCAGCGCCGCGCCTGCGAGATGCCGATACGGATCGCCCGGCCCTCCTCATAACCCTCCCCGAGCAGGGCATTGGCGATCTGGATCGCCTTGTCACGGATATGCCGTGGCAGGTTCACCATCGACCGCGGAAAATCGGCGTCGCTCCATGGCATGGGTTTATCCTCGCGCCGGCGCGCGCCGCGGCGGTATCCGGGGATATGCCTAGCGCGGGGTGGGTCAGCCGCAATCAGCCACCGCCCGCGAGCGCGGCGAACGTGCGGCCCGCGGCGTAGGTGACGAGCGCGGCGGCTGCACCGAACAGCGTCTGCCGCAGGCCCGAATACCACGCCGAGCGCGCGTTGAACAGCGAGGTCGCGAGGCCGAGCAGGAACAAGGCCGCAGCCGAGAGCGCAATACTGCCGGCGATCCGCAGTCCCGCCGGCAGCAGCAGGAACGGCAGCAGCGGGACGACCGCCCCGAGCGCGAACAGCAGGAAAGAAATGCCCGCGGCGCTCACCGCGTCGCCCGCCGAGGCCACGCTCGCATGCGCCGCGTCGGGCCCGGGCGCCCCGAGGGCGCGATCGAGCTGGCTCAGGGCGAGCTCGCGCGCATTCGTCACCGACAGCCATTCGCCGAGGGCCATGGAGCATGCGCCGCTCAACAGACCGGCGATTCCGGTGAGCAGCACGATGGAGACCGGCACGCGCGCACCGGCGACACCCATCATGAGGCAGAAGTTGGATGCCAGGCCGTCGTTGGCCCCGAGCACCGCGGCGCGCAGGTTGTTGCCGAGCCCGGCATGCTCGCGCACGCGCAGAGCCGCCGCGTGGCCGTGCTCCTCGGCCGGCAGCCCGGCCCCGAGGGCATCCGCCTGCGCGACGTAGTCGTCCCGCTCGCGCATCTCGCGGGCGATGACGCTCGGCACCACGAAACCGACGCCCAGGTACCGCGCCAGGAGTATCAGGATGCGAACGCGCCCGGAAGGCCGGAAGGCGGGTAGCGCATACCCGGCCGCCCGCAGCCGCCCGTCCCAGAACGCCGCGTGACGCCCCTCGGCCTCGGCGAGCTCCTGGTAGGTCGCGCGGTGCCGCGGATCGCGCTCGAGCCGCGCCAGCGCCGCGTAGAGGGCGGCGTTGTCGCGCTCGGCCCGCCAGTTGCCAAGGAGGCGATCCTGCTCCCGCGCGCGATGCGCCGACACCGTGCGACACCTACGGCGCGGTGTGCGGCGGCGACAGCCGCGAGAGATAGTCGGCCACCGCCTCCAGGTCCTGTGCCGCGAGAGCCGGCGTGCCGGGCTCACCACGGTGAACGGCGCCGAACTCCCGCAGCCGCGACAGGAGATAGCGGTAGTGCTGTCCGCCGAGGCGCGGAGTCGCGGCACCGACCGCGCCCGTGCCATCCTCGCCATGACAGGCGGCGCACCCACGCAGATAGGCGCTGCGGCCGGCGTCGAGCGAGCGGCCCGCGCCCGGCTCGGCTCGCGGCGCGGCCGGTGCGCGCGCGAGATACGCAGCCAGATCGCGGATCGCCGGCGCGCGATTGACGTCCGTAGCCGCGAGGGTGTCGCGCATCGCAGGCCCATGCATGGCCGAGCCCTGCCGGTCGCCGCTCGCGAAGCGCGTCAGCTGCGCGGCGAGGTAGGCCTCGGGCTGTGCCGCGAGCGCCGGGATCTCGCGCGGCCCGTCCCCCCAGGCGCGCGCCCCGTGACACGGGACGCAATGCTGCAGATAAAGGACCTTGCCGTGCTCCGGGTCGGCAACCGGACCCGGCGCAGGCTCGCTCGCGGCGCTGCGGGTCGCAAGAAGCGCCGCGCACAGCAGCGCCGCCCCCGCGAGAACGAATCGCCAACCCACCACCCGGCGCGTCGCCATCATCACCTCCGGTACCTCAGACACCGCGCGCCGCGATCGCCGCCCGCACGCGCGCTGCGGTCATCGGCAGCCGCGTCTGCCGCGCTCCGGTCGCATCGAAGATGGCATTCGCAAGCACGGCGCCGGTAATCGTGATGGGCGGCTCGCCGCCGCCCTGCGGCGCGAGCTCATCGTTGCGCACCAGAATCGCCTCGATATGGGGCACGTCCGAGAACCGCGGCAGGTGGTAGGAGGCGAAGCTGCGATCGAGAATATCGCCGCCGCGAAATTGCAGCTCCTCGCTGAGCGCGTAGCCCAGTCCCATGGTGATGCCGCCTTCGATCTGCATGCGTGCGCCCTCCGGGTTCACGGCGATGCCGAGGTCCTCGGCGCACACCACGCGCAGCACCCGCACCGTGCCCTGCGTCTCGTCGACCGCGACCTGAGCACAGGCGGCGACGTAGCTTCCGGCATCGCTCGCGCAGGCGACACCGACACCGCGCCGGCTCGGCGCGGCGGCGGACCGCCAGCCAAAGGCCTGCGCGGCGGTCTCGAGGACGCGGCGCATGCGCGCATCGCGCAGATGCTGCAGGCGGAATTCGAGCGGATCGACGCCTGCCGCTGCGGCCATCAGGTCCATCTGCGACTCGATGGCGAATACGTTCATGTTGGCCCCGGGAGCGCGCCACGGACCCACCTCGAAAGGATGCAACTGCTGCGGTGCCGCCGCCTGCTCGTAGGCCATGCCCCCCGCGAGGCGGATACGCAGGTCGGGGATGTCGTACACGTGTGCGGTGCCCCGTTCCCCGGCGCCATAGCCGGCGAAATCCCAGAAGGTCACGCGCCCCGCCCGGTCGAGTCCCGTGACGAGCGTCACGACCGCTGCCGGGTCGAAACGGTCGTAGAAGAACTCCTCGCTCCGTTCCCACGCGACCTGTACCGGCCGTCCGCTGATCTGCGCGAGGCGCGCGGCCTCGACCGCCTGGCGGTCGGCGCTCTTGCCGCCGAAGCCTCCGCCGAGAAACGGCGTGATGACCCGAACCCGCTCGGGCGCCAGTGCGAGCGCCTGGGCGATGCGCTCGCGGGTGGGGAACGGCGTCTGCGTCGACGCCCATACCGTGACCCGCCCCCCGGCGACCTCCGCGAGCGCCGCATGCGGCTCGATCGGGGCATGGGCGACGTAGCCCTTGTGGTAGGTCGACTCGAACACGCGCGCCGCCCGGGTGCGCGCCGCGACGGCGTCGCCGCGCTGTGCGCTCGCGGCCATCGTGAGCGGCGCACCCTGCAGCTGCGCGAAGATACTGTCAGGATCGGGGCCGGCTTCCCCGGGCTGCTGCCACTCGGCGCGCAGCGCCGCGAGGGCTGCGGCGGCGCGCTGCGGGTCCGCATGCAACACCGCGACGAGGTCGTCGCGACGCACGACCGTCACGCCATCCATGGCGGCAGCGGCGGAAGTGTCGACGCTGCGCAGCTGCGCCCGGTGCACGGGCGGGCGCAGGATGCGCGCGTACAGCTGCCCGGGGCGGCGGATGTCGGCGGCGTAAAGCGCGCCGCCCGTGACCTTGCCGTGCGCATCGAGCCGGGTTGCCGATCGTCCCATGACCTCGAAGTCCGCAGCGGCCCTGAGCACCGCCGCCGCGTCCACACGGCGCATGAGCCGCGCACCGCGCGCGAGCTGCCCATAGCTCACCTGGCGCCGCGGATCACCGGACACCGAGACGATGCCGGCGTGCACCGTGAGGCGCTCGCGCGGTACCGCGAGTCGCCGGGCGGCCAGGTCGGTCAGCACCACCCGCGCCTCGGCGGCCGCCGCCCGCAGCGCCGGACCGAAGAAGCGCGTACTCATCGAGCCGAACGTCCCCATGTCCCAGGGGCAGCGGTCGGTGTCGCCCATCACCATGTCGATCGATTGCAGCTCGACGCCGAGCTCCTCGGCCGCCATCTGCGCGAGGGAGGTCATGACACCCTGCCCCATCTCGATCTTCCCGGAGAAGACCGTGACCCGGCCGTCGGCGCCGATCGCCAGATACGCATCGACCTCAGCGGGATAGCGTGGAGCCCCGGGAGCGGCGAGCGCCGCGCCCCCGACACAAACCACGATGCCCCCGCCGGCCAGGCGGAAAAAGTCCCGGCGGCTGAAGCTGTGCGGCTCACCCATGGGATGCCTGCCCGCCCGCCGCGACCGCTTCGATGGCGGCAAGGATCCGCTGCTGGGCGCCGCAGCGGCACAACTGGTGCTCCATCGCCGCGACGATCGCCTCGCGCGAGGGATGCGGCGTGGTCGCGAGCAGCGCTTTAGCCGTGAGGATCATGCCCGGCGTACAGAAGCCGCATTGCAATGCCCCATGCTCCATGAACGCCTCCTGCAGGGGATCGAGCGTTCCCCCGCGCGCGACACCCTCGATGGTGAGGACCTCGCGGCCCGCGACGTCGCCGAGGCGGGTGAGGCAGGCGCGCGCGGCATGCCCGTCGATCAGCACCGTGCACGCGCCGCAGGTGCCGGCGCCGCAGCCGTACTTGGTGCCAGTGAGACCGAGATCGCCCCGCAACGCCCAGATCAGCAGCTGCTCGGGCGCCGCCGCGAGGCTCACGGGATGGCCGTTGACGCTGAAGCGGACCGGAGCCGCCATGGGATTCGCCTCCAGCTCGTCACGCTAGTGGCCGCTCCCCGGGCCGTACATACGGACAAAGCCCTATGCCCGTGCGGCAAGCGCGAAGTGCGCGCCCGGCGCCCGCTGCGCAGACTCCCGGCCAACGTTTGCCCAGGCCGCCTCATGCCCGCGATCTTTCAGGCCGCTGGAATCCTCCAGATCGCCTCCAAACTGCTGATCAACGACCGCACCAAGCTCGCGGCGCTGCTCGGCGCGATCTCGAGCACGAAGCCGCGGCGCTGCGGGCGCAGGACGAGGCCGTGGAGAACGCACGCCAGGCGCTGCATCTGCTGCAGGCGAACTACCAGGCGGGACTCGCCACCTATCTCGACGTGCTGGGCGCGGATGCCCAGTATCACCAGGCGATGATCAACGACCTGCAGATGGAGGCGCTGCGGTATCAGGACACCGTGGCGCTCTATGTCGCCCTCGGCGGGGGCTGGTGGTCGCAGTCCGCCGCGGCCCGTTGAATTCCTGTGTATAGATACGTACAGACGGAGGCGCATCGATCGTGGATTCTCATACAAAGATTTACTCGTTGGGCGGGACATGAAGACTGAGGGGGTCCGGGAATCGGCATCCGGCCTTGATCCGCTGGCCGCTCTGCACGGCCGGCTGCTGAACGTCTCACGCATGGCCACAATTGGCGAGATGGCGGCCGGTGTGGCTCATGAGCTGAATCAGCCGCTGACGGCGATCGCCAACTACGCCCACGCCTGCGAACGGCTGCTGGCGCGTCCGGGTTCCGACCCGGCGGAGGTGCGCGAGGCGCTGCGCCAGATCGCCGCCCAGACCACCCGCGCCGCGGACATCATCCGCCGGCTGCGGGCACTGTCCCGCAGCCAGCAGGCCGAACACACGCCGGTCGCGGTGAACGCCCTGGTCGAGGAGCTCGCCGAGCTCATGCGCACCGACGCCAGCCTGCATGGGGTGGAGCTGAGTCTCGAGCTCTCTCCCGGCCTGCCCCCGGTGTCGGCCGACGCCGGCCAGATCCAGCAGGTCGTGCTCAATTTCCTGCGTAACAGCCTGGAGGCGCTCAGCGCCCAGCCGAGCGTCGGACCCAAAGTGGCGGTCAGCACCTCGCTCGCCGACGGCAACGGCGTAGAGCTCACGGTGTGCGACAACGGCCCGGGGCTGTCGGCCGATACCGCCGGGCGCGTGTTCGATCCGTTTTTCTCCACCAAGGAGAACGGCACTGGGCTCGGCCTCGCCATCAGCAGTACCATAGCGCGTGCTCACGGCGGCACGGTCGGCTATCGGGCCAACTCGCCCCGCGGCGCATGTTTCTACATCGTAATACCGACTCAGGCCGACGGCTGACATGCAACAACAGACTCCCACCGTTTTCGTCGTGGACGACGACGAAGGCGTGCGCAATTCGCTGCGTTTCCTCCTGAAGTCGGTCGGCCTGCCGACCCGCGCGTTGGGCTCCGCAGGCGAGTTCCTGGAGAGCTACAAGCCGAGTCAGCCGGGTTGCCTGGTGCTCGACGTGCGCATGCCCGGCATGAGCGGCCTCGAGCTGCAGCAGCAGCTGAATCTGCGTGGCGCCGTCATCCCGGTGATCTTCATCACCGGGCACGGTGACATCCCGATGGCGGTCGAGGCGATGCAGCAGGGTGCCTTCGACTTCCTGCAGAAGCCGTTCCGCGATCAGGACCTGATCGATCGCATCCAACGAGCCCTCGAGCGCGACGCCCGCAGCCGCGCGGCGCTCGATGAGCATGCCCGGATCCGCGAGCGGCTCGACTCCCTGACGCCGCGCGAGCGCGAGGTGCTCGCGCTCATGACGCGCGGCAAACCCAACAAGATCATGGCCGCGGAGCTCGGCGTCAGCCAGCGCACCGTGGAGATCCACCGCGCGCGCGTCATGGAGAAACGCGGCGCGGCCTCGCTCGCGCAGCTGGTCCGGATGGTGATGGATCTGGAGGCCGAACACCCCCCCGCTGACCGCCGTCAGCCGCCGAGCAGCTCCCGCAGGAGTCTCAGCAGCTGCTCCGCGTCCACCGGCTTGCTGAGAATCCTGAGGTGCGCATCGCCGCGCAGCTCCTTCACGACGGGCGAGGTATCGCCCGTCAGCAGCACCGCCTCGAGATCGGGCCGCACCCGCTCGCGCACGGCCGCGATGATCCCGGTGCCGAGCTCGCCGTCGGCCAGGTGATAATCGGTGATCAGCAGCTGCGGGAGCTGCGCCGGCAGGCTCTGCAGCGCCTCCGACAGCGAGGCAGCCGCGGTCACCCGGTAACCCTCGACCCGCAGCAACATGCAGGTCGCGTGGCGCACGCTCGCATCGTCCTCGACCAGGAGAATGCGGGCGCCGTCTCCGGCCGCCGCCGGCCCGGGGCGTGCCGGCTCGGGCTCGAAGTCCTGGACCGCAGCGCGCCCGGCCGGCAGCGTGAGGGCGAACAGCGAGCCCTTGCCGACCTCGGACGAGGCCTCGAGCCGTGCGTCGAGCAGCCTCACCAACCGCTGCACGATGCTCAATCCAAGCCCGAAGCCATCGCGTGCGGCATTGGCCGGGACTCCTACCTGGTAGAACTCATCGTAGATGTAGGCCAGCTGCGCCGCCGCGATGCCCACCCCGGTGTCGGCGACCTCGATGCGCAGCGACGGGCCCTCGCGCCGGCAGCGTACCGTGACCCGTCCCTGGCGCGTGTACTTCACCGCATTGGAGACCAGGTTCTTGAGGATCTGCTCGACCATGGCCGGATCGCTGTAGATCGAATCCTGCGAGGGCTCCACCACGAACCCGAGTCCCCTGGCTTGTGCGATGGGGGCGAATTCGCGGCGCAGGGTGTCCAGCACGCTGGCGGCGCGGAAGTCGCGCGGCACGGGTTTGACCGCTCCCGACTCGAGCTTGCTGATGTCGAGCAGCGTGTTGAGCAGGCGCGACATGGTACCCACCGCCTGCTCCTGCTGGGCCAGCACCTCGGCGGCATCCGGCGTCGCCACCATGCGCCGCAGCGCGCCGTTCAGCAGCGCGAGCGTCTGCAGGGGCTGGCGCAGGTCGTGGCTGGCGGTGGCGAGAAAGCGGCTCTTCGCCTGGTTGGCACGGTCGGCAGATTTGCGGGACTCGTCCGCGCTCTCGCGCGCCGCGATGAGCTCCGCCTCGGCGCGCTTGCGCTCGGAGATGTCGCGGATCGCCGCCGCCACCAGCGTGCGGTCGGCGACCACGGGGCTCAGGCTCACCTCCACCGGGAATTCGCTGCCGTCGCGGCGCTGCGCGAACAGCGTCAGTCCGGCACCCATGAGCCGCACCCGTGGCGCAGCGAAGAAGCCCTGACGATCGCCGACGTGGCGGGCGCGAAATCGTTCCGGCAGGAGCTGCTCGAGCGGCTGACCGATGAGATCCTCATGCGTGTAGCCGAACAGCGCCGAAGCCTGCCGGTTGGCGAAGCGCACCGTGCCGGCGGCGTCGACGATGATCAGGGCGTCGGGCGCCGCATCGAGCGCACTGCGCGCCAGTTCTCCCGTAAGCGTCTGCATGGTGCGCCCTGGTTAGCCGCCGGCGCCGCGGGCCGGACGAGCGCTAGCATAACCAACGCCGGGCGGCGGATCGACCGCCGCGGCGCGCTCAGCCCAGCGGCTCCACCGCCACCAGGCGGGCGCCGCGGCTGGCGCGCGCTACCTCGGCGCCGGAGGTGCGCGGCCTGAGGATCAGCAGGTCGCAGGGCACGCTCTCGAGCAGACGCGCGGCACGATCGCCGAGCAGGACGCGCTTGATACCCGGGCGAACCATCTCCCCCGCGATCACCAGATCGGCCTTGAGGCGCCGTGCCGCGGCGGCGACCGCCGCCGCACCGCCCGGCACCGCATGCAGGCGACCGCGCAGTCCGGCCGCCAGCCGCTCAGCAGTCGCCGCGAGCCGCCCGGATTGCGCCGATGCGCCGCCCGGCGCGAGCGCGAGCACGATCGTCGGGTGATGATAGGGGCGGTTGCCCTTGACCAGCAGCAGCGGCAGTACGCTCGAGCGCAGCAGCTCGCGGTCCGCCAGGCGCAGCAGCGCGGGCGCGAAACGCCGGCCTGCGTGGCATTCCGCGACCAGGAGATCGGCGCCAATCGCCAGTCCCCGCCGCAGCACGGCCTCGTGCAGCGGATAGTCGCATTCGACCGCCGCGCTCACCCGCGGCGCGTGCAGCCGAGCGCGCGCGGCGATGCGCTCGAGCCGCTGCAGGTATTCCCCGCGCGCTTCGTCCGCCATGCGCTCGCCGCGCGCCGTGTTCATCCCCAGCATGTCCGTGTAGTAGGGGGAATCGATGGCGTGGAAGAGCTCGACCTCGGCGCCGAGCACGCGCGCGAGCTGCACGGACTTGTTCACGGCGGGCAAGGCACGGGCGCCCGGATCCTTGACGGCCACGAGAATGCGGCGGAATTCCAGTAAAGGTTCCATGAGCTGTGAGTATTCAGGCTATCGGGCCCGATACCCATCGGACAAATACCTATGCCGTCCCGCAACTGTGCCGATTCCGCCAGGCGTCCTCTGGCCTCAGGCTGTGCTCATGTCACTGTCGCCAGGGATGCTCACGAGGGCATTGCTCGCCGCACTCGCCTTCGTCAACCCAGCGGCGGCTGCGGCCGCACCAGCTGCACCGCAGGCGCATCCGGATGCGCTCCTCTGGAGTCGCGCGGGTCAGGCAACGGCGGCAGCGCATGCGCTCGTCGCCACACTGCAGGCCGCGTCGCGCTACGGCCTGTCGGGCGCCGACTACGGCGCACCGGCATTGGCGGCCGAGCTCGCTGCGCTCGAGGCGCACCCCGACGCTGCCGCCGCGGGGTGGTCGCACTTCGACCGTGCGCTGAGCCGCGCCGCGCTCGCCGTGATCCATGACCTGCACTTCGGGCGCATCGACCCACGCAGTGCCGGATTCGACCTGCCGGCGCGCACCGAAGCGTTCGATGCCACCGCCGTCCTCGGGCAACTCGCCAGCCGCGACGACCCGCAAGCGGTGCTTGCGCAAATCGAGCCGGCGTACCTGCACTACCGGCTGCTACTGCAGGCCCTCACCCGCTACCGGGATCTGGCGGCGGGGCCCCGGCCGCCCGATCTGCCGGCGCTGCACCGGTCGGTCAAACCCGGCGAGTACTACGCCGCGGCGGCGCAATTGCGCCAGCGACTCGCCCTGGAGGGCGACCTGCCGCCGCAAGCGGCGGCACGCACCGAGCCGCTCCTCGACGAGGATCTGGTGGCCGCCCTCAAACGCTTCCAGTATCTGCACGGGCTCGCGGAAGACGGCGCGCTCGGCCGCAATACCCTCGCTGCGCTCGAGGTGCCGTTCGCGCGGCGCGTACGACAGATCGAGCTGACTCTCGAGCGCTGGCGCTGGGTCCCGGCGCTGCGGCCGCCGACTCTCATCGTCAACATCCCGCAGTTCCGCCTGTTCCTCATCCGCGCGGCCATCGACGACGAAGCCGACATGCTG
>JAGWMP010000345.1 GCA_028871705.1 Gammaproteobacteria bacterium
GCCCGGGGCGAAGGCTGCCGCGCCGCGGGCGCAGGCCGCGGCAGCGCCCGCAACGGCCGCGGCGGCACCGGCGCCGGTGGCCAGATCCCGCAAGGGCAGGGGGGCGCGCGCGCCGGCGGCCGCTCCTCCGGCGCCCCTCACGCCTTTCCCGATGTCCATCGGGACCGTGAAGATGGTGAACGGATCGGCGGACTACACGGACCTGTGGATCAAGCCGAGCTTCGCGCTCGACATGCGCTCGCTCAACGGCACGGTGACGGGTCTCTCGTCCGATCCGAAGTCGCGCGCCAAACTCGCCCTCGACGGCAAGCTCGCGAGCTATTCCCCGCTGCACATCGCCGGTGAGCTGAATCTCCTGTCGGCCGCGCTCTACACCGACGTCACCTTGAGCTTCAAGGACCTCGACCTGACCATCGTCAATCCGTACTCCGGCTACTTCGTCGGCTACAAGATCGACAAGGGCAAGCTGTCGGTGGACGTGGCCTACAAGATCGACCAGCGGCAGCTGAAGGCCGAGCAGCACTTCGTCGTCGATCAGCTCGAGCTCGGCGACCGGGTCGACAGCCCCGAGGCGATGCACCTGCCCTTCAAGCTGGCCGTCGCGCTTCTCAAGGACACCAACGGCGTCATCGACCTCGCGCTGCCGATGTCCGGCTCGCTCGACGATCCGCAGTTCAGGATCGGGCCGATCATCTGGAAGGTGTTCGTCAACCTGATCGAGAAGGCCGTGACCGCACCCTTTGCGCTGCTCGGGCACCTGTTCGGCGGTGGCGAGCACATGAACGTCGTCGAGTTCGCCGCGGGGAGCGCCGAGCTCGGCAAGCCGGCGCAGGAGCAGCTGGCCTCGCTGGAAAAGGCGCTGCAGCAGCGCCCGCAGCTCAAACTCGACGTGCCGATCGTAGCCTCCGCCGGGCTCGACCGCACGCAGCTCGCGCGCGCCGCGGTCGAGGCCGCGCTGGCCGCGCGCGGCGCGCCCGCCGACCCGGCCAAACGCTTCCAGCTGCTCCTCGAGCAATTCCGCGCCGGCCTCGGCAAGGAGGCACCGCTGCCGGCGAGCGTGGCCGCGGCGCAGGCGGCGAAGAAGAAAGACCCGGACACGCTCGCCGCGGCGAATGCCGATCTCGAGGCGGCGCTCATCGCACATGCGCAGGTTCCCGATGCCGATCTCGAGCAGCTGGGCCGTGCCCGCGCCGCGGCCATCCAGAACGCGCTGCTCGCCGGCGGACAGATCGACCCCGGGCGCGTGTTCATCGTCAACGCGCCGCCGAAGCCCGACACGGGCGACACCGTGAAGGTGGAAATGGCGATTCACTGAAGGCGCAGCGCTCTTCGACGCGCCAGCGCGGGGATCAGAGCGGCGGCAACGCCAGTGCCGCCGGCTTAGGCTTGCGCTCGCTGTCGTAGAGTCCCCAGTACGCCTCCTCGGGTCCGCTGGCCGCGCCCGGCAGCGCCCCGGCATCGCGCGCCCGCCAGGGCGCATCGAAAGCGGAGAAGTAGGCGAAGGCGCGTGCGCGCGTGGGAACGAAGCGCCGGCGCAGCTCCGCGTAGAACTGCGCTTGCTGCGCGGGCGAGTAGCCGGCGCTCGCCGGCGCGGTCGGCTCGCCGGTCTCCTTCACCAGGATCGGCCCGCAGAAGCGCTGTGCCAGATCCGCGGCCACGTTGACCACGAACCGCGCCGAGGTGGCGGCGGTCGCGCCGCGGAACCAGGGCTGGAACACCGGGTGCACGTTCACCAGCAAGAAGTCCATCGAGCGCAGCAGCTGGCTGCTCGAATCCTGCTCGTAAAGATGGAACGGCTCGGTCGTCGAGAGCGCGAGCCGTGGAGCCCGGGCGCGCACCGCCGCCATGGCCGCGGCGAGCGCACCGAAGGTCTGGCGCCTGCCGTAGATCGACTCGTTGCCGAGCGACAGGCCGGCGATGAGCCGCGGGTAGCGCTGCGCGGCCGCGAGCGCCGCGGCGAGCTGCGCCGGATCGGACGGATCCCAGACGCCGA
>JAGWMP010000003.1 GCA_028871705.1 Gammaproteobacteria bacterium
TCGCTGCATGACATCGACAACCTGCCGCAGTTGACCCGCAACTTCCTGGAGTTTGCCAACCAGGTCCCCGGCATGCAGTTCACGGTCGACAACCAGGGCAATACCAACCTGCGCGGCGGTGCGCAGCTCACCAGCAACATCGACGTCTACATCGATGGCGTGAGCCAGAAGGACTACATCTTCGGCGGTATCACCGGACAGGAGGGTCCGGGCCAGGCCGGCGACCCGGGCAATCCCTTCCCGCAGCTCGCAATCGACGAATACAAGGTCATCACCTCGAACTACAAGGCGGAGTACGGCGACGCGGCGAGTGCCATCATCGTGGCGCAGACGCGCTCGGGCACCAATGAGTTCAAGGGTGACTCCTTCGTCACCTACACCAACCAGAATCTGCGCGCCTCCACCCCCGCGGAGCTGCAGCCAGGCCAGCACAAGGCCTCGGCGCCCAGCTGGGAGTTCGGCGCCTCCGAAGGCGGCCCGATCATCCAGGACAAGATGCATTTCTTCGTCACCTTCGAGCGCAAGACGCTCTCGGAGCAGAACGTCGTGTTCCCGGGTACCGGCGTCGACCCGGCGGTCGTGGACCCACTGTTGCCGGCGAGCGTCGCCTCGCAGTTCGGGCCGACCACGAACCCTTTCTCCGAGGACCTGGGGTTCGCCAAGCTGGACTTCGAGCCCACGGACTCCGACCGCCTGGAGTTGACCTACAAGCTGCGTCTCGAGCGCTCGCTGCAGGGAGCGGCCGGCCAGACCGCGGCCTCGGCTGCATCGCACTACAAGAACGAAGACGACCGCTACATGCTGCTCTGGACGCACGCCTGGCAGAATGCGCTGAATGAGGTGCGGGTCACGCATCAGAACACCACTTCAAATACCAACGCCGCGCCGAGCCCGCAGTTCGATTACGTCTGGTACCCGGTTCCGGGCAACGTCGGCGTCACCGATCCGATCATCAACGTCAACGGTCCGGGAGCGGGCGTCGGCTTCCGCTACGAGCAATCGGGCAGCGGGCTTCAGGACGACCTGACTTTCACCAACTTCACCGACCATACGATCAAGATGGGCGCGCGCTTCCAGGCGATCGACCTGGTCGCGGCGGCGGGCACGCTGGACCTGAACGATGCGGTCTACTACAACGCGGTCTCGAGCACCGGTGTCTTCGCGAACCCGTACGAGGTGCAGTTCCCGGTGAGTTTCGCCGGCCAGGGCGCCCCGCGCGTCGAGTCGAAGGACAAGCAGTACGGTTTCTACCTGCAGGACGACTGGACGGTCAACCACCACCTGACGGTGAATGCGGGAGTGCGCTGGGATTACGAGCAAGTGCCGCTGTTCAATGACTACGTGACCCCGGCGGCCGTGGTCGCGGCCCTCAACTCGCCCGGAGCGCTGCCGGGCTACAGCCCGAACCTGACCTATGCACAGCTGCTCGCCAAGTCGTTCCCGGGCGATCCGGCAACCAACATCAACGACTACATCAGCACCGGCTCGAATCGCAAATCACCGACCAATGAATGGCAGCCGCGCATCGGCTTCGCGTATGACATCAACGAGGATCAGCAGTACGTGGTCTTCGGTGGCTATGGCCGCTCGTTCGACCGCACGCTTTTCAACCAGCTGTCGTACGAGACGACCAAGGTCGGTCTCTACAACAACCCGCAGATCTACTTCCCGTCGCCGTACACCAACGACTCCTTTGGTCCCTGCGCGACGGCGGCCAACGTCAATCCGGTCAATCACTGCTATGCGTGGAATCCCAGCTATCTGACGGCGGCGGGACTGGCGACCATTCCGGTGTCCACTTCATCGCATGAAGTGGACATGATCAACAACAACGTCAAGCCGCCGCATTCCGATCAGTTCAGCATCGGCTTCCGCACGCGTCTCGCCGACTGGGACACGGCGCTGACATTCTCGGACATCAAGAGCTACGACGCCCTGATCGGTCATCTGGGCCTGCGCTACGCGGATGGCTCCTACTACAGCACCAACGGCAACCCGTGGGGCGCTTTCGGCAGCCTGAATGGCTACGGCGCGCTCATCCTCTGGGACAACGCCGGCATCGACGAGAACCAGCAGGTTACGCTCTCGTTCAACAAGGCGTACACGCCGGCTTCCGGCTGGAGTGCGTCCTTCGCCTACACCTACTCGAACGCCTATCAGAACAACGTCGCCGGCCCGCTGAATCCGTATGCAGGCAATCCGAACGGCTATCTGTTCGATCTGCCCAATCCGAAGGACTATCCGGCGCTGCCCTCGACCGCGGTGCCGAAGCACCGGCTCGTGGCGACCGGCAGCTACGATCTGCCGTGGGGCCTGGAGATCTCGGGCAAGGGCGAGATCGCCTCGTCGACCAACCTGGACACGATCCTCGGCTGCCCCGTGACCTGCAACCCCTATGGCGGCACGGCCACACCGATCGGCGTCAAGATTCCAAACGCCATCGGCTACCGGGACGTCGACCTGTCTCTGGCGAAGCACTTCAACGTCTGGGGAGAGGTCAAGGGTACCGTTCGCTTCGATCTGCTGAATGTATTCAACTACGCCAACTTCGATCCGAACTCGGCCACCTGGACCCCGGCATACGGTCAGCCCATCCCGCAACCGCACTACAACGGGATGGGAAATATCGTCGGCTACCCGCGCACGCTCAACCTCACGGGACAGCTCACCTGGTGATCTGAGAGCGCGCGCGCCTACACTCGGGGGAGGGCTCTGGCCCTCCCCCGTTCTTCACAGGCATCGCTTTCACAGCCATCGCCGTGACCGCTCAAGACTCCACTCAGCCCGCTGGTGAGCCGCTGCGCTCCGTCGTCATCGTGGGCGGAGGCAGCTCGGGGTGGATGACGGCGGCGGCGCTCACCAAGTCCTTCGGCAAGCGGCTCGAGGTGACGCTGATCGAATCCGAGGAGATCGGCATCATCGGGGTCGGCGAGTCGACGGTCCCGCACCTGCGCGACTTCAACCGCCTGCTCGAGATCGACGAGGCGGACTTCATCCGGCGGACCAAGGGCACGTTCAAGCTCGGCATCCAGTTCAACGACTGGCGCCGGATCGGAGATTCCTACATGCACGGCTTCGGCACCATCGGCCGCAGCCTCGGACTGCTCGACTTTCACCAGTACTGGCTCAAGGCGCGCAAGCTCGGCTGGGCCAGGGACATCGGCCAGTATTCGATCAATACGCTGGCCGCGCCTCAGGGCAGGTTTCTGCCGCCCCCGTCCGATGCACCGCCGAATACACCGCTCGCCGACATCGTCTATGCGTATCAGTTCGATGCGGCTCTGTATGCCCGGTACCTGCGCGGCTTCGCCGAGGCCCGTGGAGCGAGACGCATCGAGGGCAAGGTCGTCGAGGTCCGGCAAAACGGCGCGAGCGGATTCGTCGAAAGCCTCCGCCTGGAGAGCGGCGCGTCGGTGGCGGGCGATCTGTTCATCGACTGCTCGGGCTTTCGGGCGTTGCTGATCGGGGGCGCGCTGCATTCCCCGTTTCAGGACTGGACTCACTGGCTGCCGCTCGACCGGGCGATCGCGGTTCCCTGCGAGAAGGTGGGGCCGCCGACGCCCTACACCCGTGTGACCGCGCGTTCGGCGGGCTGGCAGTGGCGCATTCCGCTGCAGCACCGCACCGGCAACGGCCACGTTTACAGCAGCCGCTTCATGAGCGACGACGAGGCCCAGGCGTTCCTCCTCGCGAACCTCGATGGCAAACCGCTCGCCGACCCGGGCAAGCCTATCCGCTTCGCCGCCGGCAAGCGCACCAAGATGTGGGACAAGAACGTCGTGGCCATAGGCCTCGCCGGCGGCTTCCTCGAGCCGCTCGAGTCCACGGCCATCTTCCTCAGCCAGTCAGGAATCTCGAGGCTCATGCAGCTGTTCCCGCGCCTGGGATTCGACCCGGTGCTCGAGCGGACCTACAACGCGCAGGCGCAGTTCGAGTTCGAGCGCATCCGCGACTTCCTGATCCTGCATTACTGCGCCACCGAGCGCGATGACACGGAGCTCTGGCGCTATTGCCGGAACATGGATATTCCGGACTCGCTGCGCGAATACATCGACCTGTTCGCCGACGCCGGGCGCTTCTTCCGCAACGGCACCGAGCTCTTCGCGGTCACGAGCTGGGTCCAGGTGATGCTCGGGCAGGGGATCGTGCCGCGCAGCTACCACCCGGCGGTGGACTGGGTGAGTGACGCTGACCTGAAGTCATTCGTCGATGCCATCGAGAAGGTCATCGCCAAGTGCGTCTCCATCATGCCGAGGCACGAGGAATTCATCGCCCGTCACTGCGCGGCGGACTAGCGAGGTCTATGGATATTCGGTTCGGCCGGATCAGCGCAGTGGCCTCGATCCTCAGCTGCCTGACGCCCGGTATACGCGGCGCCGCCGCGCAGACACCGTCGGCGATGGAGTTCGCCGGACTCGCCTGCTACGCCCAGGCCAATCGCGCCCTGCCGCCGCCCGCGGCGGGCGAGCAGCGCGTGGTATTCATCGGCGACTCGATCACCCAGTCCTGGGGCGACGTCGAGCGCGATTATTTCGCAAGCCCCGACCGCATCAATCGCGGCATCAGCGGGCAGGCCACGCCGCAGATGCTGTTGCGCTTCCGTCAGGACGTGATCGCCCTGAAGCCGGCGGCGGTGCACATCCTCGCGGGCACCAACGATCTGGCGGGCAACGTTGGCCCGATGGACCTCGAGGCGATCGAGGGCAACCTCGCCTCCATGGCCGAGCTCGCGCGCGCCAACGGCATCGCGGTGGTGCTCGGCTCCGTGCTGCCCGCGAGCGACTACCCGTGGCGCCCCGGGCTCGAGCCGGGCCCGAAGATCCTCGCCTTGAATGACTGGCTGGCGGCGTATGCGCGCCGCCGCGGCATCGTGTACGTCAACTACTACTCGGCCATGACCGACGGGGCGCTCGGGATGCGCCCGGCGCTCGCGCTCGACGGCGTGCACCCGACGGCCGAGGGCTACCGCCTCATGCGGCCGCTCGCCGAAGCGGGCATCGCCGCGGCACTGCGCCAGG
Organism: Gammaproteobacteria bacterium; assembly: GCA_028871705.1. Classification (GTDB taxonomy): domain Bacteria; phylum Pseudomonadota; class Gammaproteobacteria; order Steroidobacterales; family Steroidobacteraceae; genus 13-2-20CM-66-19. The sequence goes on from JAGWMP010000003.1 coordinate 5,019, forward strand.
GAATTGAACGGAGGTAATGCACTTGAATTCCATTCGCTCGATGGCGGCATGCGTGGTGGCGCTCGCCCTGATGATGCCGCCGGCGGCGGCGCAGGAGCGCATCGTCATCGATGCCGGCGCCGCCGGCAAACCCTTCCCGCACTTCTGGGAGCACATGTTCGGCTCCGGGCGCGCGGTGCTCTCGCTACGCGACAGCTACCGGCAGGACCTGCGCGCGGTGCATACCGTCACCGGCTTCTCCTACGTGCGCTTCCACGCCATCTTGCACGACGAGGTGGGGCTCTAAAGCGAGGACAAGGCGGGCAAGGCGATCTACAACTTCTCCTACATCGATCAGATCTACGACGGGTTGCTCGCCGACGGCGTGCGGCCGTTCGTCGAGCTCAGCTTCATGCCGGGCGCGCTCGCGAGCACCCAGGAGCGCCAGAGCTTCTGGTACAAGCCGTTCTCCTCGCCGCCGAAGGACTACGAGCGGTGGGACGCGCTGATGAGCGCCTTCGCCCGCCACCTCATCGAGCGCTACGGGATCGAGGAGGTGAGTCGCTGGTATTTCGAGGTATGGAACGAGCCGAACCTCGACTTCTGGACGGGTAATCCCTCGCAGGCGCCGTACTTCACGCTCTACGATCACAGCGCACGGGCCTTGAAGGCCGTGGATGCGCGGCTGCGCGTGGGTGGGCCTGCGACCGCGCAGGTGGCCTGGGTGGGCGATTTCATCCGCCACTGCACCGAGGCGCACGTGCCGGTCGACTTCGTCTCGACCCATGTGTACGGCGATGACACCGCGCAGGACGTGTTCGGCACCACCGAAACCATTCCCCGCAACCGCATGGTGTGCCGCGGCGTCGAGAAGGCGCACGGGGAGATCGCCGCCTCCCCGCAACCCGCGCTGCCCCTCATTTTCAGCGAGTTCAACGCGAGCTGGGGCAACCACCCCGAGGTGACCGATGCCCCCTACATGGGACCGTACATGGCCGAGACCATTCGCGCCTGTGACGGGCTCCTGCAGGACATGTCGTACTGGACGTTCTCGGATGTCTTCGAAGAGCAGGGGGTCGTCAGGCAGCCCTTCTACGGCGGCTTCGGGCTGCTGGCGGCCGGGGGCATCCCCAAGCCGGCGTTCAACGCGTTTGCGCTGCTGCACCAGTTGGGTGAGGAGCGCCTCCCGCTCGATGCGCCGGGGACGCTGCTGACGCGGCGCAAGGATGGCACCCTGGTGCTGGCGGTGTGGAATTACGCCGAGCCCAAAGCCACCGTGAGTCCGCGCCGGGTGACGTTGCGCTTCATGCAGGCAGGCGTGGGCAGCGTGCGGGTGCAGAAGATGGACGGCACGCACGGCAACGTGCTGCCGGCCTACGAGGCGATGGGCTCGCCGCGTTACCCGACCCAGGCCCAGCTCGCCGCGCTGCGCGAGGCGGCGGCGCTCCCGCCGGCGGTGCGCGCGCCGCTCGTGGCCGGAACGCTCGACCTCGAGATCGCCTCCGACGGGCTCACCGTGGTGACGGCCGTTCCCGGGAAGGCAGCCGTACCCGCGGGCAAGTAACGATGCGAAACGGGCGGCTATTCGTTTGACAGCCCTTCGGCGCGCTGCCTATGCTCATGAAATCGTTTACTTCCGCGTCGACATGCGCCCGCGGGGCGCACCCGATGCGACGAGGGGGAACTGAGGCGTGGTGACGATCCGGGACGTCGCGAAGAAAGCGAGGGTCTCGATTGCCACGGTTTCCCGTGCGCTCAACAACACCGGTACGGTGCGTCCGGAGATCTGCGAGCGGGTGCTCGATGCGGCGCGCAAGCTGCGCTACACGCCGCACGGCGGTGCGCGCAGCCTGATCGTCGGCCGCACCCACACCATAGGTCTCCTGCTGCCGGATCTGCACGGGGAGTACTTCTCCGAGCTCATCCGCGGCGTCGACCGCGCCGCGCGCGGCCGCGGGCTGCACCTGCTCGTCTCGAGCTCGCACGGCAGCTCGAGCGAAGCGACCAATGCGGTACGCGCTCTGAACGGGCGCATCGACGGGCTGCTCGCCATGGTGCCGGGCGAGGATGCCGGCATTCTGCAGGCGGCGGTGCCGCACGCGCTGCCGACGGTGCTCCTCAACAGCCGTAACATGAACACCGAGTACCCGACGCTGCTGGTGGACGACTTCGGCGGCGCGCGCGCCATGGTGCATCACCTGCTCGAGCGCGGTTACCGCCGCATCGTGCACCTGCGCGGGGCCGAGGGAAATTTCCAGGCCGAGGAGCGCGTGCGCGGCTACCGCGCGGCGCTGCGCGGCAGCGGAGCCGCCGCCCCGGTCGTGATCGAGGGCGATTTTACCGAGGAGAGCGGCTATCGCGCCGGCAAGCTCCTGGCGGCGCAGAGCGAGCGGCCCGACGCGGTATTTGCGGCGAACGACATGATGGCGGTGGGGTGTCTCGTCGCGTTGCGCGAGGCGGGCCTGCGGGTGCCGCAGCACATGGCGCTCGCGGGATTCGACGACATTCCGCTCGCCCGTTTCCTCACTCCGCCGCTCACCACGGCGCGCGCCGACATCGCGGCGCTCGGGCTGCGGGCGCTCGAGCGGCTCGCGGGTCTCATCGACACCAAGAGCCCGGACAGCCAGCACGCGACCGAGCGGCTGGCCGTCACGATCGTGGTGCGCGCCTCGTGCGGGGGCGCGCCGCTCACGGAGTCGAGTTGAGGCGGCCCGCCGCGCGCGCCGCATGGCTCAGCGGTGCGCTCCTCGGCCTTATCGCGCCACTCGCGGCGCACGCGGCCGCCGCACCCCGGGCGCCCGTGCTCGATCCGTTCTTCGACGACCTCGAGAAGCGCACCTTCGCTTTCTTCTGGGACACCGCGAACCCCGCCAACGGGCTGGTACCGGACCGTGCACCCGGGCCCTCGTGGGCGAGCATCGCCGGGGTCGGCTTCGCGCTCACCGCCTATCCGATCGGGGTCGAGCGCGGCTACGTGACGCGCGCCGCGGCGCGCGAGCGCACGCTCGCGACGCTGCGGTTCTTCGCGAGCCTGACGAACCAGCACGGCTTCTTCTATCACTTCATTGATATGAAGACCGGCGAGCGCCGCGATCTCTCCGAGATCTCGACCGTGGACACGACGCTGCTGCTCGGCGGCATCCTCGTGTGCGGCGCGTACTTCGACGGCAAGGATCCCGCCGAGACCGAGATCCGCCAGCTGGCGCAAGCGATCTACCGGCGCGTCGACTGGACCTGGGCGCAGTCGCGGCCGCCGGGGATCGTCATGGGCTGGCGCCCGGAGACCGGCTTCCTCAAGGCAAACTGGGTCGGCTACGACGAGGGGATGCTCATCTATATCCTGGCGCTCGGCTCCCCGAGCCATCCGGTTGCGCCCGATGCCTGGGCCGCGTGGACGCGCACCTACGACAAGCACTTCGGCACGCTCTACGGCGAGACGCACCTGAGCTTCGCGCCGCTCTTCGGCCACCAGTATTCGCACGTATGGGTCGACTTCCGCGGCATCGCCGACGCCTATATGCGCGCGCACGGCCTCGACTACTTCGAGAACAGCCGCCGCGCCACCTACGCGCAGCAGCGTTACGCGATCGCGAACCCCATGCACTGGGCCGGCTATGGCGCCAGCGTCTGGGGGCTGACGGCGTGCGAAGGCCCGGGCCGCACGCGCGCCGCATATCACGGCGAGTCGCGGCGCTTCTACGGCTACGCGGCGCGGGGCGTGGGACTCGATGGCAGCCTCGACGACGGCACCATCGCCCCCACCGCGGCGCTCGGCTCGCTCCCCTTCGCCCCCGAGATCGTCATCCCGGCGGCGCTCGAGATGCAGCGGCGCTTCGGCGCCGCGCTCTACTCTACGTACGGCTTTCGCGATGCTTTCAATGTGAGCGTCCCCACCGCAGATGGGGAGCGCGCGCAACGCGGCTGGTTCGACGAGCGCTACCTCGCGATCGATCAGGGGCCGATTCTCGTCATGCTCGAGAACTATCGCAGCGACCTCGTCTGGCGCATCATGCGCGGCAATGAATACATCCGGCGGGGTCTCGAGCGCGCCGGCTTCCAGGGCGGCTGGCTGCAGAATCAACCTTAAGGCCGCCGCGCTCCTGCTGGCCGCCTGCGCGGCGGGCTGCGGCGCGCCGTCCGCGCCGCACCGCTCGGTGACGGTGTGGGCGATGGGCCGCGAAGGCGAGGTCGTCGCGACGCTCCTGCCGCAGTTCCAGCGGCTGCATCCGGACATCGAGGTGCGCGTGCAGCAGCTGCCGTGGAGCGCAGCGCACCAGAAGCTCCTGACGGCGTTCGCCGGGGAAGCGACGCCGGATCTGTGCCAGCTCGGTAACTCCTGGATCCCGGAGTTCGCGGCGCTCGAGGCGCTCGAGCCGCTCGAGGCGGCCGTGGCGGGCTCGCGCGTCGTCGCGAGCGCCGACTACTTCCCGGGGATCTGGCAGACCAACGTGGTCGCGGGGCGCCTGTACGGCGTGCCGTGGTACGTGGACACGCGGCTGCTCTTTTACCGCCGCGACCTGCTCGCGCAGGCGGGGTTCGCGAGCCCGCCGCGCACCTGGAGCGAATGGCGGCAGATGCTCGCGGCGATCAAGGCGCGGGTGGGACCGGAACGCTATAGCGTGCTGCTGCCCCTCAACGAGTTCGAGCCGCTGCTGGTGCTGGCGCTGCAGCAGCCCGATCATCTCCTCAGGGACGACGGGCGCTTCGGCAATTTCGAGAGCCCGGGCTTTCATCGTGCGCTCGAGTTCTATCGCGAGGCCTTCAGCAACGGCTGGGCGCCGCCGGTCGAGAACACGCAGATCCCCAACGCCTGGGAAGAGCTCGGACGCGGCTACTACTCCTTTTATATCTCCGGGCCCTGGAGCATCGGCGAGTTCAAGCGGCGGCTCCCTCCCGAAGAGCAGGGCAGCTGGATGACGGCGCCGATGCCGGGGCCGGAGGGGCCCGGCGCCTCGCTCGCCGGCGGCTCGAGCCTCGTCATGTTCCGCCGCTCGCGCCACAAGGCCGAAGCCTGGCTGCTGCTCGAGTTCCTGTCCTCGCCGGCCATCCAGCGGCGCTTCTACGACGTGACCGGGGATCTGCCGCCGCGGCGCAGCACCTGGGAGGCTCCCGAGCTCGCCGACGACCCCTACACGCGGGCTTTCCGCGAGCAGCTCGAGCGCGTCAAGCCGGCGCCGCGCGTGCCGCAGCTCGAGCGCATCGTCACCGAGATGCGGCTCATGGCGGCGCGCGTGGTGCACGGGGATCTGAGCGTCGAGCAGGGGACGCTCGAGCTCGACCGCACCGTCGATGCGGTGCTCGCCAAGCGGCGCTGGATGCTCGCACGCGGGGCCGGCCGGTGAGGGCGGGGCTCGCGGGTTGGGCGTTCGCCGCGCCGGCGCTCATCATCATCGGCGTGTTCTTTTTCGCGCCGGTGCTGGGCGCCTTCGCGGTGAGCCTCACGGATTTCGATCTGTATGCGCTCGCGGACCTGCGGAATCTGCGCTTCGTCGGGCTCGACAACTACCTCGAGCTGCTCGAGTCCCGCGATTTCTGGCGGGCACTCGGCAACACCTGCTATTTCGTGGCCGCCGGGGTGCCGTTGTCCATCGGCGCTTCCCTCGCGGCGGCGCTGCTCGTCAATTCGCGCCTCACGCGGCTGCCGGCGTTCTTTCGCACCGTGTTCTTCGCACCGGTGGTGGCGACGCTGGTGGCGGTGGCGCTGGTGTGGCGTTACCTGCTGCACACGCGCTACGGACTCATCAACTGGGGGCTCGGCGGGCTCGGTCTCTCCCCGATCGACTGGCTCGGCAATCCGCACTGGGCGATGCCGGCGATCATCCTGTTCGCAGTGTGGAAGAACTTCGGCTACAACATGATCATCTTCGTCGCGGCGCTGCAGAGCATCCCGGGGGATCTCTACGAGGCGGCGCACCTCGACGGTGCCAACGGCTGGCAGGAGTTCAGCCGCGTGACGCTGCCGCTGCTGCGCCCCACGACGATGCTGGTCGGCGTGCTCACGGTCGCCGGCTACTTCCAGCTGTTCGCCGAGCCCTACGTGATGACCGAGGGAGGGCCGCTGCAGAGCACCATGAGTGTTCTCTATCTCATGTACGAGCAGGGCTTCAAGTGGTGGAACCTCGGCTCCGCCTCCGCGATCGCGTTCCTGCTCTTTCTCATCGTGCTCGCCGTCACGGCGCTCGAGCTGCGCCTGTCGCGGCGCCGGGAGGCCGCGTGAGCCCGCGCCTCGCGCGTACCCTGGTGCACCTCGCGCTCGGGGCCCTCACGCTCGTGACGCTCGTGCCGCTCCTGTGGATGCTGTCGGTATCCTTCATGCCTCAGGGGGAGGCGAGCGCATTCCCGCCGCCGCTCCTGCCGCATCACGCGACCGTGGCCAACTACCGGCTGTTGTTCAACTCCAACGGCGCCGGGCGCTATCTCGGCAACAGCCTCGCCCTCGCGCTCATCACGACGCTGTGCTCGCTGGTCTGCAACTCCCTCGCCGGCTTCGCTTTCGCCAAGCTGCGCTTCGCCGGCCGCGAGGCGCTGCTGCGCACGCTGCTGGCGGCGCTGGTCATTCCGAGTCAGGTGGCGATGATGCCGCTCTTCCTCATGATGAAATGGCTCGGGCTCGTCAACAGCTACGCCGGGGTGGTGTTGCCGGCGGCGGCGGGGATCTTCGGCGTGTTCCTGGTGCGCCAGTACGCGCTCTCGATCCCGGACGAGCTGCTCGAGGCGGCGCGCATCGACGGGGCGGGGGAGCTGCGCATCTTCGTGCGCATCGTGCTGCCGGTGCTGCGTCCGATCCTGGTGACGCTCGCGGTGCTCACCTTCCTCGGCAGCTGGAACGACTTCCTCTGGCCACTCATCGTACTCACCGATCAGAGCATGTACACGCTGCCGGTGGCGCTCGCGACGCTCTCGCGCGAACACGCCCAGGACAACGAGCTCATGATGGCCGGAGCGGTATTGACGGTGCTGCCGGTGCTGCTGCTGTTCCTCGCGCTGCAGCGCTACTACATCCGCGGCATCCTCATGGGAAGCGTCAAGGGCTGATCAGCCGTCGATCGAGGCGCCGTTGCTCTCGATCACTTGGGCGTAGAAGTCGGCGCTCGCCTTGGGCGTACGGCGCTGGGTGTCGAAGTCGACGTGCACGATGCCGAAGCGCTTGCTGTAGCCGAGCACCCACTCGAGGTTGTCGAGCAGCGACCAGACGAAGTAGCCGCGCACGTCCACGCCGCTCTCGAGCGCGGCGCGCACCGCACGCACGTGGCTGCGCAGGTATTCGACGCGCAGCGGGTCCTCGAGCCGTGCGCCCGTGACGCTCGGCGGATCCACGAACGCGGCGCCGTTCTCGGTCACGTACAGCGGCACCGGGCCATAGCGCTCGCGCACCCAGCGCAGCGTGTCGGTGAGACCGCGCGGGTAGACCTCCCAGCCCATCTCGGTATAGGTGGCGCCTTCCTGGCGCACCGCGGCCGCCTTGAGCGGCCAGGCCGTGGCGTCGAAGCGGGTGACGCTGCGCGTGTAGTAGTTCACGCCGAGGAAGTCGATCGGCTGGCCGATCAGCTCCAGATCCGCCTCGGGCCAGCCGGGCCACGCCGCGCCGAACACCTCGGCGAGCTCCTGCGGGTAGCGGCCGAGGAATACCGGATCGAGGTACTGGCGGTTCATGTAGGCGTTGGCGCGCTCGGTGGCGGCGACGTCCTCGGGGCGGCCGGAGGCGGGATGCTTCGGCTCGATGTTCACGACCAGCCCGATGTCGTGTTTTCCCTCGGCGCGATAGGCCCGCACCGCCATGCCGTGCGCACGCAGCAGGTTGTGGCTCACGACGGGCGCCTCGGCGAGGCTCTTGTGCCCGGGCGCCAGCGCACCGTGCAGGTAGCCGCCGTCGGCGACCACCCAGGGCTCGTTCACGGTCGCCCACAGCTTCACCCGGTCGTCGAGCCTGGCGAACACGACGCGCGCGTACTCGGCGAACCAGTCGGCCGAATCGCGGTTGACCCAGCCACCGCGGCTCTCGAGCGCAGCGGGCAGATCCCAGTGATAGAGCGTGACCACAGGCTCGATGCCGTGGCGCAGCAGCTCATCCGTCAGGCGATCGTAGAAGCCGAGCCCGGCGGGATTGACGGTGCCGGTGCCCTCGGGCAACACCCGGCTCCAGGAGATGCTGAAGCGGTAGGCCTTCAGACCGAGCTGCGCCATCAGCGCCACGTCTTCCCGGTAGCGCCGGTAGTGATCGCAGGCGACGTCCCCGGTATCGCCGTTCCTGACGAGCCCCGGAGTGTGCACGAAGCGCTCCCAGATGCTCGGTGCCGCGCCGTCGGCGAGCGGCGAGCCCTCGATCTGGTATGCCGAGGTCGCGCAACCCCAGAGGAACGTTTGCGGAAACGAGATGGCACACCCCCCGATGGCTGAGCCGGGAGAATACCCGGACGGAAGGCTGAAGAAAACGTTTACCTGCGCGGCCGCCGCGGCCCCGGCCCTCGGTCCGGGCACACGCGGCGCCGGGTATGATGGGGCGGGGACACGGGACCTCGGCGATATGACAAGGCTCGGTGGTGGCAGCGGTAGCGCTCGATAACGTGGTCAAGGCCTTCGAGGGCGGCCGGGTGGCGGTCGCGGGCGCGACCTTCGAGGTGGCCGACGGGGAGCTCGTGGTACTGCTCGGTCCCTCGGGCTGCGGCAAGTCGACGCTGCTGCGGATCATCGCGGGGCTCGAGACGCCGACGTCGGGCACGGTGCGCATCGGCGGGCGCATCGTCAACGAGCTCGCCCCCAAGGATCGCGACGTCGCCATGGTGTTCCAGAGCTACGCGCTCTATCCGCACATGACGGTGGAGCAGAATCTCGGCTTCAGCCTCGAGCTGCGCGGCACGGTGCGCGCCGAACGCGCCGCGCGGGTGCGCAAGGTGGCCGAGCTCCTCGGACTCGAGGGCCTGCTCGAGCGCCTGCCGCGCCAGCTCTCCGGCGGGCAGCGCCAGCGCGTCGCGCTCGGGCGCGCGCTGGTGCGCGAGCCGCAGGTGTTCCTCTTCGACGAGCCACTCTCCAATCTCGATGCGCGGCTGCGCCTGGCGATGCGCACCGAGATCGCGCGGCTGCACCGGTGGCTGCGCACCACGATGATCTACGTGACCCACGATCAGGTCGAGGCGATGACCCTGGCGCAGCGCATCGTGGTCTTGAACGGCGGCGAGATCCAGCAGATCGACACGCCCATGCGCGTGTACGAGCGACCCGCGAATCTCTTCGTGGCGGGATTCGTCGGCAGCCCGGCCATGAACTTCATGCGCGGGCGGTGGCTCCCTGGGTCGGGCGCCGGCCTCGACCTCGGCTTTGTGCGGGTGGCGCTCGATGGCGCGCACGGGGCGCTCTGCGCGTTGCCCGAGGGCGCCGAGGTCGTCGCGGGCCTGCGCCCCGAGGATCTGCATCTGGCGGGGGCGGGCGCGCCGGCCGCCGGGCAGATCCGCCTCAGCGCGCAGCTCGAGCTCATCGAGCCGGTGGGCAACGAGACCTTCCTGACGGCGCGGGTGGGGAGCGCGGAGCTGGTGCTGCGCACGCCGCCGCAGGCGCTGCCGGCGGTCGGCGAGCCGGTGGCGCTCAGCTTCGCGCCGCAGCGGCTGCACCTCTTCGAGGCGGCGACGGGCCGGCGGCTCTAGCGGCTGCGGACGATGTGTCCGGCGACGAGCAGCACGAGGAGCATCATCGAGACGAGATGCACGTGCCGCAGCCGCCCGCGCCGCGGCGCCGCGCTCGCGCGCAGCGCGAGCCCGAGAGCCGCCTGGGCGATCAGCAGCGCGAAGGCCACGGTCGCGATCGAGAGCCCGGTGCGGTCGAACCGGCGGATCGGGATCGATGCCATCGGCAGCCAGGCGTGCAGCAGGGCCGCCGCCGGCAGCGCGAGTCCGATGAAATAGTGTGGCGCCAGGCTCGTACCCTTCAGGGCGCGCACGGCGTAGGGCACGCAGATGCCCGCGGCGAGCAGCAGCGCCGCCGCCCAGCCGGAGAACGCGGTGGCGAGGAAGAGCATCGCCCCCTCAGCGCGCCGTGAGGGTGATGTAGCCGGTGAGGATGACGATGCGCCGCGCACGCACCACGCGCTCTTCATCGACCGTGCCCGCGACCGCGACGATGCCGCCGGAGCCGAGGTCCGCGCGGCCGCCCATGACAAACCGGGTCTCGGGAGTCAGCTCGAGCGTGAGGCGGGCCCCTGTCGCGCGATAGGTGGTGTCATCGACGCCCGTGAGCACGGCGGCGGGGTAGCGTCCCGGCCGCTCGGCGGACGCGAGTTGCACCACGGCCTCGACACTCTCGCCCGGCCGCGCCGGCCGGGCCACCGCGGCCGCGGCGACGCCCGAGCGCATGCCCCCGGCGCGGCGGGTCACGTCGTACACCACGGCCGCGATCAGCGCGGCGACCGTTATCCAGGCGAGGGCCGGCAGGGCTCGGTTGTGCATCGGCCCCGAGTCTGCACCCCGTAGTAAGGTACGGAGTCAAGTGACCGCCCGGCGGCTCACCGGGCACACGGGCTTGCCTTGTCCGGCGAGAGTTGCGACCAGCGCCGCCATGTCGGTGCGCATCTTCTCGAGCGTGCGCAGCTTCTCGTCGATGAGCGCCAGGCGGCGGCCGGCGGCCGCGAGCAGCCGTGCCTGCGCCCGCGGCTTGAGAAGCCCGGCGCGCTCGGGCGCGGCGAGCACCCGGTGCAGCCCGAGGACGTCCTTCACTTCCCGCAGCGTGAAGCCGATCTCCTGGCAGGAGCGGATGAGGCGCACCTGCTCGAGGTCGCGTTGCTCGTACTGCCGGTAGCCGGCGCGCGTGCGCGCGGGCCGCGGCAGCAAGCCTTCGCGCTCGTAGAAGCGCAGCGTCTCGACGCCGACGCCGGCGCGTTTGGCGAGCTCACCGCTGCGCATCGGGGGCTCCTGCATCGCGGGACGCGGCGGCGCAACTAAGGATAACTACGAATGGGTTGCAGGGTGGCAACGTGGTCTCCTTGGGCGCGGGCCGGGGTCCGAAGGTAGCGTTGCGCCCGGCGGGCGCGCCACGAGGGATGGATGCATGAGTCTCACTGAGACCTATAACGACAAGGTCGTGCGGCAGTTTGCCATCATGACGGTGGTGTGGGGCATCGTCGGCATGGCGGTCGGGGTGCTGATCGCTGCGCAGCTGTACTGGCCGGCGCTCAATTTCGACATACCCTGGCTCACTTACAGCCGGCTGCGTCCGCTGCACACCAACGCGGTGATCTTCGCCTTCGGCGGCAGTGCGCTGTTCGCCACTTCGTACTACTGCGTGCAGCGCACCTGCCACGTGCGGCTCTTCAGCGACCGGCTCGCGGCCTTCACCTTCTGGGGCTGGCAGACGGTCATCGTCGCCGCCGCCATCTCGCTGCCGCTCGGCATGACCCAGGGCAAGGAATACGCCGAGCTCGAGTGGCCGATCGATGTCCTCATCACCATCGTGTGGGTCGCGTACGCGGTGGTGTTCTTCGCCACCATCGCCAGGCGGCGCGTGCAGCACATCTACGTCGCCAACTGGTTCTACGCCTCCTTCATCATCACCATCGCCGTACTGCACGTCTTCAACAATCTCGCGATCCCGGTGAGCTTCACGAAGTCTTACGTGATCTACGCCGGCTCGATCGACGCCATGATGCAGTGGTGGTACGGACACAATGCCGTGGGATTCTTCCTGACCGCCGGCTTCCTCGGCATGATGTACTACTTCGTGCCGAAGCAGGCGCAGCGCCCCATCTACTCCTATCGCCTCTCGGTCGTGCACTTCTGGGCACTCATCTCGGTATACATCTGGGCGGGACCGCACCACCTGCACTACACCTCGCTCCCCGACTGGGTGCAGTCGATCGGCATGGTGTTCTCGCTGCTGCTGCTCGCACCTTCCTGGGGCGGCATGATCAACGGCATCATGACGCTCTCGGGTGCGTGGGACAAACTGCGCACCGACCCGATCCTCAAGTTCATGATCGTGTCGCTGTCCTTCTACGGCATGTCGACCTTCGAAGGCCCGATGATGTCGATCAAGACCGTGAACGCGCTCTCGCACTACACCGACTGGGTGATCGGCCACGTGCACTCCGGTGCCCTCGGCTGGGTCGCGATGATGACCATCGGCACGATGTACTACCTGATTCCGCGGCTCTTCAACCGTCAGCAGATGTACAGCGTGAAGCTCATCGACGTGCACTTCTGGACCTCGACGATCGGCGTGGTGCTGTACATCAGTGCGATGTGGATCGCGGGGGTGATGCAGGGGCTCATGTGGCGGGCGGTCAATGACGACGGCACGCTCACCTACAGCTTCATCGAGAGCGTCAAGGCCACCTATCCCTTCTATCTGGTGCGCCTGATGGGCGGGGCGCTCTTCTTCAGCGGTATGTGGATCATGGCCTACAACGTCTGGATGACGATTCGCGGCGTCACGCCGCAGGCGGTGCCGGTGCCGCCGCCGGCCCCGGAGCATGCACCCACGCCGGTACCAGCGCTGGCGGCGAGCGGGGTGCGGTCATGAGACATGACGTCGTCGAGCGCAAGCTCGGGGTGCTGATCATCCTCATCGTGCTGGTGATCAGCGTCGGAGGCTTCGTGGAGGTCATCCCGCTCGCGACCAGCGCCGCGGCCAAGCAGGGCGCGGTGCACATCACGCCGCGCACCCCGCTCGAGCAGGCGGGCTTTGACATCTACGAGCGCGAAGGTTGCTACCTGTGCCACTCGCAGCAGATCCGCCCGTTCCGCAGCGAGACCGAGCGCTATGGGCCGTACTCGGTCGCCGCCGAATCGCAGTACGACCATCCCTTCCAGTGGGGCTCCAAGCGCACCGGCCCGGATCTCGCGCGGGTGGGCGGCCGCTACAGCGACGACTGGCACCGGCTGCATCTGCGTAATCCGCGTAACGTCGTGCCGGAGTCCAACATGCCGGGGTTCCCCTGGTTGTTCGAGACCAAGCTCGATGGTGAGTTGCTGCAGAGGAAGCTGCGCGTGCTGCGCATCCTCGGGACGCCCTATACGGATGCGGACATCGCGGCGGCACCCGCAGCGGTAGCCGACAAGACGGAAGCGGATGCGCTGATCGCCTATCTGCAATCTCTCGGCCTGGCGCGGCCGCGTGGCTGAGGGGGAGCCGCAATGCACGTGAATTGGGAAGCTGTGAGCAGTGCCGTGACGGTGGTGTGGTTTCTCGCCTTCGTCGCGCTGTGCCTGTGGGCCTGGAGCGGCCGGCGCCGCAAGGATTTCGACGCCGCCGCCCGGCTGCCCTTCGATGAGGAGGAGCGCTGATGTCGCCTCTGACGACCACGATCGTCGGGATCGTTACGATCCTCAACGTACTCGCCTGCGGGTGGCTCATCTGGTGGACGGCGCGGCGCGAGCCGGGCGAGGTGGCCGAGGGCGACGTCAAGAGCCACGTCTGGGACGGCGATCTGCGCGAGCGCAACAATCCCATGCCGCGCTGGTGGCTGATCCTGTTCTTCCTGACGATCGTATTCGCGTTCGCCTATTTCCTGCTCTATCCGGGGATCATTCGCGGCACGCTCGGCTGGACCGAGGATCGCCAATACCAGGACGAGATGCGCCACGCGCAGGCGCAGTACGCGCCCATGTACGCCGCGTTCGCCGGACGCAGCATCGCCGAGCTGGCCCGCGACCCGAAGGCGCTCGCGCTCGGCCGCAGCCTCTTCGCCAACACCTGCACCAACTGCCACGGCTCGGATGCCCGCGGCGCGCCGGGATTTCCCGACCTCACCGACAACGACTGGCTCTACGGCGGGACGCCCGATGACATCGTCAGGTCGATCACCTACGGCCGCGAGGGCGTGATGCCGGCGCTCGGGCCGGCACTCGGTGAGCAGGGGGTGGAGGAGGTCATCGCCTACGTGCGCAGCCTCAGCGGCCACCCCGAGCCTGCCGAGAAGGTGGCCGCTGGCCAGGCGCGCTTCGTGATCTGCGCCGCGTGCCACGGCCCGGACGGCAAGGGCAATCCCGCCATCGGCTCGAAGAACCTGACGGACGACCTCTGGCTGTACGGCGGCTCGGAGGCGACGCTGCGCAAGACGCTGATGGACGGCCGCCACGGCCGCATGCCCGCGCATCAGTGGCTGGGCGAGGACAAGATCCGCCTGCTGGCGGCCTACGTCTACAGCCTGTCGCAGCCGCAGCCGCAGCCACAGCCGCAGCAGTGAGCACGCATGGCCACGAGCGCTTCGCCTGAGCCCGCGCGGCGCATCCGCGCCATCGACTTCGCGCTCGTGCTCTGGCCGTCCTTCCTCGCGGCGTGCGCGGCGAGCGTGCTGTTCTTCGCCGCGGTCGATCCGGCGATGCTGCGCGATGCCGGGCCGCATCTGTTCGCGGGCCTCGACCGCGAGGCCGGCTATGCGCTCGGATTTCTCTTCTTCTGGGGAGTCGGTGCGCTCGCGAGCACGGTGAGCATCTATCTGATCCGCACCGAGCGCGGCGGCGGACGCGCCGATCCGCCGGGGGCCGCGTGAGCGTCGCGCGGCTGAAGTCCGTGCCGCCGCCGGAGGCGGGGGATGGTCCCTTCTATGTCGCCGCGGCGAAGATCTACCCGCGCGAGATCGGTGGGCGCTTCACCCGGCTGCGCCGGGCAGCCGTCGTGGTGCTGCTCGGGCTCTTCTATGGCGTCGCCTGGCTCGAGTGGGACGCTCACCAGGCGGTCCTCTTCGACCTGCCGGCACGCAAGTTCCACCTGTTCGCGCTCACCCTGTGGCCGCAGGACTTTCTGTATCTCGCACTGCTGCTCATCCTCGCCGCGCTGTCGTTGTTCTTTTTCACCGCGCTCGCCGGGAGGCTCTGGTGCGGCTACGCCTGCCCGCAGACCGTGTGGACCGAGCTCTTCGTGTGGATCGAGCAGTGGACCGAGGGCACGCGCTCGCGGCGCATGAAGCTCGACCGCGGTCCCTGGACCGCGGAGAAGGTGCTGCGCAAGAGTCTGAAGCAGGTACTCTGGGTCGCGCTCGCCGCCTGGACCGGCTTCACCTTCGTCGGTTACTTCACGCCGATCCGCAGCCTCGGGGGCGATCTCGCGCATCTCTCGCTCGGACCGTGGTCGAGCTTCTGGATCGTGCTCTACGGACTTGCGACCTACGGGAATGCCGGATTCCTGCGCGAGCAGGTCTGCAAGTACATGTGTCCCTACGCGCGCTTCCAGAGCGCCATGTTCGACAAGGACACGCTGGTGATTTCCTACGACCCCGCGCGCGGGGAGCCGCGCGGTCCGCGCCGGCGCGGCACGCCGGCCCGCGCCGCGGGTCTCGGTGACTGTATCGACTGCACGCTGTGCGTGCAGGTGTGCCCGACCGGCATCGACATCCGTAAGGGGCTGCAGTACGAGTGCATCGCCTGCGGCGCCTGCATCGATGCCTGCGACGACGTCATGGACAAGATGGCGAGCCCCCGCGGGCTGATCCGCTATACGACCGAGCACGCCGTGCAGGGCGAGGCGACCCACCTCGTGCGGCCGCGCATGCTGGTCTATGGGGCGCTGCTCGCCGCCGGCTCGGTGGCGCTCGTCTATTCGCTCTTCACGCGGGTGCCGCTCATCCTCGATGTGATCCGCGACCGCAATTCGCTCTATCGCGAGGTGCGCGGCGACCGGATCGAGAACGCCTACAGCCTGAAGGTCATCAACCTCGACGACCGGCCCCACAGCTACAGCCTGGTGGCGAGCGGCATGCGCGGGCTCGAGCTCGCCGCGCCGCTGGCGCCGATCACCGTGCCCGCCGGCAGCGTCAGCAACATTCCGGCGCGCCTCGACGTGGCCGCGCCGCAAGCGGGCGGCGTGCACTCCATCTCCCTCACGCTGACCGCGCTCGATGCCCCGGGCATCCGGGTGCGGGAGACCAGCCGTTTCGTAGGACCCGCACCATGACCACCCTCGAGGGCGCCTTGCCCTGGTACCGGCATTTCTGGCCCTGGTTCATCATCGCCATGCTGGCGAGCGCCGTGACCGGCAGCGTCGTCAGCCTCTACTTCGCCCTGCATACGACCGACGTGGTGCTCGAGCACTCCGACGCCTCCCAATAGCCGCCGCCGTGGACGCCCCGACCCGCGAGACCCGCTGTTTCCACTGCGGCAGTGCGCTGCCGGCGGGCGCCGGGTTCAGCGTGCGGGTGGATGGGATTGCGCATCCGGTGTGCTGCGCCGGCTGCGCGGCGGCGGCCGACCTCATCCTGTCGCAGGGACTCGCGCGCTACTACGAGTTCCGCGCGGAGCCGGCGCCGCGCGGGGGCGGCGCCGCGCGCGACTGGACGGCCTTCGATCGGCAGGCGGCGCTGCGGCGCTATACCCACGAGCGCGCCGACGGCGAGCGCGAGCTCAGCCTGCAGATCGAAGGACTGCACTGTGCGGCCTGCGCGTGGCTCATCGAGAACAGCCTCTCCCGCGCCGCGGGCGTCAGGCAGGTGAGCGTGAACCCGGCGAGCGCGCGCGCCGAGCTGCGCTACGACCCGGGCCGCACCACGCTGAGTCAGGTGCTCGGCGCTATCCACGTGCTCGGATTCGTGCCGCTGCCGCTGTCCTTCACGGGCGGGATGGCCGCGGAAACCGCCGAGCGGCGCGCTGCCCTCACCCGGCTCGGGGTGGCGGGACTTGGCATGATGCAGGTCACGACCTACACGGTCTCGCTCTACGCGGGGCTGATGCAGGGCATCGCCCCGCAGATCGAGCAGTTCCTGCGCTTCGTGAGTCTGCTGGTCGCGACCCCGGTCGTGCTCTATGCCGCGCAGCCGTTCTTCCGCTCCGCGTGGCGCAGCCTGCGCGCCGGCCGCCCCGGCATGGACGTGCCGGTGGCGCTCTCGATCGGCGCCGCGTATGCGTGGAGCGTCGCCGCGACGCTGCGCGGGCGCGGAGCCGTCTATTTCGACTCGGTGGTGATGTTCACGTTCTTCCTGCTGCTCGGACGCTACGTGGAGATGGCGCTGCGCCATCGGGCGGGACTCAAGCACGATGCGCTCGCGCGGCTGTTGCCGGTGAGCGTGCTGCGGGTGAGCGGTGCGCACGCCGAACGGGTGACCCCCGATGAGCTGGCCGCGGGCGATCGGCTGCGCGTGCTGCCGGGCGAGCGGGTCGCCGCCGATGGCCGCATCGCCGGCGGCCGCACCGAGGTCGACGAGTCGCTGCTGACGGGAGAGTCGGCGGCGCAACCGCGTGGAGCGGGGGACCTCCTGGTCGCGGGCACGCTGAACCTCACCGGGACGGTCGAGATGACGGTGACGCGCGTCGGCCAGGATTCGAGCCTCGCGGCCGTCTCGCGGCTCCTCGAGCGCGCGCAGAGCTCGCGGCCGCGGGCGGCGGATCTCGCCGACCGGGTGGCGGCGTGGTTCGTGACGGGCGTGCTGCTGCTCGCGGTGGCGGTGGCGCTCTACTGGCTGCATGCCGATCCGAGCCGGGCCTTCCCCACGGTGCTCGCCGTGCTGGTGGTGACCTGTCCCTGTGCGCTCTCGCTCGCGACGCCGGCGGCGCTCGCGGCCGGTACCGCGCGCCTTGCGCGCGCCGGGGTGCTCGTGACCCGTGGGCGCGCGCTCGAGCGCCTCGCCGGGGCCGATTGCATCGTGCTCGACAAGACCGGCACGCTGACACGCGGCGAGCCGCGCATCGAATCGGTTACCGTGGTCGGTGAGCGGCTCGCCGCGGACCGCTGCCTGGCGCTGGCCGCCGCGCTCGAGTCGCACTCCTCCCATCCGTTGGCGCGGGCCTTCGTGCAGCTGCCGCCGGGCCCGGAGGTGAGCGCGGTATCCACCGTGGCCGGGAGCGGCGTCGAGGGGACAATCGAGGGGGTGCGCTACCGGATCGGACGGCTCGGGTACGTGCGCGAGCTGTGCACGGGCATGGCCGCACCGGCCGACGACGACGGCGCCACCAGCGTGGTGCTCGGCGACAGCGCAGGGCTGCTCGCCACGTTCCGCCTTGCCGACACCCTGCGTGCCGATGCGCGCGCGACGCTGGCGCGGCTCGGCGAGCTCGGCCTCGGGGCGGAGATCGCCAGCGGCGACCGCCCCGGGCCGGTACAGACGGCGGCGCAGGCGCTCGGCGGCATCGCCGCGCACTCAGGTCTCACCGCGGAGGATAAGCTCGCCCACGTGCGGGCACTGCACGCGGCCGGTCACCGCATCGTCATGGTGGGCGACGGCGTCAACGACGCGCCGGTGCTGGCCGCGGCGGACGTCTCGGCCGCGATCGGCGCCGGTACCGATCTCGCGCGCGTGAATGCGGACCTGGTGCTGCTTGGGGAGGGGCTGGGGGGTCTGGTCGAGGCGGTCGAGACCTCGCGCCGGCTGCTCTCGGTCATCCGGCAGAATCTCGGCTGGGCGGTCCTCTACAACCTCACCGCGGTGCCGCTTGCCGCCTGCGGCTGGATCGAGCCGTGGATGGCGGTGATCGGCATGTCGGCGAGCTCGCTCCTCGTGGTGCTGAACGCCATGCGCTTGCTCGGAGGGCGGCCGTGAACGTGATCTATCTCCTCATCCCGCTCGGCATCGCGCTGCTCGTGCTGTCGGTGCTTGGATTCTTCTGGGCCGTACGCTCCGGACAGTTCGACGATCTCGACTCCCCCGGGGTGCAGATTCTGCTCGACGACGACCGCGCGCCGCCTCCGGCGCCGCCGGATGCGCACGATGCATGAGCTCACCTGGGCGACCGCCTTCCTCGCGGGCCTGCTCGGCAGCTCGCACTGCGCCGCCATGTGCGGCGGCATCGCGACCGCGCTCGGCGCCTCGCCCGGCGGGCGCGGCCGGGTCTTCCTGTATCAGATCGGGCGCATCGCGAGCTACGCCATCGCCGGCGCCTGCGTGGGGGCCCTCGGGGCGGCCGCGGGCTTTGCCTTCGCGATCTCGCGCTGGAGCGAGGTGCTGCGGCTAGCGACGGCCGTCATGGTGATCGTGATCGGTCTCGATATCGCCCTGAGCGGCGGCGGACGGGCGCGCTGGCTGCGCGCGCCGGAGCGTCTGGGCGCGCACCTGTGGCGGCACATGGCCCCGCTCGCGCGCGGCACGCGCCACGCGCCGCCGGCGCTGCGCGCGCTCGGGGTGGGCTTCCTATGGGGGTGGCTGCCCTGCGGGCTGGTTTATTCGGTGTTGCTCGCGGCGGCGGTCTCGGGCGGGGCACTGAGCGGCACCGCCACCATGGCCGCGTTCGGTCTTGGCACCGTGCCGGCGATGGCGGGATTCGGCTTGCTCGGAACGCGCCTGCCGCGCCCCGAGGGCGCACTTGCCCGCGTGCTGGGCGCCGTGCTGGTGGCTTGCGGGCTGTGGACGGCGGCCGTACCGGTCGCCTCGCTCACCGGGTCGGCGCCTCACCACCATCACGGGTCGGCCGCGAACCTCGAGTGAGACGCGCGGTCAGCCCGCGGCGCTGCCTTTGAGGTCGAACAGCGCGCGGTACTGCCGCGGCTGGGAGCGCAGGTATTGCTCGGGTGCGCGCACGTGCGCGCCGAGATGCGCCGCCGCATGCCAGGGCCAGCGCGGGTCATAGAGCATGGCGCGCGCGAGCGCGACGAAGTCGGCGTCCCCCGTGCTCACGATCGCCTCCGCCTGCTCGTAGTCGGTGATGAGTCCGACGGCGACCACCGGCATCCGGGTCGCCTGCCGGACGGCGCGGGCGAGGGGGACTTGATAGCTCGGCCCGAGAGGAATGCTCTGGCGCGGATCGAGTCCGCCGCTCGAGACGTGGATGACTGCGCAGCCCCGCGCCTCGAGCGCCCGCGCATAAGCGATCGTCTGTCCGATATCCCACCCGCCCTCCACCCAGTCGGTGCCGGAGACGCGGACCGCGACGGGCTTCTCCGCCGGGAGGGCGTGGCGCACGGCCTCGAAGACCTCGAGCGGGAAGCGCATGCGGTTCTCGAGGCTCCCGCCGTACTCGTCCTCGCGGCGATTGGAGAGCGGCGAAAGAAACTGGTGCAGCAGGTAGCCGTGGGCGCTGTGCAGCTGCACGGCGTCGATCCCGAGACGAGCGGCCCGCAGGGCGGCCGCGGCGAATGCATCGCGGATGCGCTCGAGATCGGCGCGCTCGAGCGCATGGGGTGTGCTTTGGCCGGCGGCGAAGGGCAGCGCCGAGGGCGCGAGCGTCTGCCAGCCGTTCGTCGCCGAGGGCGCGATCTGCGCGCCGCCCTTCCAGGGGACTTCGGTCGAGGCCTTGCGGCCGGCGTGCGCCAGCTGGATCGCGACCGGCATGTCCGAATGCCTGCGCACGCTCTCGAGGACCCGTCCCATGGCGCTCTCGGTCGCCGTGTCGTAGAGACCGACGTCGGCATAGGTGATTCGGCCCGCCGGCTCGACCGCCGTGGCCTCGATCGTGAGGAGCGCAGCGCCCGAGAGGGCCAGATGCCCGAGGTGGATCACGTGCCAGTCCGTCATGCAGCCATCGACTGCCGAGTACTGGCACATCGGCGCGATGACGATGCGGTTGGCGAGTGTCAGCGTTCCGATCCGAAAGGGCTCGAAGAGCTTAGGGGTGGTCATGGGGGTCTCACGCAGGGCGGTTTGAGCGGCGGCTGGCTCTGCCCGCGAACCAGCCGGCGTAGACCACCGACAAGAGTCCGATCACGAATATGCCGTCGAAGGTCCCCGCGCCCCCGATCGAGGCGACCGGCGCACCGAGACCGCGGATACGGCCGAGGTTCATGAGATCGGCGCCGATCAGGACGCCGAGGCTGCCACAGATGTAGGCGAGCGCGCCGGCGTGGCGCCGCGAGAGCAGGAGCGCGATGATCGCGGTCACCACGGTCGGCACGAAGATCGGCTCGGCGATGCCGATACCGGGCTCGGGCCGGGCGAGCAGATGACAAGCGAGGGCGACGACCGCCGTGCCGATCGCGGCGAGTCCGAGGAGCCGGTTGCGTACCATCAGGTAGAGCGACAGCACGGTCGGGATGATCGCGCCGCCGACGTTCACCGCCAGGATCGTGGTGGGCGCGGCGCGCATCACCGGGACCACGTAGGGCATGCCGAAGTAGGTCACGACGGCCGCGCCCATCACGTGCCGCTCGGGCAGATAGGCGATCGGAATGTTGATGTAGCTGCCGAGGAGCGACAGCAGCAGCACGCCCATCATGGCGTGGGGCGCGAGCCCCATGCTGGCGGAGGCGAAGGTGAGCAGCCGTGCGGCGACAAACCCGGCGAGCAGCATGAAGAGGATCGCGAGCCCGAGGAGCGCGGGCGCGGCGAGCGGAAAGTAGTGCATGCCGGCGGGCATGCCGGGATTCTACAGGCAGCGGCGCCTCGGACCGGGAGAGGTGCGGCGGGGGCGGGTGTCAGTATGCGGTCCGTCAGCAAACAACCGCCGGGGGCGTTTCCCTTAATGACGCCCGCCGCATGTGGTATCTGTCGCGAGCCGCCCGGCGATCTCACCCCCGGGCCGGGAGATGAGACTGCCCGGCCGTCACGGACAGGTAACCAATGAGATGACCGTGAGCTCCAGGAGATCGGTTCCCCGGCCGCCGCCAGGCGGCTTGCTGGTGCTGTTTCCGGCCGGCGGCGGGGACGGCCTGGCCCGGCGCCTGCGCCACGCCACGGGGGTCCGCCTCAGCCGGTCGGAGCACGGCGGGGCGGGCGAGAAGCACGGCGCCATCGGACAGGGGGTCTTCTTCGGCCGTCTCGACGCCGCGCTCGTCTATGCAGATGCCGACCAGCGGCGTGCGCTCGGCCGATTTGCCGGGGCGAACGGCCTTCTGATCGAGCGCGAGCGCCACCTGCGCCCAGCCGTCATCCGCGACGCGTTCCATGCGAGCCTGCGCCTCCCGCTGCGCGACACGCGCTCGGGCACCTGGGGATTGCGGGCGAGCGGCGTCCTCGATTCCTCCTACAGCGGCCGCGGAGTCCGTCTCGCGATCCTCGATACCGGGCTCGACCTCGAGCACCCGGATTTCTCGCACCGCGCGGTGCGCTCGCGCTCGTTCGTGACGGGGCTGCCGGTGCACGACCGCAACGGTCATGGCACCTGCTGCGCCGGCATCGCGGTGGGACCCGCGCGTCCCCGGCGCGCTGCACGCTACGGCGTCGCTCCCGAGGCCGAGCTCTACGTCGCCAAGGTTCTCGACGACGATGCCAACGGGACTGACGGCAACGTGCTCGCGGGCATCGATTGGGCCGTGCGCAAAGGCTGCGCGGTGATCTCCATCTCGCTCGGTACTCCGGCGGGCGAGGGCGGCGGCTACTCGCGGGTCTTCGAGCGCATCGCCGCGCGGGCGCTGGCGGCGGGAAGTCTGCTGGTCGCGCCCGCCGGCAACGCCAGCCAGCGGCCCGACAGCATCGCCCCGGTCGATCACCCGGCGAACTGCCCGTCGGTGCTCGGCGTCGGCGCGCTGAATCAGAGTCTCGCGCTTGCCTCGTTCTCGAATGGCGGACCTGATCCGCGCGCCGGCGGCATGGACCTGGCAGCTGCGGGCACCGCGGTCCTGTCGGCGGCGCCGCGGCCCACGCTCTACCAGGTCGCGAGCGGCACCAGCATCGCGGCGCCTTTGGTCGCTGGCGTCGCGGCGCTCATCGCCGAGGCGAGCCCGGGCGCCCGTGGCGCGACGCTGCGGGCGCTGCTCCTGAAAAACGCCCGTCCGTTGCCGGCGCGGGCGCGCAGCGCGCGCGTGCGGATGGTGTGCGCGCCATGAGTGGCTACGAGCACGAGCGG
This sequence comes from Gammaproteobacteria bacterium, assembly GCA_028871705.1. GTDB lineage: Bacteria > Pseudomonadota > Gammaproteobacteria > Steroidobacterales > Steroidobacteraceae > 13-2-20CM-66-19. The sequence goes on from JAGWMP010000003.1 coordinate 27,623, forward strand.
GTCAACGTGGCGGTCGCGGTGTCCGACGACTCACGCGACAGCCTGCGGGAGGTCGCCGCGGCCTGCCGGGCGCTCGGCTTCGAGCAGACCTCCACGTTGAGCGATATCGGCGTATTGACCGGCTCGGCGCACGTCGCCGCGTTGCCGGTACTGCGCGAAGTCCCGGGCGTGATGGCCGTCGAGGTGGAACGGCCCTTCCGGATCCAGGCGTGGCGCGGCGCCGCCGCGCGCTCCGCGCAGGTTACTGGTGTGGCCCCGAGGCTGCGGCGGGCATCAGCGTGAAGGGAAACTCGCGCGGGGAAGTTGCCTGGCCTTCCTCGGCTTCGATGCGCAGCCGGTAGTCTCCCGGGCTGAGCCGCGCCGCGTCCGCGTAGGCGTGCAGGTAATGGTCAGGCATGACTGTGCCCTCGACCGCACCGAGTGTCTGCACGGTCGTCCCCCGAATTCGCAGCAGCGTGATGCGCTGCGCGCCCGTGGCGGAGGTCTCGGGCGCGATGCGCAGCTCGATGCGGCCCCCGGTGGGCAGCTCGAGCCGCGGGACCTGCGCGCCGCGGGTCGAGATGAACGTCCACTGCGCCGCGGGCGAGCCGTGACCGGCGGCGATGCGATCGGGCGATGCGCTCAGCAGCGAGTCCGCGTCTTTCAGTTCCCACCAGGCGCCCACGCATACCGCGGCGACGATCGCCGCCGCGGCGAGCGGCAGCCAGCGCGCCAGGCGTACCGAGCGCACCAGGCGCGGCGCGTCGGGCGCCGCGAAATATCCCTGCCCCTGGAGCTGGCGCAGGCCTTCGCGGAGCCGGAGAGAGTGCTCGAGCTCACGGGCGAGCGTCGGGTCGCGCGCCACGCGGTCCTGGAACACGAGCCGTTCGCGCTCGGACAATCGTCCGACGAGATAGTCGCGGATCTCGTCGTCGTGGGTGATACCGGTCATCGGAAGTACTCCAGTGCCCACAGTGCCGCGACCAGCACCGCGAGGAGGTCGCCCTTGCCGTAGCCGCTGCGCTCGAGGATTTCCCTGAAGCGGTTGCGCGCGCGGAAGATCACGCGATTGAAGTGCTGTTGCGAGAGCCCCATCTCCCGGCAGATCTTTCCCTTGTCCTCATCGCCGAGGTAAAAGCGCGCGAGGATGTTCCGGTCGCGTGCCCCCGGCATCTCATCGAGCAGATTGCGCACCGCCACGTGCCACTGCGAGCGGCTGATGCGCTCACAGTCGCTGTCCTCGGCGTCGTCGGCGAGCTCATCGAGTCCCTCGGCACTCGAGACGGCGGAACGGTCCTTGCGTCGATGATTGCGCAGATGATTGAGCGCCACGCGGTAGAGATAGCCGCCGAGGTTCTCCGGGTGAGCGATCGCTCCGGTGCGCAGCTTCTCGAGCGTGGTGACGGCCGCATCCTGCAGAATGTCGGCCGCGACATCCGGGTCGCGCACGCGCAGCAGGATCAGGGCGCGCAGCCCCGGGAAGTCGCGATAGACTGCCGCCAGCTGGGAAACCGGGTTTGACACCGGCACGGCGACGTCGGCCTGCGCAGGGAGAATACCGAGATGGGCGGCTTGTCCCTCAACGGCCATGGGCCAAGTATAAGCTGCGGCCGCAGCGCCCGGCAGCAACAGTCGCGGTTTCGCTTAAGTGCCAGTGGGTTGCTTGTTGTTCTCTCCCTCCTCGGGCTGCTGACGCCTGCGTCAGGAAGGGCATCAGGAGGGGCATTGTGTGCGGGCGCTTTGGCCCACCCGGCCTTCACGGCGGGCTCCCTCGCCACCCGGGGAACGGATGCGGCAACCGCGGATTTCGCGCTGGCTGCGGGCCGCACTTACCTTATCGAGGTCACCGAGCGCGACAACGACGCGAACGTCGAGGTACTCGACGCAAGTGGCCGCCTGATCGTTCGCGCCGACCACCCCGAGCGCCGCACCGGGACGCGCCGCGCCGTGGTCACGGCGCCCGAGCCGGGGAATGTCACGGTACGGGTGACCGGCAAGGAGCATGCGAACGCCAGGGGCAGCGCCGCGGTTCGCGTGTTCGAACTCGCCTCGGTCGGGCTCCCCGAGTGTGTGACTGTGCTCAGGAATCTCGCGGCGGCGGATGCGAGCTACGCTTCAGGGCTCGAGATTTCGAGCGGCCGTGCGACCTCGCCGGCGCAGAGCGCCCGGGATCTGTTTCTGCGCGCGGAAGAATCGTACGCGGCGGCTGAGCAGGCGTTGGCCGCCACGGATGATGCGCGGTTGAGAGGCGAGACCGAATTGGCGCTCGCGGCGCTCAACTATCACAACCTGCAGGACTGGTCGAGGACGGCGGACCTGGCAAAGCAGGCTGCGGCAATTCTGGCGCCGGTCGATGCGTACCGGCAGGCGCGGGCCGAGGCTCTCATGGCGGCGGCCTGGATGGAGATCGGCTCGGCCGGCTCCGTCGAACAATCGGCGAAAATGCTGGCCGAGGCGCGAGCCGTGCTGCGGCGTGTGAACCGCTTTCACATGCAGCGGGACGAGCGCTTCGACGCCTCGCTGGCGCTTACGAACATCGGGCTCAGCTACCTGTATCAGGGTCGCTATGCGGACTGCATCGCTGGGTCGGCTGCGGCAAACCGACTCTTAACGTCCATTCATGAGACGCTGCGGGCTGCACAAGCGTGGCAGAACCGCTCGCTTTGTCTGTGGGGACTCGGACGTTTGTCAGAGGCGCGTGACGGGTTCTTGCGTTCTCTCGCCGACATCCCGCCGCAACCGCTGCCCCAGGTTTACCTCGCATCGATCACAAACACCGCGCTGCTCGATTACTCGCTCGGCAGCTACGATGATTCTCTGCGACTCTATGACCGCGCTCTTGCCTTCGCGCAGCGGACCCAGGACGAGCGCGATAGCGCTTATTGTCTCTACGGGATCGGCGTGAACTATGCTGCTCTCGGGGATCCCGAGCGCGCACGGGAGTTTCTGATGCGCTCACTCACTATCCGTACGGTGGCGTTCGACGGACGCGGCCGAATGGACACCCTGCGTGCCCTTGCGCGGGTGGACGGCGAAGAAGGGAAACTGGAGGAGGCCATTGGTTACGATCAAGAGGCTTTAACTCTCGCCGTGGACCCTCTGGCTCAGGAGAGCATCCGCGTGCAGCTCGCGACCCACACCGCGTCGGCGGGACATTTCGAAGAGGCGAAGTCACTTCTCGACGAAGTCCTCGAGAAGGGCCCTCGCGGCGACCCACTCATCCTGGCGGACGCGCGGGTACAGCGCGCGGTTATTTATCGGCGCCTCGGGCGGACGAACGAAGCGCTCGTCGATCTCAGGATGGCCCTTGGCGGGTTCCACGCCTTGAGCAGCGTATCCCAGGAGTTTGCGGGCCGCCTCGAGCTCGCGCGAACGCTGCGGCAAGCCGGAAATGCGCGTGAGGCGTTGGTAGCGGTGGATCGCGCGCTCGCTCTGGGCGATGCAGTGCGGGTGCAGAGCGTGAACCCTGACTTTCGTGTGCAGCTGCAGGCACCCCTGCGCGCCGCCTATGATCTGAAGATCGAGCTCCTGCGGTCCGAGTACGACGCGGCCGTTCTTGGCGGCCGCACAGCGCATGCCGATGCGTTGGCCGCGAAAGCGTTCGCGGCAGCGGATTCCTCACGAGCACATTCGTTTGCCGATGTCGCCGCGCAGGAGTACTCACCGGCGCTTCGCCGCGAGCTCGCCTCGGAGCTGCACCGGCGTGAGAGCCTCTATCGCGAGCTGGCCGAGCGGCGTTTCGCACTGGACTATCTGATCGATCCTTCGCCGAGTCGGAATCCGCGCGCGAAGAAGCTGTTGAGTGACATTGCCGAGCTCGAGCGGCAGGCGGACACGCTCAACACCGTGATCGCGAGGCGCGCTGCCCACTCTGGCGAACCGGCGGCAGGCGCGCGCCGGAGCATTCCGGTCATGCCCGCGAACACGGGACTCATCTCTTATTGGCTTGGGGCGGAATCCTCATACGCCTGGGTCGTGCTGCCCGGCGAACTGCACTGGGTACGTCTGGCTGAGCCGAAAGTGATCGAAAAGCAGGCAACCGCTTTCCACGACTCCCTCACGCACTTCATGGACCAGTCCGTGGAGCAGCGTCTGACGGCGGGGGCGCGGGTCTCCGAATTCGTGCTGCACCCTCTGGAGTCCTGGCTCTCGGGGGTCAATCAGTGGGTCATCGTGCCGGACGGGGTTCTCGACTACATCCCGTTCGCAGCACTCGAAGAATCCTCGAATCCGCAGTCATTCGTCGTTCTGCGGCACGATGTCGCGCTCACTCCCGCCGCCTGGATGCTGGGAGCGACGGACGACGAGGGGAATGCCGGTTCGAAGCGCGGCCTGTTGCTGGTAGACGACCCGGTGTATGAGGGAGACGATCCGAGGCTGGCGGCCCGGCAGCGGGCGTCCGCCGCGCCGGCTCCCGGAGCCTCCCCGGACGTCTATGACTATCGACGTCTTCTCTACACTGCACAGGAGGCCGCCGCCATCCGGCGCTTGTTTCCGCCCTCCGAAGTCGATGAGCTGGCGGGCCTCGATGCAACTCGAGAGCGTTTTCTTGCGAGTGATCTCTCCCGATACCGCTTCATTCATGTCGCGGCACACGGCACGGTCGATACGCGCGTACCGGAGCTCTCGGCACTGGTGCTCGGCTCGTATGACGCAAGTGGTAGGACGGTCGATGGCGCCGTCCGTGTACCGGACCTCGCGCTACTGCGGCTGCATGCGGATGTAGCGGTCTTCAGTGCCTGCGACACCGCAATGGGCGAAGAAGTGGCGAGCGAGGGGCTGGTCGGTATCGGCTCGACGGTACTGGCGCGGGGAGTACGGGCGGTCGTCGGCTCGCTCTGGCCGGTGTCCGATGAGATTGGCGCGCAGCTCATGACAGAGTTCTACCGGCACCTGCTGCGCGACTCGATGAGCGCACCCGCGGCGCTCGCCGCCGCCATGCGATCGGTCGTGTCTCGAGAGAGAGCCGCGGATCCTGCGCTGTGGGCCGCATTTCAGGTGTCCGTCGTTGCGCTCGGCCCCGGCCGGCCGAGCCGCAACGGCGGTTTGAAGGTTTCAACCAAGTCTGCCGAAGGGGGCACATTGTGAAGCGCTGGACGAATACGAGAGTGACGCTCAACGACAGCTGGGGGCCCGGAGCCGCCCACTCGCTCAGGACGCCCGTGGGACGTCAACCTGAGTTCGCGCTGACTCCGCGTTATCTGCGCGGGCCAGACGGCACTCCGCAGCTCGCGCACTTCGCGATCGACTTTCCGTCCGGCTACCTTGCCGACGGCTGGCAGGGAGTAAATTTCATTCCCCTAGGCTCGCGGGAAGTGAAGGGGATCAAAGGCCTGCCGCCCTGGAAGGCGGCTCACCGGAACCGTTATAAGAAAGCGATTGAAGCTGCGGCCGAGAGCCTCTCCGACCCACGGACCCGGCGGCTCGAGGCGGTCATCCCCTATGTCGGCAGCCGGGGAAGCGTGGGCTATAACAAGGTCCGACTCTTCTATGTCTCTGGCGCGGTCAGAGGGCAGGACCGCCATCTGGTCATCGTCAAGGTCGCGACTCACGTCGGAATCAAGGGGGAGGTGCAGGGCCGCCAGGATGGAAGCGGTCACGGGCCGCCTCACTGACGCCCTGGCGGCTGGCGCACGGCGCCGACGCCGTGCGCTAGACCGTCCGCAGCTCGGCGCGGCTCACCCGCTCGCAGGTCTCGGCTCTGATGGCGCTCGCGATCGAGATGCCGGCCCTGAGCACGAACGGGCCCGGCAGGCGGCTGCAGGAGGCGCACAGCGGCACGATGCCTTCGCCCATCCCGCCCTGGTGCACGACGTGCCCACCGACACTCGGGGCGTTGGAGCAGCCGGCGACGGAGCACCGGGGCGGCCAGAACTGCCCGGAAAAGGTCATCCAGTGCTGTATCCAGGACCCGCACACGCAGGGCCTGAGACTCGTGCCGTCCTTGATCGTCCAGCCGTTCGCCGCAATGCTCATCAGGTCCCCTGTCCCCAGGTATCTATCCAGATACTGTCGTGACGGGTGAGGCCGTCCCATCCATAGCAGTGGGACGGCGCCTTACTTCCGCGGTGCCACCGGCTCGGACGGCGGCATCACCGACCGGTCGAGCCGCTGCTCGGATCTCCAGAACGTGATCGTGTAGCCGAGCCTCACGTGGGTCGCGCCAGAAACGCGTCGCTGTAATGAAATGTGTCGCACGAGACCTTGTCATGCGCGGAAAAAAGCTTAGAGCGCCGCGGCTCCGGTCGGTTCCACTCGGTGGATGCGCCGCGGAGGGTAGTTGCGCGGCGGGTCGGTGGCGGACTCAGCCCGAGGAGGTATTGCGCGCGACTTTCTTCGGCGAGTAGCCGAACTGGCGCGTGAAGGCGGCCGTGAAGCTGCCGTGATGCGCATATCCGGCGCGGCGGGCGATCTGCTGCACCTGCAGGTCCGTGGTGCGCAGCAATTCGCGCGCGAACTCGAGCCGCTGGCGCCGTACGAACTCGGCCGTGGTTTCCCCGAAGAGCTGATGGAAGCCGCTGCAGAGCTTGGAGTAGTTCATGCCGGCGCGGCGCGCCAGCACCGCCAGGCGGGGTGGAACGACGAAATCCGCGGCCAGTGCATCGCGCACGGCCTGCAGCTGCCGGCGGTCGCGGGCGCTCAGCTTGAGCCGGCCGGCGTCATCGAGCGGGGCGAAGATGCCGATATTGCTCAACGTCGCGTACAGGAGCTCGTTCGCCTTGGCGCAGGCATAAAGCCAGTGAAGCGGGTCGTCACGGTTGGCACGCACGATCTCGCGCAGCAGCGGCAGCGTCGCACCGATGTGCGGCCCGGTGCGGTAGCGCGGCACCAGCGGCGCGCTCTCGCCGACCGACAACGCCGCCTCGAGGCGCGTCGCAGCGCGCTCGTTCACCTGGTCGAGCCAGGCGCGGTCGCAATAGAGGCTCACCCAGGTCTCGCGGCCGAACTGCGCGGCGCCGAGGCGCTCGCTGGCATCGTCGCAGCCGTTCGGCTGGAACCACAAGAGCCACGATGGCTCGGCGATGCGGCATTCTCCCCAGGAGCCGCCGATCTCGATGGCGCCCGAGATGCGGTAGTGGAATTCGACGATGTCCTGGCCCTGCAGCGGGCTCTCGAACCGGTCGATGGAGGCGACGTCGACGACCGCCATCACCATCCAGGGGGAGAGGTAATACGTGTCGCAGCGGTTGCCCGGATCCTCGGACGAGAAGCGCAGCGGATGGCGGTAGGCGCTGTAGCGCGAGGCGAACGGCGAGTGCGTGGCGTCGGTGGTCTGCAGGCACTGCAGCTGCGGCGGCACCACCACGCGGGTCTCGGCCACCTCGAATCGGCTGACGACGCCTGAATCGATCATCGGCAACGACGATGCCGTGGCGGTGCGGTTCTGTCAACGCTAGTAGGACGCATCGGGCATCGAGGCCTTGCGCCGGGCAATGTACTCGCGGAGCGCCGCATCGATCGCGGCCTCGAGCGGCGGCGGCTCGTAAGCGGCGAGCAGCCCCTGCCAGCGCCGCGTGGCGCGCCACAGGATGTCGTGGGCGCCCGCCTCCTGCCACTGCTCGAAGGAGTTGTTGTCGGCGAGGTCGGCATCGAGAAAGGCGGTCTCGTAGTTGCGCAGCGTATGGGTGCTGCCGAGGAAATGCTTGCCCGGACCCACCTCGCGGAAGGCCTCCAGAGCGAAGGCGTTGTCATCGAGCGCCATGCCGGCGGCGACCACGTGCATGAGCGCGCACTGGTCGAGATCCATGACGAACTTCTCGTACGACATGACGAGGCCGCCCTCGAGCCAGCCGGCCGAGTGCAGCACGAAGTTGGCGCCGGCCAGGATCGCGGGCCAGAGCGAGTTGGCGCTCTCGCTGGCGGCCTGGCCGTCGGGGACCTTGGAGGCGCAGAGATTTCCGCCGCAGCGCAGCGGCACGCCGAGGCGCCGCGCCAGCTGCCCGATGGCGAAGTAGGCGAGTGCGGGCTCCGGGGTGCCGAAGGTCGGCGCGCCGCTCCTGAGCGACATCGAGGAGAGGAAGTTGCCGAGGATCGCCGGCGACCCGGCGCGCTCGAGCTGTCCGAGCGCGACGCAGAACAGCGCCTCGGCGAAGCACTGGGCGAGACCGCCGGCGGTGGTCACCGGTCCCATCGCACCCCCGAGAATGAAGGGCACGCATACGGGCGCCTGGTTGGCGGCGGCGTAGGTGCGGATCACGCGGCACGCCTCGCCGTCGAGCACCAGCGGGGAATTGACGTTGACGTTGCCGAGGATCACGCAGTGCCGGTCGACGAAGTCGCGCCCGAAGAGGATGCGGCACATCTCGATCGAGTCGGCGGCGCGCGCGGCGGTCGTGACCGAGCCCATGAAGGGCTTGTCGGAGAGCGTCATGTGCGCGTACACCATGTCGAGGTGACGCTTGTTGACCGGGACATCGGTCGGCTCGCACACCGTGCCGCCGGAGTGGTGCAGCCAGGGCGAGAGGTAGGCGAGCCGCACGAAGTTGTGAAAGTCCGCGAGCGTGCCGTAACGGCGGCCGCCGTCGGCGTCGCTCACGAAAGGCGAGCCGTAGGCGGGTGCGAGCACCGTCGAGCGGCCGCCGATGGTGACGCTGCGGGCGGGGTTGCGCGCGTGCTGCGTGAAGGAGCTGGGCGCCGAGCGGCGCACGATGGCGCGCGCGAGCCCCTTCGGCACGCGCACCCGGCAGTCGTTCGCGATGTCGGCGCCCGCCGCGCGCCAGAGCGCGATCGCCTCCGGGTCGCCGCGGATCTCGAGGCCGATTTCCTCGAGGATGCGGTCGGCGTGCGCCTCGATGCAGACGAGCGCCTCCTCGCCGAGCATTTCGTAGGGCGGGATCGCGCGCGTGATGAACGTGGCGGCCGCCGGGTGGAGCGCGCGCACTTTAGGCGCGCGGCGGCGGCGCTTGTCGCCTGCGCGCGGCTCGGTCATCCGCTTCTCATGCGCACGCCGCCGGGGTCGACCGCCGCTTCGCCGAGCACGCGGCAGGGGCGGCGCTCGCCGACGATGGTCACCTCGAGCGCGGTGCCCGCAGCGGCGGCGGCGCCCGCCACGTAGCCCATGGCGAAGCTGCGCCCCGAGCTGTGGCCGTACGCCGCCGAGGTCACGAAGCCCACCCGCTCGGCGCCCGCCCAGATGGGCTCGAGGTAGTTGGCTTCCGCATCCAGCGCGGCGACTTCGAGCAGCACCAGGCGGCGGCGGGGAGGGGTGTCGCGCTCGCGCAGCGCCGCGTCCCGGCCGATGAAGTCCGGCTTGTCGTACGCCACGAAGCGCGCGAGCCCGCTCTCGAGCGGCGTGTAATCGCGCGAGAACTCGCGCGACCAGATGCCGAAGCCCTTCTCGATGCGCAGCGACAGCAGCGCGTACATCCCCGCGTCCACCATGCCGAGCTCGCCCGCCTGCGCCATGAGCCGATCATAGATTGCCCCGAGGCAGACCTGGGGCGCATGGATCTCGAACCCGAGCTCCCCCGTGAAGGAAATGCGGGCGGCCACCGCCGGGGCGAATGCCACGTCGATCAGCCGCACCCCCATGAAGGGCAGCGCCGCGGCGCTCACGTCATCGCGGGTGAGGTGCGCGAGGAGCTCGCGCGAGCGCGGACCGAAGAGCGCAATTCCGCCCCACTCATCGGAGAGGTTGCGTACCGTCACGCCGCTGGCGGGCAGGTGGGCGTGGAACCAGCGCAGATGCCAGGCCTGAAGATACCCGGAGCCCACCACCAGGAAGCGCTCAGGCCCGAGCCGCAGCGTGGTGAGATCGCCCATGAGGCGGCCGCTCGGCGCGAGCATCGGCGTGAGGCGCGCGCGGCCTGCCTCGGGCAGGCGCGCGGCGAGCAGCCGGTCGAGACACTTTGCGGCGGCGGGACCGGAGAACTCGTAGCGGCTGTAGGAGCAGGCGTCCATCACCGCGCCGCTCTGGCGCGCGGTGCGGCACTCGGTGCCGACGGCGGCGAAGGCGCTCGAGCGGCGCAGCGTCGGCTCCTCTTCGGCCTTTGCGCCGCGTGGCGCGAAGTACAGCGGGTACTCGAGCCCGTAGCTCACGCCGTGAACGGCGTTGCGGGCGAGGAGGCGTGTGTGCAGTGCGGAGGTCTTTGCCGGGCGTCCCGCCGGCCAGTACTCGTTCGGGTAGGCGATGCGAAAGCGCCGCGAATAGAACTCGCGCGCCTTGGCGAGCGTGTAGGCCCGGGTGGCGTACGCGCCGAACCGCGCTACATCGAGTGCGAACACATCGCCTTCGGGCTCGCCGTGCACCATCCAGGTCGCGAGCGCGAGCCCGACGCCCCCGCCCTGGCAGAACCCAGCCATCACGCCGCACGCCGCCCAGTAGTTGGGGACGCCGGGCACCGGGCCGACGAGCGGGTTGCCGTCGGGGGTAAAGGTGAAGGGTCCGTTGACGATGCGGCGGATACCAGCCGCATGCAGCGTCGGGAAGCGCGTGAAGCCCTTCTCCAGCGCGCCCGTGAGGCGCTCGAGATCGGGCGCCAGCAGCTCGTGGTCGCCGTACTCCCAGGGTGTGCCGTTCACCGCCCAGGGCGTCGCCGGGGTCTCGTAGACCCCGAGCAGCACGCCGTGACGTTCCTGGCGCATGTACATCTCGCCGTCGAGATCGACCACCACCGGGAGCTCGCGCGCCGCGCCCTTGAGCGCGGCGAGATCCTCGGTGATGAGATAGTGATGCTCCATGGGGACGAGCGGCAGCTCGACTCCCACCATGCGCCCGACCTCGCGCGCCCAGAGCCCCGCGGCGTTCACCACGTGCTCGGCCTCGATCGATCCCTCCTCGGTGCCCACCTCCCAGGTGCCGCGGCCGGTCGGCGTGAGCGAGGTGACGCGGGTATGGCGCTGAATCTCCGCGCCGAGATGGCGCGCCGCCCGGGCGAACGCATGCGTGGCACCGGAAGGATCGAGGTGTCCCTCCATGGGGTCGTAGATCGCGCCGAACACGCCCGTCGTGTCCATGATGGGGCAGAGCTCGCGGATCTCGGCGGGGCCCACCAGGCGCGTGTCGAGCCCCATGGTGCGGTGGCGCGCGACATCGGCGCGCAGCAGGTCCCAGCGCTCCTTCGTCGCGGCGACGTTGAGGCCGCCCGGGTAATGAAGACCCACGTCCTGGCCGGAGAGCTTCTCGAGCTCCGGATAGAGCGCCACGGTGTAGGCCTGCAGGCGCGACATCGCCGGGTCGGAATTGAGCGCATGAAAGGCGCCCGCGGCGTGCCAGGAGGAGCCGGCGGTCAGCTCGCGTCGCTCGAGGAGCGCGACGTCGCGCCAGCCGAGCTTGGCGAGATGATAGAGGACGCTGCAGCCGACGACGCCGCCGCCGATCACCAGCGCTCGCACCTGGCGCTTCATGGGCCTATCTTCCGGCGCCGCAGCAGCTGCGGACTTCCCCTTTCTTAGTCGCGCGTCGCAATTTATTAGGCGGCGCGTGCGCTGCGCGGACGCGCCCGCACGCCGGGCCCTCAAGGCGTTCCCGGAAGGTGATACGCTGCGCCGCAGCGTATGGAACTGACACTCGAGCAGCTCGCGAAGGTGCAGCGGCCGATCGATGCGGCGACGGGGCTGCCCAACGCCGCCTACACGAGCGGCGAGTGTTTCGCGCTCGAGCGCGATGCGGTGATGGCGCCCACCTGGGCCGCGATCGCCTTCACCGACTCGATTCCCGAGCGCCCCTTCGCGCAGCCGGTCGACTTCATGGGCCTGCCGCTGCTGGTGGTGCGCGACCGGCACGGGGCGCTGCGGGTGTTCCACAACGTCTGCAGCCACCGCGGCATGAAGCTCGTCTCCGAGCCGACCGAGGTGAAGGGGCTCATCACCTGCCGCTATCACTGCTGGGCGTACGCGACCAGCGGCGAGCTCAAAGCCACGCCGCACTTCGGCGGCGTCGAGCGCCACCACGCGGGCGGCTTCGACAACGCGGCGCACGGACTGAAGATCGTGCGCAGTGCCGTCTTCATGGGAATCCTGTTCGTCAACCTGAGCGGCGACGGTCCGGACTTCGATCAGCACACCGCCGCGCTGCGGCACCGTGCCGAGGAGCTGCTGCATCCCGGCGGCTGGGCGCAGCTCGCCCCCGGGATCACCGATGCGCGCCTCACGCTCACGGCCCCCTGCAACTGGAAGCTCGCGGTCGAGAACTACTGCGAGGCCTATCACCTGCCGTGGGTGCATCCGGAGCTCAACAGCTACTCGCGGCTCGAGGATCACTACTGCTTCCTCAGCGACTCCTTTGCCGGCCAGGGCTCGCTCGCCTACCGCGGCAGCGATATTGCGGGTGCCCACCTGCCGCGCGTCGCCGGCTGGCCTGCAGACCGCCTGCACGTGGCCGAGTATCCGACGCTCTATCCGAACGTGCTGCTCGGCTTCCAGGCCGACCATGCCTTCGCCATCCTGCTCACCCCGGAGGCGCCCGATCGCACGCGCGAGGAGCTGCGGATCTTCTACGTGGGCGAAGGCGCGACCGAGGATGCCTACCGCGCCTGCCGCGCCGCGACGCTCGCGGCCTGGCGGCTGGTGTTCGAGCAGGACCTGAACGCGGTCGAGCAGCTGCAACTCGGGCGCGCCTCGCCGGGCTACCGGGGAGGGGTGTTCCCCCCGGCGATGGATACCGCCACCCACCATTTCCATGCCTGGGTAGCGGCACGGCTCGCCGCGCGCCTGCAGACTCTCAGCGCACCCCGCCCATCAGCCGCTTCATCGCCGGTATGAGCAGCGCCATCACCGCGGCGGCGGCGAGCGCCCCGAGCGCGATCTTGAGGAACAGCGCCGGAAGCGAGTGGAGATCGTGCGCGTCGTATTCCCCCGAGAGCTGGCCCGCCATGTTGTTGCCGAGGGCAAGGGCCAGGAACCACACCCCCATGACCTGCCCGGCAAAGCGCGGCGGGGCCAGCTTGGTCATCGAGGAGAGGCCGACCGGCGACAGGCACAGGTCGCCGCACTCCTGCAGGAAGTAAGCGCCGAGCAGCCAGGTCGGCAGCACCTTCACCCCGGCGAGCACGTAGCCGGATGCGGCGTAGAGCACCAGGTACCCGGCGGCGAGCAGCACCAGTCCCGCGGCGAACTTGGCCGAGGGCGTCAGATCGCGGCCGCGCTTTCCCAACGCGAGCCACAGCGCCGCGAACGCCGGCGCAACGAGGATGGTGTAGAAGGCGGTCGCGCCCTGCAGCACCCCGGCCGGCATCTCCCAGCCGAGGATGTGGCGGTCGGTGTAACGCTCGGCGAAGAGGTTGAGCGAGGCGCCGCCCTGCTCGAAGCCGGCGAAGAAGATCGCATAGGCCGCGAACAGCGCCGCCATGACGTACACGCGGCGCCGTTCGGCTGCCGTGAGGCCCGCGAAGGCGATTAGATAGACGAAATAGAGCAGGGCGAAGAGTCCGATTGCCCAGGAGGCCGCGGTGGCGAGCGCCACCGGGTCGATGCTGAGGGCGCCGGTGAGCGCGAGCACGGCGATCCCCGCGACCGCCCCGACCAGCACTCCGACCGGGAGCCAGGCGCGCCAGGACCGCTCGAGCGTGTTGCGGCCGCGCGCACCGAGGGAGCGGCGCGTCAAGAGGAACTGCGTGAGGCCGAAGAGCATGCCGATGACCGGCAGCGCGAACCCCCAGCGCCAGCCGAAACGCGCGGCGGTGAGCGGTACCAGGAGCGAGCCGAGGAGCGCACCGACGCTGATGCCGACATAGAAGATGGAGAACCCGGCGTCGCGCCGCGCACCGCCTTCGGGGTAGAGCTCGCCCACCATCACGCTGATGTTGGGCTTGAGCAGCCCCACGCCGAGCACGATCACCAGGAGGCCGAGGAAGAAGGTCGGCGCCCGGCCGACGGCGAGCAGCGCGTTGCCGATCATGATGAGGATGCCGCCGCCGATCACCGCGCGCTGCGCGCCGAGCAGCCGATCGGCCATCCAGCCGCCGAAGAGTGCGAACACGTAGGTCGCCGCGATATACAGGCCGTAGATCGCGCTCGCGACGTGATCGTCGAGGCCGAAACCGCCGTCGCGGACGGCGGCCACCACGTACAGAATGAGGATGGCGCGCATCCCGTAGTACGAGAAGCGCTCCCACATCTCGGTGAGGAAGAGCGTCGCCAGCCCGCGCGGCTGGCCGAAGAGCTCCCGGTGCGGCGGCGCGTCCGCAGCGCTCATGCCAGGTCGCGCGGCACCGCGAGCTGCCACTGCCGCTCGGCCACGAGCGCGCCGTTCAGCCGCGCGGTGAGGGTGGCGGTGAGGAAGAAGCTGCCGGCGTCGCTGTGCATCTGCGCCCTGGTATCGATGCGGGTGCGCCAGCCCTCGCGGCCCATCTCGTACGACTGCGTGAGCAGATAGCGCGCCGACAGCGGGTCGTCATCGCGGATGGCGAGCTCGCGCCTGAGGTTGTGCGCGATCGTGACGTCGACGGCATCGAAGCGCAGGATCCCCTCGCCGAACACGCCGCCGATGCCCTCGGTGACGTAGGTGGTCTCCCCGGTGACGTGATCCTGGGTCGTATAGCGGCGCACGCTCCCGGGGTCCAGTACCGTGACGGGCGTGCGCGGACCATGGCTGGGCGGCGGGAAGCTCACGGGCTGCGCATCGGCGCCGTGACGCACGGGCAGCTCGAGCGCGCTGCCGCGCGCGCGGATCGAGAGCGTCGCGGCGCTCGGGGCGGGCCAGACGATCGGCCAGTAGGCGCTCGCGATCGCGAGCCGCAGGCGATGGCCGGGGAGGAAGCGGTGGCCGCAGGCGTTGAGCGTCACGGCCACCTCGTAATAACGGCCGGGCGTGAGAGCGCTCGGGTGCTCGTGGCTGTCGCGGTGGGTGAGGTTCAGCACCTGGTAGCTCACCCGCGTCACCGCGCCATCCGCAGCCAGGTCGCACAGGCGCACAGCGAGCTGCGCCACGGGCGCGTCGGCGGCGATCATGAGGTGCAGCACCGGCGCGCCGAGCACCTCGAGCTCGCGATCGAGGATTGCGCTGTCGAAGAGGAGCGCACCGCCGTCGTCGAGCCGCTGATCAGTCGGCTGCTCCCCGGGACAACCGACGCCCATCCACTCACCCGCGGCCTTGCCGTGGCTCTGCGGCGAGCGGATCGTGAGCACCGCGTCCGCGGGCTGCGCATCGCCCAGGCCGCCGCCGGCGTGCAGATGGAGCCGCAGGGCTCTGATGTCGGGGGAGGGCCAGGTGCGCTCGCCCACCCAGCGCCCGGGGGTGAAGGTGCGCGTGCCCGCGGGGGGCACCGGGTCCTCGAGATACGCCCGCAGCATGGGCTCGCTCATGATTCCGGTGTCCCGGTCCTTCAGCCACCGGTCCCACCAGCGCAGCGCCTCCTCGAGGTAGCCGATGGCCGGCCCCGGCACGCCGTCGTGCGGGTAGAGGTGGCCCCACGGGCCGATGATGCCGAGGCGCGGCACTTTGAGGCCCGCGAGCAGCCGCGGTACCGCGTTGGTATAGGCATCCGTCCAGCCGCCGATCGCCAGCACCGGGCACTCGATGGATCCGAAGTCCTCGCATACCGAGCCGTGCTTCCAGTAGGCGTCGTAGCGCTGGTGCCCGAGCCACAGTCCGGGAAAGAACGGCAGCCTCTCGAGGCGCTCGAGCCAGCGTGCGCGCCAGCTCTCGCCGACGATGAGCGGATCGAGCGGACGGCTCTGGTAGGCGAGCATGATGCTGCCCCACCACAGATTGTCGTTGAGGAGACAACCCCCCATGAAGTGGATGTCGTCGGTATAGCGGTTGTCGGTGGAGAAGGTGGTGATGATCGCCTTCAGCGCCGGCGGCCGCCGCGCCGCGACCTGCAGCGCATTGAACCCGCCCCAGGACTTGCCCTGCATCCCGACCTTGCCGGTGCACCAGGGCTGACGCGCGATCCAGGCGATCACCTCGAGCGCATCGTCCTGCTCCTGTTTCAGGTATTCGTCGGCGAGGTGTCCGTCGGATTCCCCGGAGCCGCGCATGTCGACCCGCACCGCCGCGTAGCCGTGCGCGGCGAAATAGCCATGCATCGGGTCATCGCGCCCCCGGGTGCCGTCGCGCTTGCGGTAGGGGATGTACTCGAGGATGGCGGGCACCGGCGCCTGCGCCGAGCCCTCGGGGAGCCAGAGCCGCGCACCGAGGCGGCAGCCGTCGCTCAGCGGGATCCAGACGTGCTCGCTGATGCCGACGGCCATTTCAGCGATTGCGGCGGTAGATGAGGTCGCCGTACTGCGTCCACTTGCCGCTGCCGGCGGGTGCCACGTACTGCAGGATCTCGAGCGTGCCGTCGACGTGCATGTGGTAGATGAGCTTCACGTCCCGGTGGCGCGACGGGGTCACCGTCAGGAATTCCATGTCCCCGGCCGCGTTCGGCGCGCCGCGCAGGACGATCGCGCCCCACTGGTTGTCCGCCCACATCTGCAGCCAGCTCTCGCCGTCGAACCGGCTGATGGCGACGCCGGCGAGGCGCGCCAGGACCCCGGGGCGCCGATACATATCGGTGAGGAATCTCAGGCGCTCCTCGACCACGCAGCCTGCGTAGGTCTTCTCGATGCGATCGTAGGCGACCAGCTGCCGGGTCGCGCCATCGAACACCTGCCAGTCGCCCAGCCAGAAATCGAGCTGGCGGTGCTGCGGCTGATCGCAGGTCGCCGGCGCCGTGGTCTGCTCGAGCGCGAGCAGCGGCTGGGCGAAGGGGAGGGCGAGCATCGTCAACGCCAATCCGCGCATCATCATGGAGGGACTCCCGCAGCACCGGTGTCCCGCATTATGCGCCGCCGCGGCGCCCCTCCGGCTCAGAAGATGTACGCCACCCGCACTCCCACCTCCCGCGGAATGCTCACGAGGTAGTCGTTGGTGAGGTTGCCGAGCTCGTTGAACTGCGTGGGCGGCACCAGGATGTTCTCCCGGTCGAAGAGGTTGGTGACGTACAGCGTCGTGCGCCAGGGCTGGTGGTTGAGCGTGGCGTTGACGTTCACCATCTCGTAGCTCGAGGAGTACTGCACCGAGGTCACCCCGAGCGAGGGGGTGAGCTGCATCGGCACCGCACTGCGGTATACGGCGTTGGCGGCGAGGGCCAGGTCGTAATCGCTCGCGACCGCCATGTCGTAATGGAGCGCGACGCTGGCGCTCGACTTCGGGCTTCCCGGCATCTGCTGGCCGCTGCTGCCATGGATCAGCCCCGGGACGATGGTGCCGGTCTGTGCGCCGTTGTTCGCCGGGAGTGAGAAGTCGCTCGTCAGGTGCGCGTCCGCATAGGCGTAGCTCACCGTATAGACCAGGTTCGGCACGAACAAAGGGCCGCTCGACTCGAACTCGAAGCCCTTCGACTCGGCGGTGTTGGCGTTGTACACGGCGAGGTTGCCGGAGGGGAGGCTGGAGGAGATCTGCGGCTTGTCCCACTTGATGTCGAACAGCGCGAAGGTATACGAGAGGCCGTTGCTGAAGCGCCCCTTGAGGCCCGCCTCGTAGTTATTGGTGCTGTCGGGCTGATACGTCGAGAGCAGCGGGCTCTCGGCGAAGGGGCCGACCAGCGGCACCGAGTTTGCACCGCCGCGGCGGAAGCCCTGCGACCAGACGGCGTAGACGTACTGATCGTCGGCGTACTGGTAGGAGGGGTTGACCTTGCCGACCGTCTTGGAGGCGGGCGATTCGTGCGGGGTGGCGGGCAGGAAGGTCGGGAAGTTGTAGTCGTCGTAGGACTGCGCGTCGGTGAATTCCTGGCTGAAGTGACGTGCGCCGACGGTGACCTGGCCCTTGGGCAGGAAGTGCCAGGTGAGCTCGCCGAACACCGACTTGTCCTGGAATCTCTGCGTGTCGATCTGCTGGAACGTGACGTCGCCCGGTGCCGTGGTGACATTGAAGAAGCAGTTCGGCAGGCAGCCCTGCGCCGCCTGGTACTCCGGCGTGCCCGGAACCGCGATCGTCCAGGCGCCGGCGCTCGTCTGGTTCTCGTAGAAGACGCCGAGCACGTAGTCGAACGTCTTGTCGGGGCCGCTCTTGGACACCAGCCGCACCTCTTCGGTGAAGGTGTGCGCGAAATCGGCGAACTGCTGGTCGTAGACGAAGCGCGGGTTGGTCGGCACGCCCGCGTAGTAGGGCAGGTAGCCGCCGCTCGCGAGGCCGCCGAGACTGTAGGTGTTGTCCTGCAGCACGGAACCGGAGGTCGTGTAATAGGAGCTGGTCGAGGAGACGGTGGCGAAGCCGACATCCCAGGTGAGGTCGGCGCTCGCGAGGTTGGTGTAGCGCGACCAGGGCTGATCGATCTGCGAGAACTCGCGATACGGGCCGCCCGCCGGCAGTGTGGTCGCCGGATCGAGCGGCGAGACGCCGCCGGGGAAGTCGGGATTGACCTGCGGTCCACCGTCGCCCTGCACGCCCGCGTGCAGGATCGCCAATTCTGCGGTGAAGCCATCCGCCGGCTTCCACAAGAGGCTCGCCCGCCCGGTGAAGGTCTTCTGGAAGTTCCAGTCCGGCTTGTCCTGGTAGATGGCGGGGCTCGTCACCGGCGCGGCGGGGTTCGCCAGCAACGGGACGCCCGAGAGCCCGTTGTTGCTGCGGGCGAAGAGTCCGTAGGTGTTGACGAAGCCCGGCTGGTAGTCGTACTTGGCCGAGGCGCGGAATGCCAGCACGTCGCCGAGCGGGATGTTGATGAGTCCGCGCACCGCGTAAGGCGTGCCGTCGGAGTGCGCCAGCTTGCCGCCGCTCGCCTCGATCTGGCCGGCGAAGGTGTTGAGCTCGGGCGAGTTCGGAATGAGCCGCAGCGCCCCGGCGAGCGTGCCGGCGCCGTAGAGCGTGCCCTGCGGACCGCGCAGCACCTCGACCTGCTTGAGGTCGTCGAGCTCGAAATAACCGTCGACCGGGGAATTGCCGATGTAGGTCCCGACGGGCGCCTGCTCGAAGGCGCGGAAGCCGCGGGTCGGCTCGCCGGTCGCGTTGATGCCGCGGATGATCGGCACCGTCGCCTCGGTGAAGCGCGCGCCGTACTGGTACATGCTCAAGCCGGGCACGTCGCTCGCCAGGGAGGCGAGATCCGTGACGCCGCTCTCGGCGAGCTTCTCGGCGCTCACCACCGACATGCTGTAGGGCACCGCTTCGAGGGTCTGCGTGCGGCGGGTGGCCGTGACCGTCACTTCCTGCAGCGCCCCCGCGGTCTGATCCTGAGGCTGGGCGGCGGCGGGGGGTGCCTGCTGCGCCTGTGCCGCGGGTGCGAGCCCGTACAGGGCCACGCACACGGCCGCCTGGACCCGTGTGATCGCGCCCAAGGTCCGCCGTAATGTGTTCATAGCCCGACTCCCCCCTGATTGCGCCCCCGGGTTCACTATGTGACACGTTCGTGAAGCAAGTCTATGACGATTCTTCGTTGGGTCACGCGCGTTCTTAGGAGATCTGCGCTTTGTTGCCGCACCGGGGCGCGGCGCAGCGCAGCCGCCGTGATGCGCTGCGGGGCGATTTGACCGCCGGGGCGCGCGACCCGGACACTCGCGCCATGCCATCCGAACCGTTGAGCACGCGACAGCTCGAGGAGGCGCTGCTGCAGGCGCAGCGCGCGGCGCGCGGCCTGCGCGTGTGCAGCCCCGAGCACGGCAAGCTCGCCTTCGTGCTCATGAAGCTCGGCCGCAGCGCCGCGGCCGAGGAGGTCGTGAGCGATGCGCTCTCGCTCGGCACGGGTGGCGCGGATGCCTACGACGCCCTGGCGTTCGTCTCCATGCACTTGGGTCAGCACGAGCGCGCCAACGCGCTCTACCGGCGCGCCACCGAGCTCGCGCCGCGCGATGCCCGCTTCTGGTACAACCTGGCCTGCAGCGAGCGCAGCCTCGGGCGCCTCGGCGCGGCCGAGTCGGCCTGCGACCAGACGATTCGCCTCGACGCCGCGCACTACGGCGCCTTTCTGCTGCGCTCGGAGCTGCGCGTGCAGAGCGCCGCGGAGAATCACGTCGCGGAGCTCGAGGCGCTGCTCGCGCAGCGATCGGGCGACTACCGCGCGCGCGTATTCCTCGGCTACGCGCTCGGCAAGGAGCGCGACGATCTCGAGCGCTACGACGAGGCGTTCGCGGCCTTTGCCGCCGCCGCGGCGGCGCGCCGCGAGCGGCTCCAGTACGACGTCGCGGTCGATGAGCGCAAGCTCGCGCGCATCGCCGCGGTCTACGGCCGGGAGGCGACGGCCGCGGCGGCGGATGCCGCCGATTCCGCGCGTTTCATCTTCGTCGTCGGCCTGCCGCGCTCGGGTACGACGCTGCTCGAGCGCATCCTCACGGGGCTCTCCGGCGTGCGCTCCAACGGCGAGACCGACTATTTCTCCCAGGCGCTTCTCGGGGCATCCGTGGGAGAGGGCGACGTATTCGCGCGCGCCGCGCATGCCGCTCCGGCCGTGGTCGCCGCTGAATACGCGCGGCTCGCCGCCGCCGGGCCGCCCGCGCAGCGTATCGTGGAGAAGCTGCCGCTCAACTACCTCTATGCCGGCGCCATCGCCCGCGCCTTGCCCGCGGCGCGCATTCTGCTCGTCAGCCGCTCACCCATCGACAGCTGCTTCGCCATGTACCGTACGCTGTTCGCGGCCGGCTATCCCTTCAGCTACGACCTCGGCGAGCTCGGCCGCTACTACGCGGCGTACGCGGGCCTCATGCATC
Organism: Gammaproteobacteria bacterium; assembly: GCA_028871705.1. GTDB lineage: Bacteria > Pseudomonadota > Gammaproteobacteria > Steroidobacterales > Steroidobacteraceae > 13-2-20CM-66-19. The sequence continues at coordinate 48,170 of JAGWMP010000003.1, forward strand.
ACTGGCGTGCGGTGCTCGGGGAGCGGCTGTGCGAGGTGCGCTACGCGGAGCTGGTGAAGGAGCCCAGGCGCATCGGCGCCGCGCTCGCGCAGCGCTGCGGGCTCGCGTGGGACGATGCGGCGGTCGACATCCAGCACAACCAGTCCGCCTCGCTCACCGCGAGCGCCTCGCAGGTGCGGCGCCCGATCTACGGCACCTCCTCCGGCCGCTGGCGGCGCTACGAACGGCACCTCGGCGCCCTGATTGCCGCACTGCGGGAGCACTCGGTGGCGCTCGAAGACTGAAAAAGGGCGCGGGTACGAAGAGTAAGATGGCCACATCGGCGGCTGGAAGCCCTTGATGCCGGACACACGAGTCGCGTCGCAATCTTTCGTCCGTAACGGCGTTCGCGGCGCCCTCGTATTCATCGCACTCCTCAGCGCCGGGCTTCTCGGCATCGCCCCGCCGCTCCTCGGCGGGCGTTTGACGATCTGGCTCCTCGGTGCGGGCATCGCGGTCGCCGCCGTCGTGCGCTGGGGCGCATGGCAGTACCTGGCGGTCGGACTCGCCGACGCCGCGGTGGATTTTGCCAACCGGCACGCCGCACTGCCGGCACTCGCCTCCGGCATCGGCCTGCCGCTCGGCGTATGGGTCACCGTGACGCTGCTGCGCCGCTACCGTTTCGATCCGCGTTTCGAGCATGGCCGCGACGTCGCGCTCTTCATCGGCGCGGCACTCGTCGGCATGCTGCTGCCGGCGGCGATCGGCGTCGGCAGCTACCGGCTGCACGCCGTCGTCGACCCGGCGGATCTCGAGGCCTGGGACACGGTCGCCTGCTTGCGCTGGTGGCTCAACGACTTCACCAGCGTGCTGCTCACGGGCCCGCTCCTGATCGCCATGCGCCGCAAGGCGTTCCAGCGCGTGTTCGAGCAGCCGCTGGCGACACTGGTCTCGCTCGCGCTGCTCGGCGTGCTGCTCGGCGCGATGTTGTTCGCGCCCCCCATCCCGGCGAAGTTCGGCTTCCTGCAGGCCCCGTGGCTGCTGGCGCTGACGGCGTTCGTGGCGAGCGTGTGCCTGCGATTCGGCTTCGTGCCGGCCGCCGCCACCGCGCTGATCCTCTCGCTCACCGCGGTGGTCTGTTTTGCGTTCGACTTCGGCATGCTGCGCGGCGCGGAGATCCTCCCGGGTCTGATCGTGCTGTGGTCGTACCTCACCGCGATGATCGTGGCGTCGTTGCTGCTGACCGGGCTGCTCGCCGAGCAGCAGCGGCTCGAGACGCGCTACGAGCAGGTGTTCGAGACCAGTCCGCAGCCGCTGTGGGTGTGCGATGCGGGCACGCTGCGCTTCCTGCTGGTCAACGCGGCGACCGAGCGGCTGTACGGCTACGCGCGCGGCACATTGCTCGCCGGCACCGTCGACCTCCTGACGCCGCCGCACGAAGTGCGCTCGCTCGCGGCGCTGCTCGCGGGCGCGCCGCACCAGCCACTGGAGCTGCGCCAGCGCACCCGCGACGGGAAGATCATCGACGTCGAGATCTGGGCGCGCCTCATCGACTACGGCGGCAGGCCCGCGTGGCTGGTGTTCACGTTCGACGTCACCGAGCGCAAGGCGCTCGAGAGCTCGCTCGTGAATGCGATCTCGAGCGAGCAACGCCGCATCGGTCAGGAGCTGCACGACGGCCTCGCGCAGGAGCTCACCGTGGCCTCGCTGCTCGCCGCGCAGCTCGCCAGGAGCGCCGCGGAGCAGCGGCTGCCGCTCGCCGAGGACCTGCGGCGGCTCGCCGACTCGATCGCCGGCAGCTTCGACAGCGCGCGCGCCGCGGCGCACGGGCTGTCGCCGCTCGCCGGTTTCGACGGCGATCTCGGTCTCGCGCTGGCCTCGCTCGCGCGCATGAGCAGCATCGCGGGCACCGCGGTGGAGCTGCATTCGCGCTTCGAGGCGCCGCTGCGACTGACGCTCGAGGCGGCGACGCACCTCTACCGCATCGCGCAGGAGGCGGTGCAGAACGCGTTGAAGCACGCCGCGGCGCGCCACATCGAGGTGTATTTCGACGTGCGCGCCGACTGGGTGATGCTGCGGGTGGTCGACGACGGCCGCGGCATCCGGCCGGCGGAGGCGAACTCCTCGGGCTTCGGCATCAACACCATCCGCTACCGTACCAGTGCCATCGGCGGGCAACTGTCGATCCGGCCCGTGCCGAGCGGCGGCACCAAAGTCACCTGCCTGGTGCCGAACCCCGCCGCCGGCGCGAGCGGGCTGCGGCTCATCGGCAAGGGCTGATCAGCGCGGCCCGCGCAGTACGAGACCACGCCGCACGGCGAGGGCGGTGCCGCCGAGCACCAGTAGCGAGGCGAGCGCGAGGCGCGCGCTGATCGGCTCGGCGAACAGCACGACCCCCGCGAGGGCCGCGATCACCGGAACGGCGAGCTGGGCGTTCGCGGCGGCGATGGCGCCGAGCCGGGGAAGCGCGGTGTACCAGGCGGCGTAGCCGAGTCCCGAGGCAACCGCTCCGGAGAGCGCGGCGAGGGCGAAGCCCTGCGTATCCGCGTGGCGTTGAGCGAACTTGAAGGCGCTGAACACGAGGGCCGCCGGGAGGGCCCGCACGAAGTTGCCGGCATTCTCGCCGAGCGCGTCGCGCGAGCCGCGGCCCTGCAATGAGTAGGCCCCCCAGGCGATGCCGGCGAGCAGCATCAGCAGCGCCTCCCGGATGGGCGGCGCCGCGACTCCGGGCAGGAGCAGCAGCACCAGCCCGGCGACCGCGAGCAGCCAGCCGGCGATGAGCCAGCGGTCGATGCGCTCGCCCGCCACGAACCCCGCCGCCAGCATCACCACCTGCACGGCGCCGAAGAGGAGCAGTGCCCCCGTACCCGCGGTGAGAGCCACGTAGGCGAAGGAGAAGGGGAGCGCGTAGACGATGAGCGTGAGCGCCGCACGCCAGCTGCCGCGCGGTGTCCCGCGGCCGCCGCGGACGCGCACGATGAGTGCGAGGGTCGCGGCTCCCGCCGCCAGACGCACGGTGGTGAAGCTCGCCGGATCGATGTGGCTCACGCGCAGCGCCATGCGGCACAGCACCGAGTTCGCGGCGAAGCACGCGAGCGCGAAGAGGGCGGCGAGCACGGCGCGCTTCATCGCGCGGCGCTGGCCGCGCGGCGGCAGCGCTCGGGCAGCGCGGCGCTCGCGAGGCGCCCGGCCCAGGCGGCAAACCCGGGCGTCGGTCCGCGCCAGCGCAGCTCATCCACGTCCCGGAACAGCGCCGCGTCGGTCCTGAGCGTCGCCAGCTGTTTGAAAAGGAGAGCCAGCTCACGCTGTTCGCCGAGCGTCTCCGGCGGAAACTCCTCCAGCGCGCCGAACCGGCCGATGAGGCGCGCGGCGGTCACCCGCCCGATGCCCGGGAGTCCCGGGTAGCCGTCCGCGGCGTCGCCGACCAGGGCGAGGAAGTCGGGGATGCGCTCGGGCACAACACCGAACTTGGCGCGCACGCCGGCGGCGTCGCGAATATCCCTGGTGCGGCGGTCGACCTGCACGACCCGATCCGCGACCACGCACTGCGCCAGGTCCTTGTCGGGCGTCCAGATCGAGACGCGCGCGACGCGCTCATCGCGTGCCGCCAGGTGTGCTGCGGAGGCGAGGGCGTCATCGGCCTCGAGCTCCACCATCGGCCACACCGCCACGCCCATGGCGGCGAGCGCCTCCTCGAGCGGCTCGAATTGCGTGAGCAGCGCCGGCTCGATGCCGTCACCGGTCTTGTAGCCGCTCCACAGGCGGTTGCGGAAGGATTCGATGACGTGATCGGTCGCGACGCCGACGTGGGTCGCGCCCTGCTCGATCATGCCAAGAACGGTGTTGAGAACTCCGGCGACGGCGCCAAGCGGCGGCGCCTTATCCGCGGCGAAGCGGCGCAGGCCGTAGAAGTGGCGGAACAGCTCGTAGGTGCCGTCGACGAGATGGACGATCACCTACGCGATCGTACACCTACCGGGGTGAGGCGAGTCGCACGGGCTGGCGGCGCGGGGCGAGTGCGCTGGACGCACGCCGCCGCCGCAGGTTGGCGGCCGCGAGATAGGCGGCAAGAAACACCAGCGTGGCACCGACATCGAAGAGGAGGAATTGCATGATCTGGCCTCCGCAGAATACGCCGCGGCAGTGTAGCCGCGCCGTGCGGTCCGGGTCGGCCTCCCGCCGGGGGATGCCGGGCGAGGCATTAGGATGGAAGCCGTCTACTCAATTGGAGGGATTCCGCTAGAGTTGCAACCGATGGCGAAGGTCATTCTCTTCGTGCTGGCGCTCCTGGCGCTGCCGCTCGCGCTGCTCGCCTTGTTGCGCTCGGGCCGGCGGGGTGGTCCCGGGGAGCGTCCCGCGGCGCGCGTCCAGGCCGTGTCCGCCGCGGCCGCGCCGGCCGGGGCCCCGGCGCCTGCGCCGCC
>JAGWMP010000346.1 GCA_028871705.1 Gammaproteobacteria bacterium
TCCGCCGGCACCGACTCCGGCAGGATGTCGTAGACGTAGCGGGTGTTGGTCCCGGCACCGCGCACCTCCCTGCCCACCTCCTCGGGAAGGATGAGCCGCGCCGGATGCAGCCCCTTTGCGGGAGCCGAGCCCACGGCGAGCTCGACGGGCGTCTCGGCCGTGATCTCGACCGCGGCCCGGGGGGGTGCGTAGAGCGCGAACGGCTTGCCGGTGAAAGGATCGCTGCGCGCACCGATGGAACCGAAGTCCTCGCCGTTCACCCGCACCCGCGCGCGCCCGCCGAGGAGCACGCAGCACTGCTCGCGGTCCGCGAGCGTGCGCGCGAGTGTCTGCCGCGCCTCGAGATCGAACACCTCGAAGCCGAGGTACTGCCAGCCGGCGCTCGCGGGCGTCACCCGGTGGACCGCGCCAGCCCCGCCCGAGAGATCGGGCTTCAAGTGCAGCTGCCTGCTCACGCGCCGCCCCGGGCCACGAGGCTGCGCAGGTTTCGCAGGCCGAGCGTCGCGTAGGTGACCGGATCGGCGCGTGCCGGGTCCTGCTCGGCCTCGAGCACCACCCAGCCCGAGTAATCCGCCAGCGCGGCGAACACCTCCCCGAAATCGATGCTGCCGTCGCCCGGCACCGTGAACACGCCCTGCAGCACCGCCTTGAGGAAGCTCCAGTTGCCCCGGTGGGCTTCGGCCGCCACCGCGGCGCGCACGTCCTTGGCGTGCAGATGCACGATGCGCGCGGCGTAGCGGCGCGCGAGCGCCGCCGGATCCGCGCCGGCGAAGGCCGCATGCCCGGTGTCGAGCAGCAGCCCGACCTCCGGACCCGTGGCCTGCATCAGTGCGTCGATGTCCGCTTCGCTCTGCACCACCGTGCCCATGTGGTGATGGTACGCGAGCCGCACGCCCGCGGCGGCGGTGGCTGCGGCGACCTCGGTGAGGCGCGCACCGAGCTCACGCCAGTCGCGCGCCATCAGCACCGGCCGCTCCCCGAGCGGCCGCCCGAGATCGCCGTGCACCGCCCCGGTCACCTCCGCGAACACCAGCACGTCGCTGCCCATCGCCCTGAGGAGCTCGAGGTGCGGCGTAAGCCGCGTCAGCTCCTCGCGCGCGCCCCACACCAGGAGCTCGGAGGAGTACCAGCCGGAGACGCACTCGAGATGGTGCCGCCCGAGCACCGCGGCGAGCGCGGCCGGCTCGCGCGGAAACTTGTGACCGAGCTCCATGCCCTCGAAGCCGATGGCGCGCGCCTGAGTCAGGCAGGTCTCGAGCGTCGTGGCCGCGCCGAGCTCGCGCAGGTCGTCGTTCGACCAGATGATGGGATTGGCGCCGAAGCGAACGCGCATCGCTTAAGCGTCCCCCTCGCCCGCGCGCGCCGCCAGGTAGCGCTCGCGGGCGGCGCGTACCTCGGCACGCTCCGAGACCTCGGCGACCGGCACGTCCCACCAGCTGCCGCCGGCCGCGGTGCTGGCCGCCGGGTCGGTGGCGATCACCAGCACCGTGGTGCGCGCGGCGCCGCGCGCCGCCGCGAGCGAGCGCTCGAGCGCGGCGATGTCCGCGACGCCGCTCGCGAGCGCCCCGAGGCTCGCCGCATGGGCGACGAAATCGACTGCCGCGGCGCCCGCGGTGGCGAGATTGTTGAAGCTCGCATTGCCGGTGGCATTCTGCAGCCGCTCGATGCAGCCGAACCCGCCGTTATCGAGCAGCACGATGGTGAGCCTCACACCCAGGCGCACCGCGGTCGCGATCTCGCTGTTCATCATGAGGTAGGAGCCGTCGCCGACGAGCACGAACACCTCACGCCCGGGGTGCGCCAGCTTCGCCCCGAGCGCGCCGGCGATCTCGTACCCCATGCACGAATATCCGTACTCGAGGTGATAGCCGAGCGGCTGCTCGGCGAGCCAGTGGCGGTGCAGCTCGCCGGGCAGCCCGCCGGCGGCGCAGACCACGATGTCCCCGCCGCGCGCGGCTCTTTGTACCGCGCCGATCACCTGGGC
>JAGWMP010000090.1 GCA_028871705.1 Gammaproteobacteria bacterium
AGATTCGCTTCCGCGTACACGCCGCCCATCTCGAGCCACGCCTGCACCTGCGGCCGGTACTGCGGGGTGAGTGAGACGGCGAAGCCGCCGTAGCCGTAGAGCAGCACCGGGTTGTCGCTGTCCTTCGCCAGATCGCGCCGGTGGGTGAGGTACATCGGCACGCGCGTGCCGTCCTTGCTGGTGAAGAACACCTGGGTGGTCACGTACGCGTCCGTCGAGGCCGGAATGCGCGGCGCGCGCCAGAGCGTCGCCTGGCCGGTGCCGACGTCGAGCCGGTAGATGCGGCGCGGAGTCAGGTAGTCGGTGTAGCCGAAGAAGGTCTCGCTCCGGCCACCCTCGCCGCGAAAGCCGTCGATGCCGCCCAGACCCGGCAGCGGCACCTCCCCCACGGGACGGCCGTCGCGCTCGTAGATCCGCGCCACGCCGTGCGCATCCTCGACGTAGCGGGCGATGATGCGCCCGCCGACGTAGCTCGCTTCCTCGAGCGCGCTCGTCCCCTCGGGCACCACGGTACGCGGCACCGGCGGCGCGCCGCGGGCATCGACCGCGATCACGCGGCCAAAGGGGGCTTCCTTGGTGGTGCGGAAAAAGAGCTCGTCGCCGCGCGCGCCGATGAACGTATAGAGCGCATCCCAGGCCGCCAGCAGCGGCTGCGGCCGGGCTCCCGGGCGGCGCAGGTCCTCGACGTAGACACTGTTCTTCTCGTAGCCCTCGACCTGCGTGATGACGAGCCAGGCGCCGTCCTCGGTGACGCGGGCGGCGGGGATGCGCGTCGGATTGTCGGTCACCTCGTACACCAGGCGGTCGTCTTCCTGGGCGGTGCCGAGCGCGTGGAAATAGACCGCCGGGCGCGCCGCATCGTCGCCCCGGGCGCCGACGAGCGCCGGATAGCGGCTGTAGTAGACGCCCGAGCCGTCATGCGCCCAGGACACGCCCCAGAACTTGGTGAAGCGCACCTCGCCGGGAAGGTCCGTGCCGTCGCTGACACGACGGAAGTGCCAGATCTGCCAGTCCGTGCCGCCATCGGCGGTGGCGTAGGCGACGACGCTCCCCTGCTCGTCGGGGGTGAACGCGACGAGCGCCACGGTGGCATCGGCGCGTACGGTGTTCGGATCGAACAGCACGCGCCCGGCGGCATCCAGCCGCTCGGACACATAGAGGACGCTCTGATTCTGCGTGCCGTCGTTGTGCAGATAGAAGTAGTGCGGCCCGCGCTTCAGCGGCAACTCGTAGCGCTCGTAGTCCCAGAGCTGCGTGAGCCGTGTCTTCAGCCAGGCGCGTTGCGGCAGCGCCTCGAGCCGCGGGCGCGACCCGGCATTCTGCGCCGCCACCCATTGCTCGACCGCGGGGGAACCGAGATCCTCGAGCCAGCGGTAGGGATCCGCGACGCGCGTCCCGAAGAAGTTGTCGCTGATGCCGATGCGTACCGTGACCGGGTAGACCGGCGCCTCGTTGACCGCGGGCAGGCCGATGGCGGTTTCGGTGGCGGTGCGCATGGGCTTGCCGCCGGGCCCGGGACCGGAGGCCGGCACGCGATTGCCGAACTCGGCACTCACGCACGCCACGAGCAACGCCCCACCGAGTGAGGCCGCGGCGAGCGCCGCTGGGAACCAAAGGCGCCTGGCCATCAGGCAGGCACAGGAATGTGCCCGCCGCCGCAGGCGGCGAGCCGCGCGCCAAGACCGCGCTCTTGGCGCGCCGCGCGAGGGGCGGCACACGGACGTGCCGATCCCGAGCGATTCATATCAAGGGAACTTGATCTTGCCGCCGCCCGGCCCCGGCGCGGGGCCGGCGCCGAGGGCGCCGCCGACCTCCGGCACGACGATGCGCGAGGCCGCTTCGCGGCGCAGCTCGCGTGCCTCGTCGATCGCCTGCTCGAGGGCGAGCTTCACGCCTTCGGGGAATTTCCGCAGGGCCTCCTCGAGCGTCGCCGCCTCGATCTCGAAGCCGAGCGGCAGGACGCCCGCGGGGGTGAGCAGCTGCGTCTGGCCCGAGAACAGCACCGCGCGCGTGCCGTCGGCTGAGCCATCGCTCGCGACCGGCGTCAGGCGGCGGATGCTGCCGGCGCGGCGGTCGGTGAACACGTCCTCGCGATAGAGATTCTTCGCGTCGAGTTCGACTTCAGGGAGATCGTTCGCAGCTGCCATGTCGATTTCCGCCAGGTGAATGAATTGATTGTACCGCAGCCCCGCATCAACTAAGGCGGCGCCAGGTCGCGCAGCGCCTCGACGAACGGGCGGTCGGCCTCGAGCAGATCCTCGCCCCCGAGGAGCTGCGGCGCCACCCAGCGCAGCTGCTGTCCATCGAGGGGACGCGGGCTGCCGCGAAAGCGCTCGACGATCCACAGCGAGAGCCCGACGTGCCGGTCCGGGTAGCGGTGCTCGAGCCGCATGAACGGCCGGCACGCCTCGACCTCGACACCGAGCTCCTCGCGCAGCTCGCGCGCGAGCGCCGCGCTTTCGGACTCGCCGTCTGCGACCTTGCCACCGGGGAACTCCCAGCGGCCCTCCTGATGGCTGCCGGGCGGCCGCTGCGCGATGAGCACGCGTCCCGCGCCGTCGTAGAGTGCCGCCGCCACCACCAGGATCATGGGCAGGTCGCCCCGGGCAACGTCTATTCGACGCTCGAGAGCGCGCCGTGGCAGTGCTTGTACTTCTTGCCCGAGCCGCAGGGGCAGGGCTCGTTGCGGCCGACCTTGCGCTCGCCGCGCACGAACGGACTCGCCGACTCGGGCACCGGCGGCGGCGGCGGAGGCGGGGGCGGTGCGCGCAGCGCGCCGGGACGCGCCGCGGGCAGGGGCGCGGCGGCAAGCGCGGCCTGGGCCTCGGCCGCGGCGCCGTCGCCGGCGAGGAGCGACCCCATCTCGGCATGCTGTGCCTGCAGCGCCCGCATGAGGCGCGCGTAACGTTCCTCTTCCTCGCGCTGCAGCTCCTCCGGGGTGCGGATCTCGAGCCGCGCCATGGTGGAGGAAGTCTCGAACTTGACGCGCTCGAGCATCGCCGCGAAGAGCTCGAACGCCTCGCGCTTGAATTCGAAGCGGTAGTCCTTCTGCGCATAACCGCGCAGGTGGATGCCCTGGCGCAGGTAGTCCATCGCCGCCAGGTGCTCGCGCCAGTGCTGGTCGAGGAGCTTGAGCATCACTTCCTTCTCGGCGAGGCGCATGGTGTCGGCGCCGACGCGCGCCACCTTGGCCGCATAAGTCTCGCTCACCGCGCTCACCACGCGCTCGCGCAGGATCTGCTCCTCGAGCTCGGGCTCGGCCTTGAGCCAGAACTCCGGGTCGATGCGGGTGTTGAAGTCGCGCTGCACCGCTTCCGCGAGGCCCTTCAAGTCCCAGTCCGCGGCGGCGGCGTGCTTGGGCAGATGCGCATCGAGCAGCCCCGAGACCGAGTCCTCCATCAGGCCGCGGATCGGCCCGGACAGGTCCTCGGTGCCCATGATCTCGGTGCGCTGGTGGTAGACCACCTTGCGCTGATCGTTGGCGACGTCGTCGAACAGCAGCAGCTGCTTTCTGATGTCGAAGTTGTGCGACTCGACCTTGCGCTGCGCCTTCTCGATCTGCCGCGTCAGCATGCCGCTCTCGATGACCTCGCCTTCCTTCATGCCGGCGAGCTGCAGCAGCCGCTTGGTGCGCACCGGGTCGCCGAAGATGCGCATCAGGTTGTCTTCCATCGACAGGTAGAAGCGGCTCGAGCCCGGGTCGCCCTGGCGGCCGGAGCGGCCGCGCAGCTGGTTGTCGATGCGGCGCGACTCGTGGCGCTCGGTGCCGATGATGTGCAACCCCCCGGCCGCCACCACCTGCTGGTGGCGTGCCGTCCAGGCGTTGCGCAGCCCCTCGCGCGCGATGTCGTCGAGCTCGCCGGCGCCCTGGATCTCGGCCTCGAGGTTGCCGCCGAGCACGATGTCGGTGCCGCGGCCCGCCATGTTGGTGGCGATCGTCACGGTGCCGGGCCGCCCGGCCTGGGCGACGACGTGCGCCTCGCGCTCGTGCTGCTTGGCGTTGAGCACCTGGTGGGCGATGTTCTCCTTCTGCAGGAGGCCCGACAGGTACTCCGAGGTCTCGATCGAGGTCGTGCCGACCAGCGCCGGCTGCCCGCGCTCGACGCACTCGCGGATGTCCTCGATGATCGCCTGGAACTTGTCCTTCTGGGTGAGGTAGACGAAGTCGGAGTTGTCCTTGCGGATCATGGGCCGGTGGGTCGGGATGACCACCACTTCGAGGCCGTAGATCTGCAGGAATTCCGGCGCCTCGGTATCGGCGGTGCCGGTCATTCCCGAGAGCTTCCTGTAGATGCGGAAGTAGTTCTGGAAGGTGATCGAGGCGACCGTCTGGTTCTCCTCGCGCACCTTGACGCCTTCCTTGGCCTCGACCGCCTGGTGCAGGCCGTCGGACCAGCGCCGGCCGATCATGGTGCGGCCGGTGAACTCGTCCACGATGATGATCTCGCCGTTGCGCACGATGTATTCGACGTCGCGCTTGTAGAGCGCGTGGGCGCGCAGCGCCGCGTTCAGGTGGTGCATCAGGCGGATGTTGGCCGGATCGTAGAGGCTCTCGCCCTCGCGCAGCAGGCCTGCGTCCGCCATGAGGCGTTCGACGCGCTCGTGCCCGGCCTCGGTGATGTGCACCTGCTTGGCTTTCTCGTCGACCGAGAAGTCCCCCGGGGCCTCCTCGTCCTTGTCCTTCTGGCGCGTGAGCTTCGGTACCAGCTGGTTGATCCTGAGGTAAAGCTCGGTGCTCTCCTCGGCGGGGCCGGAGATGATGAGCGGGGTGCGCGCCTCGTCGATGAGGATCGAGTCGACCTCGTCGACCACCGCGAAGCTCAGCTGGCGCTGCACGCGGTCCTCGAGCCGGAAGGCGAGGTTATCGCGCAGATAGTCGAAGCCGAACTCGTTGTTGGTGCCGTAGGTGATGTCGCAGGCGTAAGCGGCGCGCTTCTCCGCCTGGCTCTGCGCGTTCTTGATGACCCCCACGGTGAGTCCGAGGAAGCGGTAGACCGGGCCCATCCAGTCGGCATCGCGCTGTGCCAGGTACTCGTTCACCGTGACGATGTGCACGCCCTCGCCGCCGAGCGCGTTGAGGTACGCCGGCAGCGTCGCCATCAGCGTCTTGCCCTCGCCGGTGCGCATCTCGGCGATCATGCCCTTGTGCAGCACGATGCCCCCGATCAGCTGCACGTCGAAGTGGCGCAGTCCGAGCGTGCGCCGCGACGCCTCGCGCACCACCGCGAACGCCTCCGGCAGCACCTCATCGAGGCTCGCGCCCTCCTTCAGGCGGTTCCTGAACTCATCCGTGCGGGCACGTAACGCCTCGTCGGTCAGCGCCTGGATCTGGCTCTCGAGCTGATTGGCGGCGCGCACGTAGCGTGCGTAGCCGCGAAGGAGCCGCTCATTGCGGCTGCCGAAGATGCGCGTCAGGAAGTCGAGCAAGGGCTACCCGTGAACTGTCAAAAATATCTTGCCCGACAAGCACTTATCGTCTGCCCCGGGCGCATGAAGCGGCGTATTGTACGCAATAGACGTTATTACCGCCCAATTGGTTCGCGGGCGGGGGAATTCAAGGCGCGAGAGCCGCTGTCAGCGGCCGATGAAGGAGAGCGGATCGACCTGGCGGCCGTTGTGCAGCACTTCGAAATGCACGTGCGGACCGGTCGAGTGACCGGTCGAGCCCATGAGCGCGATCGACTCGCCGCGCTTGACGGTCTGGCCGACGGCGACCAGCGTGCGCTCGTTGTGGGCGTAGCGGGTCGAGTAGCCGTCGCCGTGATTGATCTCGATGAGCTTGCCGTAGCCGGAGCGCTCGCCCGCCCAGGTGATCACGCCGGCCGCGACCGCGACCACATCGCTCCCCACGTTGCCGGCGAAATCCACGCCTTTGTGGAACTTCTCGAGGCCGTCGAAGGGATCGGCGCGCTCGCCGAAGTACGAGGAGATGTAGCCGCTCGACACCGGGCGCCCCTCGGGATGGATCTCCTCCTTGAGCTCGCGCGTCAGGATCACGTTCTCGAGCGCCGCGAGCTGCGATTCCCGCAGATCCGCGCGCTGCTCGAGCCGGGTCAGCATGACTGAGAGATCCGGCACCTGGGCGCTCACGCCCTCCCCCTCGGGCCCGCCGCTCGGCGGGTCGCGGTCGAAGTCGAACTCGCGGCTGTCGATGTCCGCCATCTCGGTAAGGCGCTTGCCGAGGGCATCGAGGCGGATGACGTGGGCGTTCACCTCGCCGATGCGCATCGCCATGGCATCGACCCGCAGCTGCAGCTGCTGCTTGAGATTGGCGATTTCCTGCTTCTGCTCGGCCAGGAGGCCGGCGAAGCGCGTGGTCTCGGCGAGCGCCACCTCGTGGTGCACGCCCTTGCCGAGCTGCAAGCCGACCGCGAACGCCCCCCCGAGGACGAGCGCGACCGCCGCCAGGACGGCGCCAAGCGTCACCGGCCGGGCCAGATTGAACTGGCGGGCCCTGCCGTCGCGCCGGGATAGAAGAATGACGTTCATGCCAAAAGGATGTCCGGGTACCTTATGTCATCAGCGGGCTCATCATGCAGCCCGTTCCGGCCGACGGACCCCGAGCGTGTATCGCCCTGTTCTCGTTCAGATAATTCTCTGTACGATGCTGGCAACCCCGCCGTCATGGCTCCTCGCTTTAGACCGGTGGCTTTGCGTCCCCGCCTTTCAGCGGGTTTGCCGATTCAGCTTCCAAGGCAATATGCCCAAGAAGATCCGACGAGACAAGCGCGGCGGTTCTCCAGTGAGGACTGGTGCCGGACGCACCTCGCACCGGGTGCATTCTGTAAAGGACCTGATCGCGCGGCGGGCCCCGGCCTTGATGCGCGTCACAGCCCAGGCCGGGCGCGCGGGTTTCTGGGCCGCCTGGCTGTCCTTGCACCTGCCGGAGGAGCTGCGCGAGCGCCTCACCGGCGTGGTCGAGCGCGAGGCCACCCTGGTGATATTCGCCGAGTCGGCCGCCTGGTCCGCGCGGCTGCGCTTTGCGGTCCAGGAGCTCGAGCCGCAGATTCTCGCCGCGGCCACCGGCCTCAAAGGGGTGCTGGTACGGGTACGGCCGCGCGATTAGCCGTCGTGGCGGCGCGCCCGATGCGAGCCTTTAATTACCCCGCGGACCGGGCAGCGCCGGCGCCTCGATATAGGAGATCGGCGCGTCGGCGTATGACTGGAACACGACCTCTTCCCAGGTCGAGGCGTCGGCGAGCAGCGTGCGCAGCAGCTTGTTGTTGAGGGCGTGCCCGGACTTGTGGCCCGAGAACTCGCCGATCAGGCTGTGCCCGAGCAGATACAGATCGCCGATGGCGTCCAGGATCTTGTGCTTGACGAACTCGTCCTCGTAGCGCAGGCCGTCCTCGTTCAGCACGCGGAAGTCATCGAGCACGATGGCGTTGTCGAGATTGCCGCCGAGGGCGAGGTTGCGCGAGCGCAGCGTCTCGAGGTCGCGCATGAAGCCGAAGGTGCGGGCGCGGCTCACTTCCTTGAGGAAGGAGGTCGTGGAGAAATCCATCGAGGCGCGTTGTGCGCGGCGCTTGAAGATCGGGTGATTGAACTCGATCTCGAAGTTGACCTTGAAACCGTCGAAGGGATCGAACTGCGCCCACTTGTCGCCGTCGTCGACGCGCAGCCGCTTCTTCACGCGGATGAAGCGCTTCGGTGTGCGCTGCTCCTCGATGCCCGCGGACTGCAGCAGGAACACGAAGGGCCCGGCGCTGCCATCCATGATCGGCACCTCGGGGGCCGAGAGCTCGACGATCGCGTTGTCGATCCCGAGGCCGGCGAACGCCGACAACAGGTGCTCGACGGTCGAGACGCGCGCCTCGCCCTTGCCGAGCGTCGTGCCGAGCTGCGTGTCGCCGACGTTCTCGGCGTGCGCGCGGATGTCCACGGGCAGCGCGAGATCGGTGCGGCGGAAGACGATCCCCGAGTCCGCCGCGCCCGGGCGCAGCGTCATCAGGACCTTCTTGCCCGTGTGCAGACCGACTCCGGTGGCACGAATGGAGTTCTTGAGCGTTCGCTGTCCGACCATGCTGTAGGCTTCCGCCTCGTCCTTACACTCAATGACCGCAGTCCAGGCTGCGGCTGACGCGCGCGCCGCGAACGGTACGCGGGAGGGCACCCCGAAGCGGGGGGCCGCTCCCGAAGCGTTATGTAACGCCTTACCGTATCACATCAATCGGCCTGCCGCCGCAGGAATGCCGGGATATCCAGCAGCTCCTCGCCTTCGGCCGCCGGCAGCAAGCCGTCGCCGACCGCCCGCTGGCGCTGCACCGTGGGCGTGTCGTACCCGGCATAGTTGCCGCTCGCCGGCACCGCACGCCGCACGACGCGCATCGAGCCCTCGGCGCGCGCCTCGCGATGATCGCGGTGCGTCTCGCGCGGCTGCACCGGCCGCGCCGCAACCGCCGGCCGGCCGAGTCCGGTCGCCACCACGGTGACGCGCACCTGGTTGGTGAGCTCCGGATCGATCACCGTGCCGACCACCACGGTCGCGTCCTCGGAGGCGAATTGTTTCACGATCTGCCCCACCTCCTGGAATTCCCCGATCGAGAGATCCATGCCCGCGGTGACGTTCACGAGAATGCCGTGCGCCCCGGCGAGGTTGATGTCCTCGAGGAGCGGGGAAGACACGGCGCTCTCGGCGGCGGCGCGCGCCCGGCCTTCGCCGCTCGCGGCCCCGGATCCCATCATGGCCATGCCGGTCTCCGCCATGACGGTGCGCACATCCGCGAAATCGACATTGATGAGCCCCGGGCGGGTGATGAGCTCGGCGATGCCCTGTACCGCGCCCTGCAGCACCTGGTTGGCCGCCTTGAAGGCATCGAGGAGCGTGGTCTGCGGCCCGAGCACCGTGAGGAGCTTCTGGTTAGGAATTGTAATGAGCGAATCGCAGTACTTGGAGAGCTCCTGGATGCCGGTGTCGGCGACGCACGAGCGCTTGTTGCCTTCCATCTCGAAGGGGCGCGTCACGACCGCCACGGTGAGGATGCCGAGCTCCTTGGCCACCTGCGCCACGACCGGCGCGGCGCCCGTGCCGGTACCGCCGCCCATGCCGGCGGTGATGAACAGCATGTCGCAGCCCTCGACCAGCTCGACGATGCGGTCGCGATCCTCCATCGCCGCCTGGCGGCCGACCTCCGGGTCGGCGCCGGCACCGAGACCCTTGGTGATGTTGCAGCCGATCTGCAGGGCGGTCTTCACCTTGGCGTGCTTGAGCGCCTGCGCGTCGGTGTTGACGCACATGAAATCGACTCCGTCGATGCCGGCGGTCAGCATGTGCGCGACGGCGTTGCCCCCGCCGCCGCCCACGCCGATCACCTTGATGACGGCGCTCTGGCTGTATGCGTCCATCAGTTCAAACATGTTATTGCTCCTTACACGAATACAAACGGTTGGTTGAGTCTTGTCGCTCTGCTGTCAGCTTCAGAAATTCCCCTGGAACCACGACCGCATGCGCTCGAGCACCGACTTGCCGTTGAGAGCAAGCGAGTGTCCGCGGCGCGCGGGCATCAGGTTGTCGCGGGCGTAGAGCAAGAGGCCCACGCCCGTCGAATAGATCGGATTGCGCACCACGTCGGTGAGGCCGTCGACGGCCTGCGGTATGCCTAAGCGCACCGGCACGTGGAACACCTCCTCGGCGAGCTCGATCGCGCCTTCCATCTTGGCGCTGCCGCCGGTGAGCACTACGCCTGCGGCGATCACCTCCTCGAAACCCGAGCGCCGCAGCTCCTCGCGCACCAGGCCGAAGAGCTCCTCGTAGCGCGGCTCGACGATCTCGGCGAGCGTCTGCCGGGCCAGGCGCCGCGCCGGCCGCTCGCCCACGCTCGGCACCTCGATGCTCTCGTCGGGGTTGGCGAGCTGCGACAGCGCGCAGGCGTAGCGGATCTTGATGTCCTCGGCGTACTGGGTCGGCGTGCGCATCGACACCGCGATGTCGTTGGTCACCTGGTCGCCGGCGATGGGGATCACCGCGGTGTGGCGGATCGCGCCGTTGGCGAACACGGCGATGTCGGTGGTGCCGCCGCCGATGTCGACCAGGCACACGCCGAGCTCCTTCTCGTCCTCGGTGAGCACCGCGAAGCTCGACGCCAGCTGCTCGAGCACCACGTCGTCGACCTCGAGCCCGCAGCGCTGGATGCACTTCTCGATGTTCTGCGCGGCCGAGTCGGCGCCGGTGACGATGTGCACCTTGGCCTCGAGCCGCACGCCCGACATGCCGATCGGGTCGCGGATGCCTTCCTGGCCGTCGACGATGAACTCCTGCGGCAGCACGTGCAGGATCTTCTGGTCGGCGGGAATCGCCACCGCCTTGGCGGCATCGATCACGTGCTCGACGTCGCCGTGCGTCACCTCCTTGTCGCGCACCCCGACCACGCCGTGGGAATTGAGGCTTCTCACGTGACTGCCGGCGATGCCGGCGAACACCGAGTGGATCTCGCAGCCGGCCATGAGCTCGGCCTCCTCGACCGCGCGCTGGATCGACTGCACGGTGGACTCGATGTTGACCACCACGCCTTTCTTCAGTCCCCGCGAGGGCTGCGAGCCGACGCCCAGGAGCTCGATCGAGCCGTCCGCGCCCACCTCGCCGACCAGTGACACGACCTTGGAGGTGCCGATGTCGAGGCCGACGATCAGGTTGCGATCCGAGCGCTTAAGCATTGCGGCCACCTTCCCTGCCGGCGGCGTGCGGCGCGCTGCCGCGCCAGCCGATGGCAAACCCGTTTGTGTAACGCATGTCGACGTAGGAGATTTCCTCGCCGCGCTCGGTGACGAGCTTCAGCGCGGTGCTCATGAATTTCTCGAAGCGCTCGTCCACCTGGCGGCGTCCGAGACGCACGGTGACGCCGTTGGCGAGGTCGAATTCCCACGCGCCGCGGGCATCCAGCCGCAGCGCCGTCATGCGCAGGCCCGCCTGCGTCAGGCGGCCGGCGGCGGCGAGATAGCGCTGCGCCACGACCGGCTCCTCGCCGGCCGGGCCCGAGAGCTGCGCGAGCTCGGGCGGAATGTGGCGGCCGTCGCCGGCGAAGAGCTCGCCGCGGGTGTTG
>JAGWMP010000347.1 GCA_028871705.1 Gammaproteobacteria bacterium
GGGGCTGCGCGCGCGCGGCGCTCGAATTCGCCGAAATCGTAAGGCCGCGCGCCGTCTGCGGGGAGCGCGCGCAGCAGCCGCGCCACGGACGATGCGTGCTCTAGCTCAGTGTGCATGTGGTGCGGTTTTCCTGCGGCTCGAACCAGGCGCGCAGCTTCAGGTGCGCGCGCGCGAGCTGCGACTTGGAGAAGCTGACGGAGCGGCCGAAGGCATGGGCGATCTCGGCATGCGAGTAGCCCTCCACCTCGTACATCCAGACGACCGCGCGTGCGGTCGGCGCGAGCGTCGCCAGCGCGCGCTCGACGTCGATGGTTTCCGGCGGCAGCGCGCGCGTCGCGGACTCGGCCTCCCCCGGCGCCGCGCTCGCGCCGTCCCCCTCGATGAAGAGCCGCGCGCGGCGCCAGGGGGAACGCAGATACATCAGGCAACGGGAGATCGCGATCTGCCGCAACCACGCCCCGAGCGGCGCCTCCTGGCGAAAATCCGCGAGATGCTCGAAGAAGCTCATCATGGTGTCCTGGAAGACATCCTCCGCGGCGCTGCGATTGCCGACGATGCGGCGGATGAGTGCGAAGGTCGCCGGCGCCACCGCGGCATAGATCGACTGCCGCGCGGCCGCCTCCCCCGCACACGCCCGCGCCCTCAGGGGCTCCGCCACGGTGATCTCATGCAGCCTGGTCACGGCAGTCTTAGATGCGCGAGGGGGGCAAAAGGTCGCGGCCGCATGACAAACGGCCGATATTCGCGACCCGCCCGGGGCCGTATACTGACAACCGGTGCCCGAGTGGCGGAATTGGTAGACGCAGCGGACTCAGACAAATTTGAGCCCTCGCGGAGAAATCTGTGAGGTGTAGCCCGTCAAACTCGGTGAAGGCCCTGAAGCGCGTTCGCCTTCGAGCTGATGCCGAGCCAAGCCCCGTGGCCACCACGTGGGAAGGTGTAGAGAGCAGACGGCGGGCACCTAAGGTCCTGACGGGCTATGGTGATGGCGTGCTCCAGACCACGAACCCGGCGAAGGAATCCTCGGGGCGGCGAAAGCCGAAGTGGCAGGAAAATCCGCCGCCCTTAAAAGCGTGTCGGTTCGACTCCGACCTCGGGCACCAGCCACCTCCCGTTCCGTCGTGCGGCCGTCGCCGCGTGCCGACGGCTTGCCACCCCAGCGCCGCACTGCCATCGTGAGCCGGGTCCGCGACAAGGTTGTGGCAATGACGGTCCAGAAGACGTTCTCCGGTCCGCTCATCGTGCTGGCCACGCTGCTGGCTGCCTGCAGCGGTGGCGGCTCCAACACCACGCCGCCGCCCCCACCCCCACCGCCCCCGTCGGGCACGCATACCGACGTCACGACCTACAAGAACGATCTCGCCCGCACCGGGCAGAACCTCACCGAGTCGAGCCTCACGCTCGCCAACGTCAAAGCGGCGACTTTCGGCCTGCTGCGCAAGCTCGCCACCGACGGCAAGGTCGACGCGCAGCCGCTGTACCTCTCGGCGCTCAACGTCGGCGGCGCGGCCCACAACGTGGCCTTCGTCGCCACCGAGAACGCCACCGTCTACGCCTTCGACACCGACTCCGGCGCCGTGCTCTGGCAGAAATCGTTGCTCGCGAGCGGTGAGGCTCCGAGCGACGACCGCGGCTGCACCCAGGTGACGCCGACCATCGGCATCACCGCGACTCCGGTGATCGATCGCGGCGCGGGCGCCCACGGCATCATCTATCTCGTCGCCATGTCGCTCGCGAGCATGCAGGGCAGCACCGTCTATCATCAGCGGCTGCACGCGCTCGACGTCACCACCGGCGCGGAGCTCTCCGGCGGCCCGATGGAGATCGCCGCGCTCTACCCGGCCGCCGGCGGCGGCTCCAATACCTTCGATCCGTCCGCCTACGAGGAACGCTCGGCGCTCCTGCTCGCGAACGGCACGCTCTACACCGCCTGGACCTCGCACTGCGACAATGCCCCCTACACCGGCTGGGTGAT
>JAGWMP010000348.1 GCA_028871705.1 Gammaproteobacteria bacterium
TACCGGCACTGACGGGCGCCATCATGTGCATGGGAGTGGCGACCGCCAACAGCGTGCTGGTGGTGAGTTTCGCACGCCAGCGCATGGATGCCGGCGACGACGCCCGCCACGCCGCGCACCAGGCGGGCGTGACGCGTTTCCGCCCCGTGCTGATGACGGCGCTCGCGATGATCATCGGCATGGTGCCGATGGCGCTCGGTCTCGGCGAGGGCGGCGAGCAGAACGCCCCGCTCGGCCGCGCCGTGATCGGCGGCCTGGTGTTCGCGACCGTCGCGACGCTGTTTTTCGTGCCGACGGTGTTTACACTCATCCATGGACGGCCCGCCGCGGCGCGCGCCCCCGGAGCCCCCGATGCCTGAGAGGTCCGCAGCCCCCTCCTCCGCCCGCGATCCGCGCGTGCGGCGCTACGCGACGATCGCGGTCGCCGTGGCGGTGGCGCTCGCCGCCTGGGGGATACTGAGCCGCCTGTACGCCCGCATCGCGCTCGAGCACGCCGCCGCCGACACCGCGGTATTCACCGTCGCGACCGTGCACCCGAGCAGTGGTCCCGCCTCCGATCTGCTGGTGCTCCCGGGCACAGTCCAGGCGTTCTACGAAGCGCCGATCTACGCACGCACCAGCGGCTACCTGCGTACCTGGTACACCGACATCGGCGCGAGCGTGAAGAAGGGTCAGCTGCTCGCCGAGATCGACGCGCCCGAGGTCGACCAGCAGCTGCGCCAGGCGCAGGCCGACCTCGGCACGGCGCGCGCCAACTACGAGCTGGCGCGCACCACCAACGAGCGCTGGCAGGGGCTGCTCGCCACCGAGTCGGTTTCCAAACAGGACGCCGACGAGCGCGCCGGCGATGCCGCCGCCAAGGCGGCCGCCCAACAGTCGGCCGCGGCGAACCTCGCGCGTCTGCGGGAGCTCGAGTCCTTCAAGCGCGTGGTGGCGCCCTTCGACGGCGTCGTCACTCAGCGCAACACCGACGTCGGCGCGCTGATCAACGCCGGCGAGGCGCCGGGCAGCGCGCTGTTCCGCGTCGCCGACACGCACCGGCTGCGCATCTACACCTCGGTGCCGCAGAGCTACGCCGCACAGGTGCACGCGGGACAGAAGGCGGCACTGGTTTTCGCCGACCGCCCCGGTCAGCGCTTCGAGGCGCAGGTCACCTCCACCGCGCGCGCGCTCGATGCCAGCTCGCGTACGCTGCAGGTCGAGCTGCAGATCGACAACGCCCGCGGCGAGCTGCTGCCGGGCTCCTACGCCGAAGTGCACTTCGACCTGCAGGGTGGCAGCGCGGCGCTGCGGGTGCCGGTCAACGCCGTGCTGTTCCGCGCGCAGGGCCTGCTGGTGGCGGTGGTCGACTCGACCGGTCACGCTCACCTGCATCCCATCACCCAGGGTCGCGATTTCGGCAAGGAAATCGAAGTGCTGAGCGGCGTCGCCCCCGAGGACAGCCTCATCGTCAACCCGCCCGACTCGCTCCGGGAAGGAACCCAGGTGCGGATCGCGCCCGCCGCCGCGGGCGGCGCGAGCGCCGGGCACGGCTGATGCGCTTATCCCTCGGGCTTGCCGTCGCGGTCGGCTGCGCTCTCGGCGGCTGTTCGCTCGCGCCCCGCTACCAGCGGCCGTCGACGCCGGCGCCCGCGCCCGCCTACCAGGAGCTCGGCGACTGGAAGATCGCCGCACCCGCGGATGCCGACGCGCGCGGGGCGTGGTGGCGCATGTTTCACGATGCGGACCTCGACCGTCTCGAGGCCGGGGTCACGAGCACGAATCAGAGTCTCAAGGCGGCGCTCGCGCGCCTCGAGGAGGCGCGCGCGGCGACGCGCATCGCCCGGGCCGGCTGGTTCCCGACGCTCACCGCCAACGCGAGCGCCACCCGCCAGCGCACCTCGCTCAACGCGCCCGGTGTCCCCCCCGGCGCCGAGCCCGTCTACAACAACCTCATCGCCGCGGGCGAACTCTCCTACGAGATCGACCTG
>JAGWMP010000091.1 GCA_028871705.1 Gammaproteobacteria bacterium
TGGGCCCGCGAGGCGTAGCGGCTCTCCGGGCGGCGCTCGGAGCGGATCTGCTGCAGCCGCTCCGGCGTGATGGTGAGCGCGTAGAGCTTGGCGCGGTAGGGCTCGAGGCGCGCCGGGAGCCTGCCGGCCTCGAGATCTTCCTCGGTGAGCGGATAGTTGGCGGCGAATACGCCGTACTGCAGCGCCATGTACACGCAGGTCGGCGTCTTGCCGACGCGCGAGACCCCCACCAGTACCACGTCGGCGTGCGCATAGTCGCCGCCGCTGCCGTCGTCGTTGGCGAGCGCGAAGTTGGTGGCGTTGATGCGGGTGGTGTAGGCGGCGAGATCCGCGATGCCGTGCGCGCGGCCGGCGCGGTGCGTCGAGCGTACGCCGAGCTCGCGCTCGAGCGGGCCGACGAACGCCGCGAAGAAGTCCAGGAACAGCCCGTTGGCACCGGCGACGATGTCGCGCAGATCGTCCTGCACCAGCGTACTGAACACCACCGGTCGCAGCCCCTCCTCCACCGCCGCGCGATCGATGCGCCGGACCACTTCCTGTGCCTTGTCAATGCTCGACACAAATGGCAAAGTCACCGCGCGAAATTCCACGCCCTCGAACTGGGTCATGAGGCTGTGACCCATCGTTTCGGCGGTCACGCCGGTCTGATCCGAGACGAAGAAAACGGTTCGACGGCCCATCGCCGCAGTGTTTCACCGCACGCGCAGCGGAGCAAGCATCCTTGAACCCCTATGTGATTCCCCTCGAGCAGCTCAAGATGCGCGACGTCGAGACCGTGGGCGGCAAGAACGCCTCGCTCGGCGAGATGATCGGCGCGCTGTCGAAGCTCGGCGTGCGCGTGCCGGGCGGCTTCGCCACCACCGCCCACGCCTACCGCGAGTTCCTCGCCCAGGGCGGCCTCGATGCGCGCATCCGCGCCGAGCTCGCCGCCCTCGACGTCGACGACGTGGTGAAGCTCGCCGCGAGCGGTGCGCGCATCCGCGGCTGGATCCTGGCGACACCCTTCGGCGCCGCGCTGACCGGGGCGGTGACCACCGAGCTCGAGCGCATGAGCGGCGGCGCCGAGATCGCCGTCGCGGTGCGCTCCTCCGCCACCGCCGAGGATCTGCCCGATGCCTCCTTCGCCGGGCAGCAGGAGACCTTCCTCAACGTGCGCGGCGTTGCGGCGGTGCTCGAGACCATGCACCACGTGTTCGCCTCGCTCTTCAACGACCGCGCCATCTCCTACCGCGTGCACCAGGGGTTCGATCACGGCGCGGTGGCGCTCTCGGCCGGCGTGCAGCACATGGTGAGGAGCGACCTCGGCGCGAGCGGCGTGATGTTCACGCTCGATACCGACTCGGGCTTCCGCGACGTGGTGTTCATCACGGCCGCCTGGGGGCTCGGCGAGACCGTCGTGCAGGGCGCGGTCAATCCGGACGAGTTCTACGTCTACAAGCCGGCGCTGCGGGCCGGCAAGCACGCGATCGTACGGCGCAATCTCGGCGGCAAGGCCGTGAAGATGGTGTACGCGCCCGCGGGCAGCGGCGAGCGCGTCGCCACGGTCGAGGTGGCGCAGGCGGACCGCCAGCGCTTCTGCCTCGGCGACGCCGATCTCGAGGCGCTCGCCCGTCAGGCGCTCGTCATCGAGGAGCATTACGGGCGGCCGATGGACATCGAGTGGGGCAAGGATGGCGGCAGCGGCGAGATCTTCATCCTGCAGGCGCGTCCCGAGACGGTGCAGAGCCGCGCCGGCCGCACCATCCAGCGCTACACGCTCAAGAACCGCTCGGCGGTGCTCGCCACCGGCCGCAGCATCGGCCAGCGCATCGGCTCGGGGCCCGCGCGCGTCATCCGCGACGTGAGCGAGATCGCGCGCGTGCAGTCGGGCGACGTGCTGGTCGCCGACATCACCGATCCCGACTGGGAGCCGGTGATGAAGCGCGCGGCGGCCATCGTCACCAACCGCGGCGGGCGCACCTGCCACGCGGCGATCATCGCCCGCGAGCTCGGCATCCCCGCGGTAGTCGGCTGCGGCAATGCCACCTCAGGCATCAAGGACGGCCAGCCGGTCACGGTGTCGTGCGCCGAAGGCGACACGGGCTACGTGTACCAGGGGCTGCTCGAGTTCGAGCGCAAGCAGATCGAGCTCGACTCGCTGCCGAAGATCCCGGTGAAGATCATGATGAACGTCGGCAATCCCGACCGGGCCTTCGACTTCGCCGGCATCCCGAACCACGGGGTCGGGCTGGCGCGGCTCGAGTTCATCATCAACCGCATGATCGGCGTACACCCGCGCGCGCTGCTCGAGTTCGAGCGCCTCGACGGCGAGCTGCAGCAGCAGATCCGCGTACAGATGGCCGGCTACGCCGACCCGGTCGGTTTCTACGTCGAGAAGCTCGCCGAAGGTATCAGCCAGATCGCCGCGGCCTTCGCCCCCGAGCAGGTGATCGTGCGCCTCTCGGACTTCAAGTCGAACGAATACGCCAACCTGATCGGCGGCGAGCGCTACGAGCCGCACGAGGAGAACCCGATGCTCGGGTTCCGCGGCGCCTCGCGCTACACGGACGAGACCTTCCGCCCGTGCTTCGAGCTCGAATGCCGGGCGCTCAAGCGGGTGCGCGAGGCCATGGGGCTCACCAACGTGGCGGTGATGGTGCCGTTCGTGCGCACGGTCGCCGAGGCGCGCCAGGTCACCGGGCTCCTCGCCGCCAACGGACTCGAGCGCGGCGTCGACGGCCTGAAGGTCATCATGATGTGCGAGCTGCCGACCAACGCGCTGCTGGCGGATGAGTACCTCGAGCACTTCGACGGCATGTCGATCGGCTCGAACGACATGACACAGCTCACCCTCGGCCTCGACCGCGACTCGGCCATCGTGGCGAAGCTGTTCGATGAGCGCGACCCGGCGGTCAAGCGCATGCTGGCGATGGCGATCACCGCCTGCCGCAAGCACGGCAAGTACGTCGGCATCTGCGGCCAGGGGCCGTCGGATTATCCGGAGCTGGCGCGCTGGCTGCTCGAGCAGGGCATCGAGAGCATGTCGCTCAATCCCGATACCGTGATCGAGACCTGGCTGTTCCTGGCGCAACAGCGTTAGCGCGATCTGTCCCGCAGGCGCGCTTCGGACGCGGCGCGGTCGTTGTCGTCGAAGATCTCGATCTCGAGGTGCTCGATGGTGGCGGGATCGAGGCAGCGCGCATTCACGCTGTAGCCGTCGGGATTCGAGCGCGGCACGTAGAACGACTTGATCCCGCAGCGCCGGCAGAACAGGTGCCGGGCGGTGCCGGTGTTGAAGCGGTATTCGGTGAGGCTCTCGGCACCCTGCAGCAGCCGGAAACGCGCCCGCGGCACGATCAGATGCTGGTAGCCGCTCATGCGGCAGATCGAGCAGTTGCAGTCGCTCACCGTGAGGCGCGCGGGTGCATCGACCTCGAAGGCCACCGCGCCGCAGTGGCAGCCGCCCCGGTGCGTGACGAGGCTCAAGCGCCCCCCGCCCCCTGGTAGGCCGGCGCGAACAGCTTCGCGCGATAGTGGCGCAGCTCGCGGATCGACTCGTGGATGTCGGCGTGCGCGAGATGCGTACCCTGCTTCACGAAGCCCTCGGCGACCGCCGGCGCCCAGCGGCGTGCCAGCTCCTTGAGCGTCGAGACGTCGAGGTTGCGGTAATGGAAGAAGCGCTCGAGGTCCGGCATCCAGCGCGCGAGGAAGCGCCGGTCCTGACAGATGCTGTTGCCGCACATGGGCGAGCTGCCGGCGGCGACCAGCGGCATGAGGAACTCGAGCGTACGCTGCTCGGCCTCCGCGGCGGTCACCCGGCTCGCCCGCACCCGGGCGAGGAGCCCGGAGGAGCCGTGCTGGCGCTGATTCCAGTCGTCCATGCGCGCGAGCACCTCCTCGCTCTGGTGGATCGCGATCACCGGTCCGTCGGCGAGCACGCCGAGCTCGCGGTCGGTGACCACGGTGGCGATCTCGATGATGGAGTCCGCGTCGGGCTTGAGGCCCGTCATCTCCAGATCGATCCAGACCAGGAAGTCGCCGCTCGGCATGGGGTTGGTGGTAGCGTGTCGCTCGGTGTGTGAGCCATCGTACCACCTCCCATGAGCGGGACTCTCGAAGCCCGGGTGGTCGCCACCTTCGGCCGTCACATGACGGTGCGCACCGCAGACGGCCGGCTGCTGCGCGCCCGCCCCTTCGGGCGCGCCCTCGCCGTCGTATGCGGCGATCGGGTGCAATGCCGCAGCGACCCGCACCACGACGAGCTGCACGTGACCGCGCTGCTGCCCCGCCGCAGCGCCCTCTACCGCGCCAACCTGCGCGGCGGCTCGGAACCCGTGGTGGCGAACCTCGATGCGCTGCTCGTGGTGCTGGCGCCGCTGCCGGCGCCCGATCTCTACGTCGTCGATCGCTACCTCGCCGCCGCCGCCTCGGCGCACATCGGCGCGACGCTGGTGGTGAACAAGGAGGAGCTCGGCATCGATGCGGCGCTCGGCGCCGAGCTCGCCGCGTACGCGGCGGCAGGCTACGGCGCGGTGCGCTGCTCGGCGGCGAGCGGCGCGAACCTCGATGCGCTGCTCGCGGCGATCCCCGCGGGCGCCGCCGCGGCGCTCGTCGGACAGTCCGGCGTCGGCAAGTCCTCGCTGGTCGCACGGCTCCTGCCCGGTGAGCAGGTGGCGATCGGCGAGCTGGTGCGCGCGGAGGAAGGCCGCCACACCACCACCGCCTCGCGGCTCTTCGAGCTGCCCGGGGAGCGCGCGCTCATCGACTCACCGGGTGTGCGCGACTTTGCCCCGGCGATCGACCGGCTCGATGCGCGCAGCCTCGGATTCCCCGAGGTCGAGCGGCTCGCCCCGGGGTGCCGCTTCCAGGACTGCCGCCACATGCGCGAGCCCGGCTGCGCGGTACGCGCCGCGGTCGATGCGGGCACGTTTCACCCGCGCCGCTACGAGAGCTACCGCCGCCTGCGGGTGCTGTTCGAGAAGTTGAGCGCGGCCCGCGGACCGGCCGGCCGCCATTGACGCCGGCCGCGGCACGCGCCGCGCCGCTCTCACACCGACTGGCGCCCCGCGAGCGCGTGCGCCAGCGTGCCGCCGTCGACGTACTCCAGCTCCCCGCCTACCGGTACGCCGTGGGCGATGCGGCTGGCACGGATGCCGCGCCGCGCCGCGAGCTCGCTCAGGTAGTGCGCGGTCGCTTCGCCCTCGACGGTGGAGTTGGTGGCGAGGATCAGCTCCTGCACCGCGCCCTCATCGAGAATCGACTCGAGCTCGCGCAACCCCAGCTGCTCGGGCCCGATGCCGTCGAGCGGCGAGAGGTGCCCCATCAGCACGAAATAGCGGCCGCGGTAGCTGCCGGAAGCTTCGATCGCCATCACGTCCGCGGGGGATTCGACCGCGCACAGCAGCGAGGATTCGCGCTGTGCCGCGGCGCAGATCGAGCACAGCTCGCTCTCCGTGAGCATGCGGCAGCGCCGGCAGCGCACGACCGACTCGAGCGCGGCATCGAGCGCTCCGGCGAGGGCCCGCGCCCCGGGCCGCCCCTCCTGCAGCAGATGGAATGCCATGCGCTGAGCGGTCTTCGGTCCCACCCCGGGCAGGGCGCGCAGTGCTTCGATCAGCTGGGCGAGATGCGGCGAGAGCTTCATCGAGTCAGAACGGCAGCTTCATTCCCGGCGGCAGCGACAGGCCCGCCGTGAGGCTGCCCATCTTCTCCTGCACGCGCGCCTCGACCTTGTGTACGGCGTCATTGGCGGCGGCGGCGATCAGGTCCTCGAGCATCTCGCGATCCTCGCCCGCAACCGCCGGCTCGATCTGCACGCGCTTCACCTCGTGCTTGCCCGTCATGGTGATCTTGACCATGCCGCCCCCGGCCTCCCCTACCACCTCGAGGCTGGCGATCTCGGCCTGGGCCTTCTGCATGTTGGCCTGCATCGCCTGGACCTGCTTCATCATGTTGTTGAAATTGCCAGCCATGGGTAGAGCCCGTCAGGCGCCGCGCGCCGGGTGAGGAACCAGGATCATTTTACCGGCCGCACGGTGTCCGGGAGCACGGTCGCCCCGAAGCGCTCGCGCAGCCCCTGTACATTGGGATCCGCCTCGAAGGCGCGCCGCGCCCCGGCGAGCTCCTGCTGCGAGGCGCGCTGCGCGAGCGAGGCCGGCGACTCGCCCGGGGCGGCGTTCGTCTGGAATTCGAGTCGCACCGGCGCGCCGAAATGGCGCGCGAGCGCCTGCGCGAGCTTCTCCTCCTGCGCCGCGGTGCGCAGCTGCTGGTTCAGGGGATCGAGCCCGAGGCGCACCACGGCGCCGTTGCGGGCGATGAGGGTGCAGTGGTTGGCGAGTTGCCGTGCCGCGCCCGAGAGCTCGAGTGCACTCACGATGGCGGCCCACTGCGTCGGCGCCTGGGCAGGCGATGCTGTCCCCTGCGTCGGCGCCTGGGCAGGCGATGGGATCCCCTGCGATGCCGCCGGGGCGAGCGAAGCTGCCCCCTGCGTCGGCGCCTGGGGGGCAGGCGCGGCCGTGGCGCGGCCCGCGGGGGGTGCGCCCGGAGCGGCGGAGCGTGCCGCGGCGGCCGGCCGGAACGCCACCATGCGCAGCAGCGTCATCTCGAAACCGGTGCGCGGATCGGGCGCGAGCGGCAGATCGCGCTTGCCGGTGATCGCGGTCTGGTAGAAGAGTTGCACGTCCTCGGGCGTGAGCGCGCGCGCCAGGCGCTCGATCACCTCCGGCGCGAAGATCTCATCGCCCTCGTAGTCGCGCACCGCCTGGCGCAGGCCCACCCGCACCAGGAGGCCCGCGAGCTCATCGAGCAGCTGCGCGTAGTCGGGCGCGAACGGCTCGAGCGCCTGGGCGCCCTTGAGGAGCTCGGCGGCATCGAGCGAGGCGAGGAGCTCGGCGAGCCGCACCACGTGATCGCGTGCGACGGTGCCGAGCATGGCGCGCGCTTCCGCCTCCCCGGCCTTGCCGCCGCCGAAGGCGATCAGCTGGTCGAGGAGCGAGAGCGCATCGCGCATGCTGCCATCGCCGGCGAGCGCGATGAGCTTCAGCCCCGCCGCCTCGTAGGCGATGCCCTCCTGCTCGAGGATGGCGCGCAGGTGCGATGCGATCTCGCTCACCGGCAGGCGCTTCAAGTTGAACTGCAGGCAACGCGACAGCACGGTCATCGGCAGCTTCTGCGGGTCGGTGGTGGCGAGCAGGAACTTCACGTGCGGCGGCGGCTCCTCGAGCGTCTTCAGCAGCGCGTTGAAGGAGTGCGCCGAGAGCATGTGTACCTCGTCGATGAGGTAGACCTTGAAACGGCCGCGGGCCGGGCTGTACTGGACGTTGTCGAGGAGCTCGCGGGTATCGTCGACCTTGGTGCGCGAGGCCGCATCGACCTCGATCAGATCGACGAAGCGGCCGGCGTCGATCTCACGGCACGCGGCACACACCCCGCAGGGCTCGGCCGTCACGCCCTTCTCGCAGTTCAGGCATTTGGCGAAGATGCGCGCGATGGTGGTCTTGCCCACGCCGCGCGTGCCGGTGAAGAGGAAGGCGTGGTGCACGCGGCCGGAATCGAGGGCGTTCACCAGCGCACGGCGCACGTGCTCCTGCCCGATGAGCTCGGAGAATTTTTTCGGCCGATACTTGCGCGCAAGCGCGGTGTAGCTCATTCAGTTTCCAGTTGGAGGCGGCCCGCACCAGCTTGGCCTCCGGCACCCGACATCGCCGCTGCCGCTGCTGCCTTCCGGCCCTGACGGGATTCACGACTGGTCGTCGCGGAGAAGCCGATGCGGACCACCATGACTGGCGGAGAGGGTGGGATTCGAACCCACGAACACCGGTGAAGATGTTACTGGAATTCCAGTCCAGCGCCTTCGACCGCTCGGCCACCTCTCCGGGGCGGCGAATGATAAAGCATAGGTCCGGGAGGCGCATCCGCACGCCCCTGCCGCGGCGGCGCCGGCCCTCAGGCCTGCGGGGGCTTGACCACCTTGTAGGGCGGCGGCTCGTCGAGACAGGGCTCCAGGCCCTTGCGCCGGGGCGGCGCCGGCTCATTGAGGGCCGGCAGGCGCAAGGCGGTGGTGGTATCGGGCGCGTCCAGTCCCGCCGGAACCTTCAGCGGCGGGATGCTGCCCGCCTGCATGTAGGGCTGCTCCTTGTGACAGGCATTGCTGAAATGCCGGAACGGGTGGCAACCGGCCGCCGTCAGGGCGAGCGGCACGAGCCATAACAGGGATCTCACCAGCTTCATCCGTTTGCCTCTCCTCGAAATCTCAGGCCGCCGCCGGCAGCACCCCGGCGCCGCGCGCGGCTTCGCGCACGCCCGCGTGGTGTGCCTCGGCGAGCGGCGTCAACGGCAATCTTAGCGCAGGCCCCGTGATCCCCATCTGCGCGAGCACCCACTTGGCCGGAATCGGGTTCGCCTCGACGAACAGCTCCCGGTGCAGACCCGCAAGGCGCGCGTCCAGCTCGCGCGCCCGGGGCCCATCCCCCGCGAGCGCCGCGGCCACCATCACAGACATCGCTCGCGGAGCCACGTTCGCCGTCACCGAGATCACCCCGCGGGCACCGCAGCCGATCGCCTCGCGCGCGGTGGCATCGTCGCCGCTCAGCACCGTGAAACCCCGCGGCGTGACCTCGAGCAGCTCGCGCACCCGGCTCATCTCCGGCACCGCCTCCTTGATCCCGGCGATGCGCGCCACGCGGGCAAGGCGCGCCACCGTCGCGGGCTTCAAATCCACCGCGGTGCGGCTGGGGACGTTGTACAGCACCAGCGGCTTGCCGGACGCCGCGGCCGCGGCCGCGAAGTGCTGGTACAGGCCCTCCTGGGTCGGGCGGTTGTAGGCCGGCGTCACCACCAGCAGCGCATCGACCGGCAGCTCCGAGAGCCAGCGCACCCGCTCGGCGGTCGCCCAGGTGCTGCTGGTGCCGGCGCCGGCGAGCACGGTGAGCTTGCCGCGGCAACGCTCGCAGGCGCGCAGCGTGAGCTCGCGCAGCTCCGCGTCGCGCAACGTGACCGATTCGCCGGTGGTGCCGCCCACCACGATGCCGTTCGTGCCGCCCGCCAGATGAAAGTCGAGCAGCCGCGTCCAGGCTTCCAGGTCGATGGCGCCGTCGGGGCGCATGGGAGTGACGATGGCGACCAGGCTGCCCGTGAGGACCATGAGACTTTCAGCGTGTGCGGGGAACCGCGAATGGTACGAGCCGGACTCCCGCCGAGGCAAGCCTCGCGGGGCGGGCTGCGCGCGCGAAGGTCGCAACGGACGGGCGCTCCCGGTACACTCAGGCCCGCAGGCTGGGAAAAGTACCTCCGCCACCCACAGATGAAGCAGCACCTGGCCGTTTCGGCGATCGGCAGCGACCGAACGGGGATGGTTCACGAGCTGACCCGCGTCATCAGCGAGTCGGGTGGCAACATCAGTGAAAGCCGCATGGCGAATCTCGGCACCGAGTTCGCAATGCTGTTCCTGGTCTCGGGCAACTGGCACGCGCTCGCCAAGCTCGAAACGGAGTTGAAGCGCCTCGCCGAGACCAGCAACCTCAGCATTCACCTGCGGCGCACCGAGCCGCGCGCGCCGCGCACCGACATGCTGCCGTACTCGATCGACGTCGTATGCCTCGATCAGTCCGGCATCGTCTCGGGGCTCGCCGGGTTCTTCGCGACGCGCGGCATCGACATCGCCGAGGCCTCGACCCGCAGCTACCCGGCCGCCCACACCGGCGCGCCGATGTTCGCCGTGCAGATGATCGTCAACGTCCCCAGCCGCATACACGTCGCGCATCTGCGCGAGGAGTTCATGGAGTTCTGCGACTCGCTCAACCTCGACGCCATTCTCGAGCCGGTCAAGTCCTGAAAGAGATGCGCGAGATCAAGGTCGGGAACAAGGTGCCGGGGTTCTCCCTGCCCGCGACGGGCGGCGGCACGTGGACTCTCGCGGACGCGGCCGGCGGCAAGCTCGTCATCTACTTCTACCCGCGCGACATGACCTCCGGCTGCACGCGCGAGTCGCAGGACTTCCGCGACCTGCACGGCGCCTTGCGCAAGGCCGGGGCGATGGTGGTGGGGGTTTCGCGCGACAGCGTCGCCTCGCACGAGAAGTTCGCCGCCAAAGAAGCGCTGCCTTTCCCGCTGCTCGCCGACACCGACGAGCGCGTCTGCAGGCTCTTCGACGTCATCAAGACGAAGAGCCTGTACGGCAGAAAGTATCTCGGGGTGGAGCGCAGCACCTTCCTGCTCGATGCCGCGGGCAGGCTGCAGCAGGAGTGGCGCAACGTGAAGGTTCCCGGTCACGCGGAGGCAGTGCTTGAAGCAGCGCGGAATCTCTGAACCCGGTCCCACCGCGGCCTCGGGCGAGGGACGCGCCGTGAAAGGCCGGCCGCGCGGCGGCCGGCGCCTGTTCGTGCTCGACACGAACGTGCTGATGCACGACCCCGCGGCGATCTTCCGCTTCGAGGAGCACGACATCTACCTGCCGATGGTGGTGCTCGAGGAGCTCGACGCGCACAAGAAGGGCCTGTCGGAGGCCTCGCGCAACGTGCGCCAGGTGAGCCGCTTCCTCGACGACATGATGCGCGATGTGACCAAGGAGCAGATCGATCTCGGCCTGCGCCTGCCGAGCGGCTATTCCGGCAACCACGGCAAGCGCCCCTCGAGCGGGCGACTCTTCTTCCAGACGCGGCAGCTGAACATCGCGCTGCCCGAGAGCCTGCCGGGCCAGAGCGGCGACAACGCCATCCTCGCGCAGACGCTGGCGCTGCAGAAGGAGCAGCAGGACGCGCGCGTGATCCTGGTCTCCAAAGACATCAATCTGCGCATCAAGGCCGCGGTGCTCGGCGTGCACGCCGAGGATTACTACAGCGACAAGACGCTCGAGGACGCCGACGTCCTCTACACCGGCGTGACGGCGCTGCCGGACGATTTCTGGGAGCAACACGGCAAGGACATGCGCTCCTGGAAGGACGGCGACCGCACCTTCTACGAGATCACGGGCCCCGCGGTGCGCGA
>JAGWMP010000349.1 GCA_028871705.1 Gammaproteobacteria bacterium
CTCGCGTAGCGCTCGGCGGGGGATTTGGCGAGCAGCCGCTCGATGAGCGGCTGCAGCGCCGCGCAGCCCGCCGGCAGACGCGGTACCGGCTCCTTGCGGTGCTTGTAGACGATCGCCATGGGGTTGTCGGCGCGATACGGCTTCTCGCGGGTGAGCATCTCGTAGAGCATCACCCCGAGACTGTAGAGGTCGCTGCGTGCATCGATCGGCTCGGCGTGGCCCTGCTCCGGGCTCATGTAATGCGGCGTGCCGAAGATGATGCCGCTGTCGGTCACATCCTGCGCGAGCGCGGTGTCCTTGGAGAGGCCGAAGTCGATGAGCGCAATGCTGCCGTCGGTGCGCAGCATGACGTTGCCGGGCTTCAGGTCCCGGTGCAGCACGCCGGCGGCGTGCACGCTCGCGAGCGCGCGCGCCACCTCGATCGCGATCAGCAGCGCCTCGCGCACCCCGAGCGCCGCGGCGCGCATGCGCCGGCGCAGGTCCCCCTTGGGGAAGTACTCCATGACGAGCCACGCGTGCTCATCGCTCACCCCGAGGTCGTAGAGCCGCACCACGCCCGGGGCGGCGATGCGCTGCGCGATCTCGTACTCCTGCAGGAAGCGCCCGAAGATGTCGGTCGGCTCGTGCTCGTGCCGGTCGCGCGCCACCTTGAGCGCCACCAGGCTGCCGGCACTCTCGCTCTCCCCGACGTACAGGTCCGTGAGGCGGCCGGCGGCGAGCCGGCGGATACGCCGGTAGCCGCGAATGAAGGCATCGCCGAAGCGCTGCGCCTCGCGCCCGGCCTGGCTCGTGCGCCACAGCGCGCGCGCGTGCGCCGCGCGCTGCTCGGCGGCCGTGAGCACCCGCTGGAACTCATCGCCCTCGAGCTCCTCGCGATTGACGCTCAACGCGCCGAAGGCCGCGGCATCGCCAGCCGAGGCGGCGTCGGCGCCGTTGCGCAGCAGCACGATGGGAGCGAAACCGGCACGCCCGGCGAGCTCGCGCGCCCAGCTGAGGCCGCGGCCGCCCGGCCATTCCGCGGCGAGCAGCACCGCATCGTAACCCTGCGCCAGGAACTCCGGAGCGAGCGCCCCCTGCGATACCGGACTGTGAACGGTGAGGCGCGCGTGCGGACGCCACGCCGTGAGGCGCGCGCGCACCTGCGCCGAGCGGCGCCCGTCCTCCTCGATCAACAGCACCCGCATGGGGGCGCGATTAGACCACGCGCGAGTGCGCCCCGCCACGCGCGGCGCCGGGCAGCCGCGCCGCCGCTTCCGCGGTGAGCTTCAGACCGATCACCAGGTCGCCGACGTTGGTGCCGGTGGGGCCGAGGTGCAGCAGATCCCCGCTCGCGGCGAGCGCCGCCGCGGAATCGGCCGTGGCGAGGCAGCGGTCGACGTCCATGCCCGCGAGCGCGACCCGCGCGCAGCTCTCCGCGTCGACCAGCGCACCGGCGTCCTCGGTGACGCCGTCGGTGCCGTCGGTGCCCGCGGCGAGCAGCATGAGATCGGCCTGTCCGGCGATGAGGCGGGCGGCGGCGAGCGCCAGGTGCTGATTGCGCCCGCCCTTGCCCGGATGCGGCGGCAGCTGCACCGTCGATTCCCCGCCCCACACGCAGACCGCGCTCTGCGACAGCCGCAGCTCGTGCGCGCAGCGCGCCGCGAGCCGCACGGCATCCTCATCGAAGCGCCGCGCGCCCGTGTGCACGCCGAGCCCGAGCGCGCGCGCCGCCGCGGCCGCCCCGGCCACGGCCTGCTCGACCGAGGCGACCACGGTGCGCGTGACCCGGTCCGGGCCCTCGCTCGCGGGTCCGAGGAGACCTGAGCCGATGAGCGCCGGATCGTCCCCCGGCACGTCGGAGATGTAGAGCGCGCGCGCCGTGCGCCCGGCGAGCCGCGCGGTGAGTCGCCCGCCCTTGATGCGCGAGAGCGCGATGCGCTGGGTATTGAGCGCGCCGATGGCGGTGCCGGCGGCGA
>JAGWMP010000350.1 GCA_028871705.1 Gammaproteobacteria bacterium
CCGCCTCGGAGCCCTTGGCGCGCAGGATCGCGATCAGCAGCTCGACCTCGTCCGGGTTGTTCTGCGGCCAGATGCCGAGCGAGTCGCCGGGCTGGTAGCGCAGTCCGGTGCCGGCGAGGTCGAACACGATGTGGCGGGTTTCCTTCTCCGAACCCGCGCCGGTAAGCGCAGCGCGGGAAAGCAACCGCGCCGGCACCGGCGCGTCGCGGCCGTAGCCGCGCTCCGGCAGCGCGCGCGCCACCGGGGCCGCACCAGCCGCCACCGTCGTGGTGCGCACGCTGCCTGCCTGCGCCAGGAGCTCCTTCAGCTTCTTCGCCGTCGCCCGTCCGCCCGGCACGCACTTGCCCAGATCGGTGTCGCCGCCGCTGGCGATCGCCGCGGCATAGCTGCGGCATTCGTAGCCGCACTGGCCGCAATCGAGCTGGCCCATCGCCGCCATGAGCTTGAGCTCGAGCGGCTGCTCCTTGGCGAGTTCCATGCGCGCCTCGAGCGCGAGCGTCGGGTCGTGCCAGGGCGCGGCCTCGGCTGCGACGGCGCCCGAGGCTGGCGTCGCCGCAGTCGCGCCGGTGAGTGCGCGCTCGGCGCCCAGCAGGCCGGCGACGAAACCGTTGAGCCAGACGCGCTGTTCGTCGCTGAAAGGGGCGGTTTCCGGGATCAGGGCCAGCATTTCAGGCGGCCTCCGGCAGCTGTTCCCGGGCGAGCGCACGCAGCGCTTCGGGCGAGTGCCGCTTGCTGAATTCCTGGAACGTCTCCGCAGGCGACCTGCGTTGGGCGAGGTAGGCGCCGAGCAGGCGCTCCAGCACCTGTGGCAGTTCGTCGTGCGCGACATCGCGCATCACTTCGCGCGCCAGCTCGCGCCGCTCGCCGTAGCCGCCGCCAAGGTAGACGTGATAGCCCTCGATCTCGGCGTCCTCGCCCGAGGGGATCTTGGCGCCGAGCAGGCCGATGTCGCCGATGTAGTGCTGCGCGCAGGAGTGCGGGCAGCCGGTGAGGTGGATGTTGAGCGGCGTATCGAGCGCGACGCGGCGCTCGAGGTATTCCAGGCTGGCGAGGGCGTGGCGCTTGGTGTCGCTCGCGGCAAAACGGCAGCCGCTGTTGCCGGTGCAGGCGACGAAGGCGGCACGCAAGTGCGATGCCTCGGCCGGCAGCCCGATCTGTGCCAGCGCTGCACGCACCGCCGCCTCGTCCCCTGCGGGGATGTCTGAGACGATCAGACTCTGCCATACGGTGAGCCTGATGGTTCCGCTGCCGTAGCGGCCGGCGATGTCGGCGATGCCGCGCATCTGCGCGCTGGTCATGCGTCCGAGCGGCAGCGCCACGCCGCAGTAGACTCGGCCGGGCTGGCTTTGGCGATGGAAACCCGCGTGCGCGTCGCGCCTGAGCGGCGGGCGCGGCTCGCACTCGGTGGCGGGCAGGCGCGCGAGCGGTGCGGGCAGCAGCTTCTCGGCTGCGGCGAGGAAGGCCTGGTGGCCCATGCGGTCGAGCACGTACTTGAGGCGCGCGCGCTTGCGCTCAGTGCGGTCGCCCTCGTCGATGAATACGCGCACCATCGCCAGCGCCACCGGAACGCATTGCTCCGGCAGTATCGCCACGCCGAGGTCGCCGGCGAAATCGCCGTGACCGGTGATACCGCCGACTGCGACGCGAAAATAAACGCCTTTCGGCAGACCCTTGCCCGCCGCCACGCGTACCGCGGAAAAGCCGATGTCGTTGGTATCTTCGAGCGAGGAGACTGCACCGCCGCCGTCGAAGGCGATGTTGAATTTGCGCGGTAGTCCGAAAAGTTCGCGGTGATTGAGGATTGCGTGGTGCAGCGCGAGCCCGAGCGGCCGCGTGTCGAATATCTCCTGCGGGTCGACGCCGGCGGTCGGGCCGCCGGTGATATTGCGGATATTGTCGGCGCCGGCCCCGCGCGAGGTGAGGCCCGCCTCGGCGAGCCGCTGCAGG
>JAGWMP010000092.1 GCA_028871705.1 Gammaproteobacteria bacterium
GTCATCGTAGGTGAACGGCTCGTTCGGCCACTGCAGGTAGGTGTGCTGCTTCTCGTCCGTCAGGTTCACGACCTGCAACAGCACGCCCCAGTGGGAGTTGAAGTCGTACTCGAGCTGCCCGTCGAGCTGTCCGTAGCTGGCGGCGTAGATCGCGTAGGTCCTGGGATTGCCGTTGATGTCCTGGAAGGTGAAGAAGGATCCGACGAGCGAGTTATTGAGCGACACGTCGCGCCAGGCATAGGCGAGGCGCGCCGAGAAGCCCTGGTGCTCGTAATAGCCCGTGAGGTTGAAGGCGTTCTTCGGCACGCCGGGAATCGGCAGATCGGTCTCGAAGGAGGTGACCTGGGTCGTGCTGGAGTCCGAGCGGGTGTAGTTCGCCTGCACGCCGAAGCCGTTGTCCCAGGCGTACTGGCCGACGAGCTCCACGCCGTAGATCTTGCCGCTGCCGCCGTTCACCGGGGTCTGCACGTTGGCGGTGCTCGCGCCCGCGGTGGTGCCATCCGCCACCGACGTCGCCACGTTGGCGGTGGTGACGAAGTTGTCCACCTGCTTGTAGAAGCCGGTGACCTCCAGCAGGCCGCTCCTGCCGAGATAGTCCTGCCAGGAGGCGAAGAACTGCGAGGCCCGGAACGGATCGAGGTTGGCGTTGCCGGCGTTGCCGCCGTCGAACTTGAAACACACCCCGCCGCCCGGGCACTGCGCCGGAGCGGCGCGTGTGAAGTCGTACGACAGGCCGCGGCCGAGGTCATTCAGATTCTGCGGCGACAGCACCCGCGCGGCGCCGAAGCGCAGCTTCTGCTCATCCGTCAGGTTGAGCACGAAGTTCAAGGTCGGCAGCACGTCGGTGTAGGAGCGGCTGGTCTGGAAGGGCACATCGTTCGCGTCCACGCCGTTCCAGGAGGCGGTGCCGACGTAGGTCGAGCCGTTGGGATTGGTCTCGCCGCCGTCGACCGTGATCTGGTTGTGCACCAGTCGCACGCCGAATTGCGCGTGATACAGCTCATCGCCCGCATCTCCCATGAGGAACGCGGCCGTGGTCTTGTTGGTCACGTTGTAGGAGTTCAGCGCGTCCTGGAAGAACGTCTCGGTGCCGTTGTTGATGCCGGCCTGGGCCCACACGGTGTTGAGATAGGTGGCGGGATTGGTCATGCCGCCGGTGTAGGGGTTCTTGACCGCGATGGGGCCCGAGGCGAAGTTGTTGACGGTCTGGAGCAGGTTCGGGTTGCTCTGGGGCGTCGAGTAGGGAATCGTGGCGTAGCCCGGGTCCTGGAAGTAGAGCCAGGTGCCGCTGCCGGCGCCGATGCAGCAATTGCCCGCGGCGGTTCCGGCGCCCACGCCGCCGATGCCGTAGGGATTGACGCCGTCTTCCATGTAGCGGCCGTGCACGTAGTCGACCTCGCGCTGCTCGTAGCGCGCGCCGGCGGTGAGCTCGAGGTTCGAGCCCGGCTGGTAGTGGAGGTTGCCCTTGAGCGCCCAGTCCTTCTCGTCCACCTTGTTGGCCCAGGCCCAGTTGGATTTGAAGAGGGTATAGGCCGGATTCGACAGGACGTCGCTGTAGCCGTAGTTGTTCGGATAGTTCACCGTGGGCAAGCCGGAGGTGCCGCCGTTGCCGTAGACGAACGCGTAGCCGTGGTTGCCGTTGCTGCAGCTGTTGGCGCCGTTGTTGCAGCCGGGCGCGCCCGGCTGAATGGACGGTGCGGCGCTGCCGAAGGCCGCGTAGGCGCCGTGCTCGACGTCGGCCTGGTCGGCCTCGTAGTTGCCGCTTGCCTTGGCGTAGAACAGGCCCGCATCGCCGTGCACCTTGTCGTTGCCGGCGAACTGGGTGTTGAACTGGAAATTATGCGCCGTCGTGCTGTTCGATTCGAACAGCGTGGCCGTCTCCGCGCCGTTGGCCATCATCGTGGCCGACTGGATGACGCCGTTCGAATCGATCGAATAGGGCTGGGACGGATCGATTCCCGGGAACGAAGCCGGGGCGCCGGGCGCGTTGGTCTCGCCGCTGCCGCCGGAGAACCAGGCCTTGTTGGAGTAGGTGATGCTGGTTTCGCTCTCGTTGATGTAGAAATAGTTGAAGGTGCTCGAGATGCTCTCGTTCCAGCGCCACTCGGCCCCGAGCGTCGCGCCCTTGGTCTTGGTCTCGTCGTTGATGTCGCTGAAGTAGGCGAGCTGCGGGTCGATGTAGGTCTGTCCGCCCGGCAGCGTCGTGTTGGTGCTGGCGATGGGCGAGCCGACGTAGGAACCGACGGTGGCGGTATTGGTGACCAGCCACTGGTTGCGGTTCTGGTCCTGGAATTCCTTGGTATGGGTCTTGTCGTCCTCGTACGAGGCGCTGGCGGTGATGGCGAAGTCGTCGCTGAACTTGAAGCCGCCGAAGAGCGTGGCCACCGGTGTCGGGCCGCCATCGGCGCTCTCGGCCTTGGTGCCGCGGGCGTTGCCGCCGAGGTTCAGCCCCATGTCCTGGGCGAGCGGCGAGCGCGTCTTCAGGTCGATGATGCCGCCGAGGCCGCCTTCGCGGTCCTGCGCGCTCGGGTTCTTGATGACATCGATGCCGCCGATTTCCTCGCTGGGAATGCCTTCGAGCGAGGCGTACTGGATGTTGCCGGCGCCCCCGGAAGCCTCGCCCGAGGAGTAGATCTCGCGCCCGGTAAGCAGCACTTCGCCATTGAGCGTGATGAGGTTGTTGCTCAACCCGTCGATCATCACCTGCGTGCCCTTGCCACCGACGCGGTTGATGCTGACGCCCGGCAGCCGTTCGAGAGACTCGGCGACGTTCTGGTCGGGCATCTTGCCGATGTCCTCCTCGACGATCGCCTCGATGGGCTTCACGGATATGCGCTTCTCATCGAGCGCGGATTGCACCGAGGCCCGGTAGCCCGTGATGACGACCTCCTGAAGCTGGTCGTTCCCGGCGGCGGGCTTTGCCGCCCCGGCCGGCTGATCGGCGGGCGTGGCCGCTTCCGCGGGGGCCGGCGCGTCGGCGCGGGCGCCGGCGGCCGCCAGCAGGAGCGCCGCGTGAACAGACAGCGCTGTCATAAACGTGGTATTTCGAGTACGGGCCAGCAGCCGGGCCCGCTTCTCCCTGCGATGCGACATGTGTCTACCCCCCTCAGCTAAACACTAATTTCTTAGGTCTGCGTGCTTCTTCCCGTTGGCGGGAGAGCCGTCGGTCGTAAAAGTACGCCCGAAGCTCCCGGAATGTCAACGCTGTCATTTATCGACCCTGATGCCCGGATGGCAGCCGGCGGCGGCCGCCGCGACGAAGCGGACGTCCGTGAGGCGCAGGCCGAGCGCCCCGGCGGTGCGCAGCTCGAACGGCCCGGCGACGCTGGCGAGAGCCGCGCCCGAGCGCCGGAAGCAGGCGAGCGGCAGGGTGAGCGTGGCGGCATGTCCCGGCGCGACGGCCGCGAGAAGCTGCGACACCTCGAGCAGCCCTTCGCCGTGGCGGCCGCAGCCGCTTTCCTCGGCCTGCGACCCGGAAGCGCACCGCGGACCGGCCCACACGGGCCGCGAGGCGGGCAGCGTGACCTCGAGGCGCGCCGCGATCGCCATGTGGGCCACGGCGCTGCGCAGATCGACGGGCCGGCCGCCGATCCAGAAGACGCCGGTGCCGGAGCCGTTCCAGCGCACGGCGAGATCGGCGCCCGCGTGCGTCACGGTGACGGTGCCCTCCGGACTCGCCTGGCTCGCATCCGTGAGGCGCACGCTCGCGAGTCCATCGGCGATGAACGCCGACCACGGCGCCGTGACATGCGCGGACTGAAACAACGTGCTCGCATCGCCCCGGTCGCCCGCGAGGCGCGGGTCCTCGGAGAGCGCCGCGACTTCTCCGGCATGCGCATAGCTGAGTCCATAGCCGCGTGGGAAGAGCGCTCCGGAGGTCGCGTCAGCCTCGTCGTAGGTGACGGGCATGCCGGTCGCCGGCCAGGGGAAACTCAGCCGTCCGTCGAAGTCGAAACGCGGACTGCCGTCCGGGCGCGCGAGCAAGACATCGGCGATGCCGCCGCCTTCGGTGCCCGGCAGCCACGCCGCGACGAAGGCATCGGAGGCATTGAGCTCGGGATTGACCCAGAGCGGGCGTCCGGAGAGAAACACCGAGACGGTCGGAATGCCGCGCGCGTGCAATGTTCGCAGCAGCGCAATGCTCGCGCGATCGTGCACGCCGTAGACGAGTGTCTCGCGATCTCCTTCGAACTCGGCGTAGGGTGCTTCGCCGAACACCACGATGGCCGCATCCGGCCGCCTGCGGAAGCTCCCCTCGGGGCTCAGGGTCACCGTGCCGCCGGCGGCGGTGACCGCGGCGCGCAGCGCCGCGTAGATGGAGGTACCGCCGGGGAAGTCGGCGTTGCTGTTGTGATCGCCCTGCCAGTCGATGGTCCAGCCGCCGGCCTGCCGGTCGATACGGTCGGCGGCGACGCCCGCGACGAGCAGGTGCGCGCGCGGCGAGAGCGGCAGCACGCCGCCGGCATTCTTCAGGAGCACGAGGGACTCGCGGACCGCGCGGCGGGCAATTTCCCGGTGTGCGGCGCTGCCCAGCACGGCGAAGTCGCCGGCGCCCGGACGCGCTTTCGGCGCGGCGCGCGTGAACAATCCGGCGAGCGCCTTGACGCGCAGGATGCGCCGCACGGCATCGTCGATGCGGGCCTCGGGAATCTCCCCGGCGCGCACCTGCGCGAGGGTGTTGGCGTAGATCCGCCGCCAGCTGTCGGGCGCCATGAACATGTCGAGGCCGGCGCGGATCGCTTCCGGGCAGCTGAACTTGGTGCAGCCGGGTATTTCCTCGTGCGCGTTCCA
Organism: Gammaproteobacteria bacterium; assembly: GCA_028871705.1. Classification (GTDB taxonomy): domain Bacteria; phylum Pseudomonadota; class Gammaproteobacteria; order Steroidobacterales; family Steroidobacteraceae; genus 13-2-20CM-66-19. The sequence goes on from JAGWMP010000092.1 coordinate 4,792, forward strand.
GTCGCCGACGATGAAGCCGTCGAAACCGAGGCGACCCTTGAGTATGGTCGTCAAGAGATCGGGGTTGGCGTGCATCTTCACGCCCTGCCAGCCCGAGAACGAGGCCATGACGATGAGCGCGCCGGCGTCGATCGCCGGCGGATAGCCGGCATCGTGCACGCGCATCAGCGTCGCCTCGCTGGCGCGGTTGTCGCCCTGGTCGCGGCCGTCCTCGGTGCCGCCATCCCCGAGGAAATGCTTGACCGAGGAGAGCGTGTGTCCCGGGGACATGAAGGTGCCGCGGGCGCGCTCTCCCTGCAGCCCGTGCACCATGGCGGCCGCGTAGGCGGCCACGAGCTGCGGGTCGTCCGAGTAGCTCTCGTAGGAGCGCCCCCAGCGCACGTCGCGCGCCACCGCCACGGTCGGCGCGAAAGTCCAGTCGATGCCGGTGACCGCCACCTCCTGCGCCGTGGCCGCGCCGATGCGCTCGATGAGCTCGACGTCATGGGCGGCGCCCAGGCCGATGTTGTGCGGGAAGACGGTGGCGCCGACGATCTTGGCGTTGCCGTGCACCGCGTCGATGCCGAAGAGGAGCGGAATCGGCGTGTGCGCCGTGGAGGCGTTCTCGAGCTCGGCGCGATAGAGCGCATCGGCGAGGTCGAGCCAGGCCGCGGGCGTCGTGCGGACCTCGCCGCCGGGCGCCGCGCCGCCGCCGGCGAGCACCGCGCCGAGCTTGTAGGTACGCAGGTCAGCCGGGGTGATCGAGGCGATGTCGGCCTGGATCATCTGGCCGATCTTCTCCTCGAGGCTCATGCGCGCGAGCAGCGCGCTCACGAACGCCTCGGTGTCGGGGGACGGCGCGGCCGGGGGACGCGCGGGCCAGAGCGCCGGATGCACCGTGGCATCCCCGGCGCCCGCGCTCGGCCCCGCCGCGAACAGCACGGCAAGAGCCAGGCCGATCAGGCTGCGGCGCAGCGCCCTGCGGCCGCGTGATCTCTCGACTCGCATTCTGAAACCCCCTCACGGACGATTAGGCGGCAAAAATGTCAGCGCTGTCAATCGGGACTCCCCCCGCGGCGGGCCCGGCTATCCGCCGACGCCGCCGGTGAGCGAAGATCGGGCTGCGCGCGCAGTAGCGGCGGACCGAGGGGGGATCGTGGAGGAGGCGGCAACCGCGATGCCGTTGGGGTGGGACGCTGCCGTCGTCGCACTCTATGTGCCGGCGCTGGTTGTCTTCGGCGCCTGGACCTCGCGCCGCCAGCAGCACACCGAGGACTACTTCCTCGCTTCGCGCGGCTCGCGCTGGCCGGCGATCGGCCTGGCGCTGCTCGCCTCGAATCTGTCCTCGACGGCGCTGGTCGGGCTCGCCGGGGCCGCTTTCGCGACCGGCATCTCGGTCTACGACTACGAATGGACCGCGGCGGTGGTGCTGGTGTTCTTCAGCACCTTCCTGCTGCCGTTCCTGCTCAGCAGCCGCGTCTACACGATGCCGGAATTCCTCGAGCGCCGTTACGATGCGCGCGCCCGCATCTACTTCGCGCTGCTGACGCTGTTCCTCAACATTACGGTCGACACGGCGGCCGCGCTCTACAGCGGCTCGCTCGTCACCCGGGTGCTGTTTCCGGGCGCGCCGCTGTGGCTCATCATCAGCGCGCTCGCGGCAGCCGCGGGCCTGTACACCGTCCTCGGCGGATTGCGCGCCGTCATCCATACGGAAGTGGTGCAGGGAATCGTGCTGTTTCTCGGAGCCACCGTGATCGCGGTCGCGGCGTTCGCGCACGCGGGCGGCTGGCATGCGGTGATGACCGCGGTGCCGGCCGCGAAGCTGTCGTTGCTGCGCCCGCTCGGCGATCCCGCCGTGCCCTGGCCGGGACTGCTGTGCGGCATTCCGCTGCTCGGCTTCTATTACTGGTGCACCAACCAGTTCATCGTGCAGCGCATGCTCTCGGCCCGCACGCTCGAGCACGGGCGTGCCGGCGCACTGTTCGCGGGACTGCTGAAACTGCCGGTACTCTTTCTTATGGTGCTGCCCGGCACCTGTGCGATCGTGCTGTTTCCGCATCTCGAGCGGGCCGATCTCGTCTACCCCTCGCTGGTTTTCCGGCTGCTCCCCACCGGGCTGCTCGGACTCGTGGCGGCGAGCTTCGCGGCCGCCACGATGGCCTCGGTCGCCTCCACCCTCAACTCCGCTTCCGCGCTCATCACCATGGACATCGTGAGGCGCAGCATGCCGTCACTCCCTGAGCGCCACATGGTGCGCATCGGCCGGGTGTCGACCGCGGCGATGCTGGTGGTGGCGATGCTGTGGGCGCCGCAGCTCACGCACTTTCCGTCGCTGTGGCAATACCTGCAGGCCATGCTGGCCTATGCGGCTCCGCCCATCATCGCGCTCTTCCTCGTGGGGCTGTTCTGGCCGGGCGCCACGGCGGCGGGCGCGAGTGCCGCGCTCCTCATCGGCACCGCCTGCGGCATCGGTCTGTTTCTCGCCAACGTCGTGTTCGGCCTGGTGCATCTGCACTTTCTCTATGCGGCGCCGCTCTTGGTGCTGATCGATGCGGCGATCCTCGTCACCGTCAGCCGGTGGCGCGCCGGTGGCAGCGCCGCGCCCACGGGCGTCATCTGGACGCGGGCCTACTTCCGGGCCGAGAGCGCGCGCCTCAAGGATGTGCCGCTGTGGCGCAACTACCGTGCGCAGGGCGCCTTGCTGCTGCTCCTCACCGCCTGCGTGGTCATCATGTTTCGCTGAGGGGTACACTGATCCGATGTATCTGCCGCCACTGTTTCGCGAAGACCGGCTCGAGGTTCTGCACGGCCTCATTCGCAGTCATCCCCTGGGACTTCTGATCTCGCACGGTTCGGACGGACTGCTCGCCAACCTGTTGCCGTTCGTGCTCGAGACCGGGGAGGGCGAGCGCGGCGTGCTCAAGGCGCACATGGCGCGTGCCAACCCCCAGTGGCGCGAGCTCGACGGTGAGGCAGTGCTCGTGGTGTTCCGCGGCGCCGATGCCTACGTCAGCCCATCGCTCTACGCGACCAAGCGGGAGACCGGCAAGGTCGTCCCCACCTGGAATTACGTCATGGTTCAGGCGCGCGGCCGGGCGCGGCTGCACGATGAGGCCGGGTGGCTGACGCCGCAGCTCGAGGCCCTGACGGCGGGCCGCGAAGCGCAGCGCGCACAGCCCTGGTCGGTGAGCGATGCACCGCGCGACTACGTCGAGGCGCAGAAAAAGGCCATCGTCGGCATCGAGATCGGGATCGCCGTCCTCGAAGGCAAGTGGAAGGTCAGCCAGAACCAGCCCGAGGCCAATCGGCGCTCGGTCGTGGCCGGATTCAGCACGGATGAGGCCACGCGCGAGATGGCCGGGCTGGTGCGCACCTACGGCAAGCTCGACTAGTAGCCGTCTGCGTGACTTCCCCCACACTCGCGTGGGAGTTCGCCCAGGCGCTCGGTCTCGGCGCGGTCGCCGGTAGTCTCATCCTGTGCATGCTGGCGGTGCGCCCGCGCACCGGCGCCGGCGGGGTCTTCGCGCTGCGCAGCCACCAGCTTCTCGGCTGGCTCGTACTCGCCGCGGCGGTCATGCACGTGGCCGGGCTGCTGGCCGCCGATCGCACGGTGGTGGAGCACGTCAAGCCCGCGGCGCCACGCTACGAGTACGCCGGGGCGCTGGCGCTCGTGCTGCTGCTCTTTCTCACGGTACCTGCCGGCGCCGCGCTCCGTTCGCGCCTGTGGCGCACGCATCGCGGCTTTCAGGCGGCGCACGTGGCGGCGGCCTGCCTGCTGGTGGCCGCGCTCGCGGTGCACGTCGTGACGACCGGCCGTTACGTGCACGGTGGCGCGCAGACCGCCGCCTACTTGCTGTTGTCGGCGGTCGTGCTGCTCGCGCTGCTGCGGTCGCGCCCGCAGCGGCAGAGCGCGCCGGCCGCGGCGCGCTTCCCGGGCGGACTCGTGTTCGGGCGGCATTCGCGGCGGGTACTGGCGATCGTCCTCGCCTCGCTCGCGGCGCTCCTCGCCCTGGCGCGGGTTGGCGCGCCCCTGGCGCTGCGCGTGCCATTCGTGGCGCGCAGCGCACGGCTGGCCCTCGACTTTCCCCACGACCGTCACCGCGCGGTGAGTTGCGTGACCTGCCATCACGACTACATCGATCGCAGCGGCCAGGGCTCGTGCGTCAGCTGCCATCGCAGCGGCCGCGTGGATCTCAAGGCCGGTCCCGAGGCGCGCTTTCACGATTTCTGTCTGGGTTGCCATCGCGACGTGGCCGAGGGGCTCGGCGTCCACGGGCCGGTCACCGGATGCGACCCGTGCCATGTGCCGCCGGGTGCGCCTATCTCTTTCGGCGCTTACCCGCTTCCTCCACGGAGGGGCGTTTCGCGCCGGGACGGCGCGTAGTCTCGGTGCCTGCAGGGACGGGAGGCAGCGTGTTCTTTCAATCGCTTCGCAAGTTGGGCGCCTGGGGCGTCGCGAGCTGCGCGGTCGCGCACCTCGCCTGGGCCGATCCTGCGGCCCGGACGCCCCTGACGTGCGAGGCCGCCGGCGCGCCGCAGGCCGCCGCGCTGGCCGATGCGCTCTTCGGTCAGGCGGACTATCAGCACGCCGGCGTCTGCTACCAGGCCGCCGGGGACATGGCGCACGCGAACCTGGCATTCCTCAAGGCTGCCGGACCTCAGGGCGAGGATACGGCGCGCGCCCTCAAGGCACAGCGCGACGCGGCGAAATCGCTGCTCGCGGGTGTGCAGCGCGCGTTTCGCCCCAACCACTGACTGAGACGGTCAGGGGCTCTCGCGGGCTCTGAGCTCGATCCTCCGGTACGATGGCCGGCGTGCAGATACGGGACATCGGTTTCCCCGAAGCGCGCATCCTCAGGCGCGAAGTCCTCAGACCGCAGGGACCGGACACCGACATCGTCTATCCGGGAGATGCGCTTGCAACCAGCCAGCACTTCGGGGCATTCGCAGATCACCGGCTGATCGGCGTCATGTCGTTCATCCTGGAAGCGTGTCCCGGGCACCCGGGAGCAGACGCTTACCGCCTGCGGGGCATGGCGGTAGCGCCCTGCGTTCAGGGGCGCGGGGTCGGCACGCGACTCTTATTACATGGGCTCGAGCGCGTGCTCGGGCAGAGAGCGAGGCTCATCTGGTGCTACGGGCGCTCCGCGGTGGCTTCTTTTTATGAGCGTCAGGGCTTTCGAGCCTCGGGGCCTGAGCTCGTGCTGCCGGTTTCGGGGCCGCATCGCCTGCTCATCCTGTCGCGCGGCATCGAATGCGGCACACGCGCCGATGATGAAGAGCGCGGGGGCGGGGAGGTTCCTTGCGGCGGCCCGGTCGACGATATCGCCCAGGGTGCCGCGCACGACTTCCTGCTCCGGCAGTGTGGCGCGCGCGATGAGGGCCGCCGGGTGACCGGGGGCCGCACCGGCGGCGCGTAGCCGCGCCACGATGCCGGCGAGGGATCCAAGCCCCATGTAGAACACGACCGTGTGCCGTGGATCCGCGAAGGAGGGCCAGTCAGGCTCGACTTCGCCTGCGCCCTGATGGCCATTCACCAGGGTGAGGCTGTGGGCCAGGCGGCGATGGGTCAGCGGCAGCGCGGCGCCCGCCGCGGCGCCGAGTGCCGCGGTGATTCCCGGCACGACCGTACAGGGAATGCCGTGCGCGGCCAGGAGCTCGAGCTCCTCGCCACCCCGCCCGAACACGAAGGGATCGCCGCCCTTGAGGCGTACGACGCGCTTGCCCGCCTGGGCATGCTGGAGCAGCAGCTCGTGGATGCGCTCCTGCTGGCGATGCTCGCCGGCCGCTTTGCCGACGAAGATCAGCTCGGCGTCGCGCCGGGCCCGCTCGAGGACCTGCGGGCCCACCAGGCGGTCGTACAGCACGACGTCGGCGCACTGCAGCAGCTGCAATGCACGCAGCGTCAGCAGGTCCGGATCGCCCGGGCCCGCACCGATCAGGTATACCTCGCCGCGCGCATCGCCGCCGCCTCCCGCCCGGCGCGCGGCGCCGAGCGAACGCTCGAAGGCCCCGTCCGCGGCCGTCTCATCGCCAGCCAACACACGGCTG
>JAGWMP010000351.1 GCA_028871705.1 Gammaproteobacteria bacterium
TGAGCGTGCTGAAGACCGGCAGCGCCTCGACCCTCGACATCATCCGCAGCATCAAGGAGCGGCTGCCGGGTATCCGCGCGGCGCTCCCCGCGGATTTCCACATCGACCTGGTCGGCGACCAGTCGGTATTCGTGCGCTCCGCCATCACGGGCGTGGTGCGCGAGGCGGTGATCGCGGCGGCCCTGACCGCGCTCATGATCCTCTTGTTCCTCGGCAGCTGGCGCAGCACGCTGATGATCGCGATCTCGATCCCGCTGTCGATCCTCGCCTCGATCATCTGCCTCTCCTGGCTCGGCGAGACCATCAACATCATGACGCTCGGCGGGCTCGCGCTCGCGGTCGGCATCCTGGTGGACGACGCCACCGTCACCATCGAGAACATCAACTGGCACCTCGAGAAGGGCGAAGACGTCGAGCCCGCGATCCTGGCCGGCGCTCACGAGATCGCCCTGCCCGCGCTCGTCTCGACGCTCGCGATCTGCATCGTGTTCGTGCCGATGTTCATGCTGGCCGGCATCGCGCGGTTCCTGTTCATCCCGCTGGCCGAAGCGGTGGTGTTCGCGATGCTGGCGTCCTACCTGCTGTCGCGCACGCTGGTGCCGACGCTCGCCAAGTACTGGCTGCGGCGCCACGACCCACACGCCGCGGCGCACGCTACGGGGACGCTGGCGCGGCTGCAGGTCCGGTTCGCCGCCGGCTTCGAGCGGCTGCGCGAGCGCTACGGCGCGCTGCTCGACGGCGCGCTCGCGGCGGGGCGGCGCTTCGCGCTGCCGTTCCTCGCCGCCATGGCGGCGACCGCACTGCTCGCCTTTCCCTTCGGCCGCCTCCTGCCGGGGCTCGGGCAGGACTTCTTCCCGAGCGTGGATGCCGGACAGATCCTTCTGCATCTGCGCGGCCCGACGGGCATCCGCATCGACGAGACCGCGGCGCTCTGCGACCAGGTGGAGGCCTCGATCCGCGAGGTGATCCCCGGCGCGCAGATCGCGAGCCTGGTGGACAACATCGGCGTGCCCTACAGCGGCATCAATCTCACCTACTCGACCTCCGCCCCGGTGGGGCCCGGGGATGCCGACGTGTTCGTGAATCTCGCCGCGGACCACCGCCCGACCGCCGAATACGTGCAGACGCTGCGCGCGAAGCTGCCGCGGGAGTTTCCCGGCGTGAGCTTCGCGTTCCTGCCGGCCGACATGGTGAGCCAGATCCTCAACTTCGGCCTGCCGGCGCCGGTCGACGTGCAGGTCGCGGGTTTCAACGTCGATGGCAACCGCGTCTACGCCAACGAGCTGCTCGCGCGCATGCGCGCCATCCCGGGAGCGGCGGACCTGCGCATCCAGCAGGCCTACGACTATCCGCAGATCAACGTGGTGGTCGACCGCAGCAAGGCGGCGCTCCTCGGCCTCACCGAGCAGGACGTGGCCTCGAATCTGCTGGTCTCTCTTTCCGGGAGCTTCCAGACGACGCCCTCTTTCTGGATCGATCCGCAGAACGGCACGCAGTACAGCGTCGCGGCGCAGACGCCGCAGTACCTGCTCGCCTCGCTCCCGGATCTCGGCACCACCCCGATCACGGGCCCGGGCGCCACCGGCGGCGGTGCGCAGTTGCTCGCGAATCTCGCGAGCTTCCACCGCAGCACCGGTCCGGCCGTGGTGAGTCATTACGACGCCACGCCGGTCATCGATATCTACGGCGCCCTGCAGGGCACGGACCTCGGCTTCATGTCGGCGCAGATCAACGGCCTGGTCGCGGACACGCGCCATGATCTGCCGCGCGGCTCCAAGGTCACGGTGCGCGGTCAGGTGACCACGATGACCGAGTCCTTCAATGGACTGCTGCTCGGGCTCGCCGGCGCCGTGGTGCTGGTCTACCTCCTCATCGTCATCAATTTCCAGTCGTGGCTCGATCCCTTCATCATCATCACGGCGTTGCCGGCGGCGCTCGCC
>JAGWMP010000093.1 GCA_028871705.1 Gammaproteobacteria bacterium
GCACCTCGAGCTGCCGGGATATCAGCCCTTCGACGCGACCATTACCCGCAGCGTCAGCGGCTGGGTCTGGGGCAACATCGTGTTCGGCGGGCTGATTGGTCTCGCCGTCGATGCGATCGACGGCGGCATGTACAACCTCACGCCGGAGCAGGTTTCGGCAACCTTGTCCGCCAACCATGTTTCCGCCACCCGCACACCCGACGGGGTGTATCTCTTCGCGGTGCTGCGGCCCGATCCGGGCTGGCAGAAGGTGGGACAACTGCAGCTCCAATAGGCAGCGGGTGGGGCGGCCCGCGGCCGCCCCGCTTGCCGCCGCGGGCGGTTCGTCAGTTCGCCGCGGCCTTGGCGTGCTTCTGCGCGCGGGTCCAGTCGTTCATGCGCGCTTCGAGCAGGTCGAGCGGCAGCACGCCGCCGTTGAGGATCTCGTCGTCGAAGCTCCTGATGTCGAAGCGGCTGCCGAGCTCCTTGCGCGCCTGCTCGCGCAGCTCGAGGATCTTCAGCTGCCCGAGCTTGTACGCGAGCGCCTGGCCCGGCCAGGCGATGTAACGGTCCGTTTCCGACTGGATGGTCGGCTCATCGACCGCGCCGCTCTTGCGCATGAAGTCGACGACCTGGTCGCGGCTCCACCCCTTGGAGTGAATGCCCGTATCGACCACCAGGCGGACGGCACGGAAGAGCTCGCTCGAAAGCCGCCCGTAGTCGCTCACCGGGTCCTGGTAGAAGCCGATCTCCTTGCCGAGCTGCTCCGCGTACAGGGCCCAGCCCTCGATGTACCCGGAGTTGCCGCCGTGCCGGCGGAAGTTGGGGAGCGTCGTGAGGGACTGCGCCACCGAGAGCTGCATGTGATGACCGGGCAGGCCCTCGTGATACGCCGTCGCCTCGTCGTTGATCATCGAGCGCTGCTCGAAGTTCGCGACCGCGACGACCACGCGGCCCGGGCGTGTCCCATCAGGAGTGCCCGACTGGTAATGCGTGGCGTTCCCGGGCTCGAAGTCCGGCATGGGCTCGACCGTCAGCGGCAGCCCGGGGATGAAGCCGAAGAGCTCCGGGAGCTTCGGCTGCATCTGCGCGAGGTACTTGCGGAAGTCCTCGACGATCGCCTGCGCGGAAGCCGGGCGGTAGCGGGGATTGCTCTTGAGGGACTCGCGAAAGGCGGTGAGATCCTGGAAGCCCTCGCGCTGGGCGATCACCAGCATCTCGGCCTGGATGCGCGTCACTTCGCGCAGCCCGACCTCGTGGATCTGGTCGGGCGTGAGGTTGCTGAGGGTGGTGCGGTCGCGGATGTCGTTGATGTAGCGCTGCTCGCCGCCGGGTAGCGAGGTCACGGCGAGCGTCGTGCGCCCGTAGGGGGCGTACTCGTTGGCGATGAAGCTCGCGAACTCGAGGTAGGCGGGCAGCACGTCCTTCACCACCGCCGCGGTGATCGCGTTGCGCAGCCGGGGCTGCTCCTCGGGTGGAATGGCTGCCGGGAATTTCTTCGCGGGGATGAGGAAAGGATCCGCCGCGATGACCCCTAAGCACTGCGCCGGCACCTTCTCGAGCAGGAAGCGCACCGGCAGCAGCTGATCCTGCTTGCCGGCCCGCAGTACCGCCTCGGTCTCGGTGAACACCCGCGGAATCTGCTGCAGCCGCGCGATGTAGTCCTCGTAGTGCTTCACCGAGTCGAGGGGCGCCGACAGCGGCAGGTCGGCGAGATGGGTCTGCGGACCGCCCATCTGGTTGACCGGCATCTCGTACTCCTTGAAGCCGTAGTTCGCGATGCGCTGCTCGAGGACGCGCGCGAGTACCTCGTGCGACAGGCGGTCCTGCTCGGCGAACCCCTTGACCGGAATTGCCTTGAGGCGCGCGAGCCAGGCCAGATTGCGCTGGTTCTCGCCGTCGGCGCCGGCGAGGGAGTAGTCGTTGAGCTGATCGTTGTAGCGGTAGTCGCCGTAGGCCGTCGCCATCTCGGGGTGGGTCTTGAGCTCGGTTTCGTAGTACTCATCGAAGAGCGCGTTCTGCGCGGCGAGGCGCTGCGCGAGCGAGCCCGCGGCCTGTGCCGCGAGCGGGATGGCGAGCATCGCGAGGAAGCACGCCAGATTCGTGAGGGACCGCGGTGTTTTCATGGCCGGCGATCCTAGCACCCGGGCGGGCAGGCGCTGAAGCGCTAAACGTAACGGATTGAAACGACGCGGCCGGCTTGCGCGAGAATGTCGAGGTGGCCTTCGCCCATTCGTCATCGAAGAGCGCACTGCGGGAGATCACGGCATGATTTCGTCCTATCGGTGGATGATCGTCGCGCTCGGCGGGCTGATGGGCTGCGTGGCCATCGGCGCCATGTTCTCGCTCGCGGTGTTCATCGGACCCATCTCGGCCGCCACCGGTTGGAGCCGTGCGGGGATCGCGAGCGCCATGACGCTCGATTTTCTCGTCATGGGGCTCGCCGGCTTCGGGTGGGGCATGGTGAGCGATCGCGTGGGGCCGCGCCCCGTCGTGCTGTCCGGTGCGATTCTCCTCGGCGCGGGGCTCTGGATCGCGAGCCGCGCGACCTCGCCACTCATGCTGCAGCTCGGCTTCGGCGTGCTGGTCGGCGGGGCCTGCGGCGCCTTCATCGCCCCGGTGGTCGCGACGGTCACCGGCTGGTTCGACACGCAGCGGGCGCTCGCCGTGTCGCTGGTGTCGGCGGGCATGGGGATGGCGCCGCTCACGATGTCACCGCTCGTGGCGTGGCTCGTCTCGCACTACGACTGGCGCACGGCGATGGCCGCGATCGCCTGGCTCGCCTGGGCGGTGCTGATTCCTGTGGCGCTGCTGATGCGCGGGGCACCGGCCGCCCGCGCGGCTACGCCCTCCGCGGCGCCGATCGCGCCCGGCCAGGCGCCGCCGCGCGTGGGGCCGGCGCTGCGTTCGGTGCAGTTCGTCGTGCTCGGGGGAACCTTTTTTCTGTGCTGTGCGGCGCATTCCGGGCCGCTGTTCCACTTCGTGAGCTATGCGATCGGCTGCGGACTGCCGATCATGGCGGCGGTGAGCGTCTACAGCGTCGAGGGTCTGGCGGGACTCGGCGGCCGGCTGCTGTTCGGCATCGCCGCCGACCGCCTCGGTGTGAAGCCGGTCCTCATCGCGGGCCTCCTCGTGCAGGCGGTCGCCATCCAGGGGTATCTCTTCGCCAGCCGTCAGGGCGAGTTCTATCTGCTCGGCGTCGTATTCGGCACCGCATACAGCGGCGTGATGCCGCTCTACGCCGTGCTCGCCCGTGAGTATTTCGACCAGCGCATCATGGGGACGGTGTACGGCGCCGCCATCATGCTCTCGAGCCTCGGGATGGCCTTGGGTCCGGTGGTGGGCGGCTGGGTCTTCGACACCTACCACGACTATCGGTGGCTATACCTCGGCTCCACGGCCGTGGCGGTCGCCGCCGCCGCGGTGGCGTGTGCGTTCCCGCCCTTCAACCGTGCCGAGCCGCGTGCCGCGGTGGCGTGACGGTTTGCGAGGACCCCCTCTCTCGTACGCACTTCAGCCACCGGGTGCGCCACCCTCGAGTCCGAGCTCCGCCGCCACGCGCCGCGCGGCGGCATACGGGTCTCCCCGCGGCCGATCGCTGTAGTGCTCGCGGCCGCGATTCCACGCCTCGCCCATCGCGAACCAGTCGATGGGCGCTGCGGCACGGCCGGTGCGCAGCTCCTCATCGAGTGAGCGGAAGTACCGTTCCCACCGCGCGCGGTAGTAGTCGCGGGTCAGTCCGGCCCAGTCGCGGTTGCCGTAGTCGTGGAGCATCGCCTGCTCGCTCGCCTTGCGATCGCCCCAGGTGGTGAGGAGCGAGCGCGCGTCGTATTCGAGCCGCGCGCGCTCCTCGGGCGAGGAAGCCCAGAGTCCGACCTGCTTCAGCCACGTGCCGACGAGGAAGCTGCGATCGGTCGAGAGCAGCTCATCCTCCAGGTCCATGAGCCGCAGCCAGCGCGCGGTGAGCGCGCCGAAGCGCGCGCGGTCCTTCGCGTCGTACGCGGCCTTGATTTGCGGCAGCAGCACACGACTTTCATTCGCGAGCGTCTGACGCGCGACATCGACGAGGTCGTGCGCGCCGCCGGCGGTGCGGGGCGCGGCGGCGAGCAGCTCGGGCAGCGCACGGCGAAACGCGGCCGCATCGTAGCGCATCCCCTCGGGAGACCAGTTCGAGGCCTTGTTGGCGGTGAGGGAGGGCTGCGCGTCGAAGAGCGATTCCTGCGCCGCGTCGCGCTCGCTGTTGAAGACCACGTCGTCGACGCGGATGTCGTAGGCGGTCCGGGTGAGCACCTGCCAGGCGGCGGCCGCATGCGGATCGTCCGTGCCGTAGCGGCGCTGCGCGTACTGGCGCGCCCAGGCGCCGACATCCACAGGCGCCTCGCGCCAGGCCATCTCGGTGAAGAGATCGAGCGCGAAGGGATTCGTGCCCGTGCCCTCCGTGAACACGGCGGTGCCCGCCATGTTGGCGTTGGTGCGGGCGAGGCGCTGGAGCCGCGTCGTGATGTTGCCCAGGTTCGCGCCGAGCGTCGTGCGGCCGCCGAACTCCCAGATGCCGCCGAAGAGAAACGGCGCGCTCTCGAAGTCGCGCGCGCGGTCGTTGCGCGGCACGCGGTCGTGATCGATGTCGATGACGAGGAGCTTCGAGCGGTCCACGCCCGCGAGCAGATCCGGCCGCGGATTGCCCTGCCAGGCGAGCATCATCCACAGCGCGCCAGGGTGCGCCGCGCGCAGCGCCGCTTCGACGGCGTGCGCGGCGGGCGCCACCGGAACGTCGCCCGGATCGCCGCCTTCCTGGAAGACCTCCATGTCGTAAACGGCGGTATCGCCGAAGAGCTCGCGCTGATGCCGGTAGAACGCCGCCGCGAGGCGTGCGAAGAGCGGATCGCGCGGATCGAGCCAGTCGGGCCGGGTAAAGCCGGCCCATTCTCCCTGCGCGATGACGTGTGCGCCGGGGAAGCGCCTGGCAAAGTCCTGCGGCACGATGCCGTAGAATCCGGGCAGCACGGGCGTGATGCCGAGCGCGCGCAGCCGCGCGATGATTCGCCTGGCGGAGGCGGCGCGTTTGGCGAGGAGCTCGCGACTGATCGGGCCGTCGAAGCAGCAGAGATTTCCCATCAGCTGCCAGTTCTGGTGCGCGGGCTCGGTGATCCAGGCGCGGATCTCGGCGTCGGTGTAGCCGAAGTCGCGGAAGGTGCGGTACAGCACGGTGTCGGTACCGCGCTCGATGAGCATGGCGTTGATGCCCGAGAGCGCGAGGAAGTCGATCTCGCGCTGCCAGTGCGCGAAGTCCCAGTACGGCGCCGTGTAGCCGTCGACGTTCTCGTTCAGCGCGTAGCGCCACCGGTACGGGGTCTCAATCTCGATGGGCGCGGCGGGTGCGGGCAGCGCTGAGCCCGCTCCCGTCTGATCGCCGCTCTCGGAGAAGTGGCGGCGGGCGACGTACTTCAAATACCAGTTCGCCCCGAAGAAGAGGGCGCTCGGCGTGCTGCCCTCGATCCGCACGTGTCCCTCAATACCCGAGATCCGCAAGCGCTCATGCCCGCCGGGGGAGTCGAGGGTGCGCAGCTCGAACTGCGCCGCCTGCTTTGGCAGGAGCCGCGCCAGGGCGGCCGCTACCGGGCGGGTGTCGAATGCGGCGGTGGTGGCGGCGGCGGTGGTGGAGGTGGTGGAGGTGGCGGTGGCGGCGGTGGTGGAGGTGGTGGTGGAGGTGGTGGAGGTGGAGGCCATGCTGGCGGCCCGTGCGCCGGGCGCGGGCAGCAGGCAGCCGCACCACAGGGCGGCCGCGGCCGCCGCACGCCACGGCCCTCGGGATGAGGCATCTCTCACCGCCCGCATGATAGCGGCGCTGCCCGAATTCGCCCGAATTGCATCACCCGCCCTGCCGAATGGACTCCGAGACTCTTCTGCCAAGAGCTCGAGGAGGGTGCCGCCATGCTTGCCGTCGACCTGCGTATCTGGCTGAATCATTTCGAGTATCACGCCGAGCATCCGCGGCGTGTGCCCTGGGGCCTGCCCGATCTGCTCACCGCCGAGGAGCGGCGGCTGATTGCCCCCTCCATCGCCACCTTCCAGCTCGGCGAGCAGTCGCAGGGCGCGACGCTCCAGGCGGCGGCGGAGCGCTTCGCGCAGGCCGAGGGGCTCAGCACCCTGCCGCGCATCGTCGGGCTTTTCATCCGGGAAGAGCAGCGGCATGCGACGCTCTTGCGCTACTTCATGGCGGACCACGCGATTCCGCTCAAGCGCCGGCACTGGAGCGACTCGGTGTTCCGCCGTCTGCGCCGCCTCGCCGGCTTCGAGCTCTATCTTTACGTGCTCCTCTGCGCCGAGCTCATCGGCAAGGTCTACTACCGGGCGCTGGAAGCGGCCACCGGCTGCCAGCGGCTGAAGGGTATCTGCCGCATCATGGTGTGCGAGGAGCTTGCGCACATCGGCTTCGAGTCGGAGCTGCTGCTGGCGCTGCGTGCCCGCCGGCCGGCCCCCGTACGCCTGGCGCTGCGCCTCGCGCACCGCGCGTTGGTCGCGGGTGCGGCCTGCGCCGTGTGGCTCTCGCACCGGGCCGTGCTGCGCCGCGCCGGCTACGGCCCGCGCAGCTTCCTGCGCAGCTGCCTGGCCCATTACGCCTTCTACCTCGAGCCGCGCGCCGGGAGCCTGCCGCACCCGTCTCCTCGCTGAGAGCCGCTTGGCCTATGATCGCGGGGACCGGCACCGGTCGCCGTGGAGAGAAGGCCATGCGAATCCCGCTCACGCTCCTCGCCTCGCTCACCGTCCTCGCCGCCGCGGCGCTCGCCGGGAGCGCCGCCCAGGGGGCGGCGGCACCGAAGCACTACGTGCTGGCCGCGACGCCCGACAACGTGCAGTGGGGCTGGTACGACACCAGCGAGAAGCCGCGCCTCACAGTGAACTCCGGCGACACGGTCTCCATCGAGACGATTTCGCACTCGCTCGGGCAGATCAAGCCCGGGGCCGACATGGACGAGATCGTGAAGCTGCGCCGCGAGAACGACGGCGGCGGCCCGCACTCGATCACCGGCCCGATCTTCGTCACGGGGGCCGAGCCCGGCGACACGCTCGAGATCCACATCCTGAAGATCGTTCCCAAGGCGGACGCCTTCAATTTCAACCTGCCGGGCAAGGACTTCCCCACGGTAGGGCTCCTCGCCGCCGAGTTTCCCGAAGGCTTCGTGCGCTACTACAAGCTCGATCTCGCGAGGATGCAGACCGAGTTCAAGCCCGGGATCATGATTGACCTCAAGCCCTTCCCGGGCACGTTCGCGGTGGGCGTCGATCCCAACGAGCCGCCGCCGAAGGCCGGCCCGCCCATCAAGGATGCCAAGGGCCGCACCAGCACGCTGCGCCCCTGGAAGAACGGCTCCAACATGGACCTGAACGAGCTGCAGGCCGGCTCGACGCTTTACCTCCCGGTGTTCCAGCCGGGCGGACTCATCTGGACCGGCGACTCCCACTGCCGCCAGGGAAATGGCGAGGTGAATCTCACCGCGCTCGAGTGCGCCTATAAGGAGATCGAGATCCAGCCGATCGTGCGGAAGGACCTGAAGACCGAGTGGCCCTGGGCCGAGACCAGGACCGACTGGATCTTCATGGGCTACGACGAGGACCTGAATCAGGCGATGAAGATCGCCGTGGAGCAGACCGTCAACTGGCTCGCCACCCAGAAGCTCGTACCGATGAGCCGCGAGGAGGCCTACGCGCTCACCTCAATCGTCGGCGACTGCCGCGTGACGCAGGTGGTCGATATCCGCAAGGGCGTGCATTGCATGATTCCCAAGCACGTGTTCGTCGACTACCACCTGCGCTAGCCGGTGATCTCGTGCGCGGCGCGGTGCGCCGCGTCGATCGCCCAATGGGCATAGGCCATCCAGGCCGCGTCCGTGCCGGCGAAATGGATGCGCCCGAGCGGCGCGTGGCTGAGAAGCGTCTCCTGCGCCGACTTCACGGGGTCATCGAACAGCGTATCCATGTCGTAGGCGTAGCCGTGACCCCAGCGATTGACGGTGATGGCGGCGATGTCGCGCCCGGCATCGAAGCCGCCGGGACCGAGGATGCGCGTCAGCTCATCGCGCGCGCGCGTCTCGAACTCATCGAAGGGCATGGCGTAGACGAGCGCCCGTCCGGCGCGCCAGGCGCTGCGCAGATCCTTCACCGGGCCGTCCGGATACGGGCAATGCAGCAGGTGCAGAATCATCGGCCCATCCGGGTTCGCCGGGAAGCGATAGTCGCCAAGACTCACCGGATAATCGAGCTTGAGGTGGCTGTAGAAGCCCGCCGGATTGTTGACGTAGTGCACGCCGCGGTTGACCCACGAGCGCCAGCTGCGCAGCGCCACGTTCACGTAGACGAGCGGACCGCGCACCTGGTCGGCGACCGCGTGGCGCTGGCCGTCGCCCAGGTCCGTGCAGATGTAGGGCAGCATCGCCGAGTAGCCCGCGTAGATCACGTGCGGCGCGGCGGCGCGCGTCAACTCCCCGCCGCGTGAGTACAGCACCTCGGCGCCCTTGTCGCGATTGCCGAGCGCCACCACCGTGGACGAGAGCCGCACCCGCACGTCGTTCGCCGGCGCATCGAGCTGCCCATAGTCGAACCGGGCGCCGATCACGTCCTCCATGGTGTGGCCCGGGGCGACGCCGGGGATGAGCTCGCGCACGAAGAGCCGCGCCAGCGTCGCATTGCCGTCGGGAAAATGATGGATGTAGGGATCGCCCTCGAGGATGCCCTCGCGCGACATCATGAGCCCGAGTCCCTGGAAGCCCGGGTACTGGCACTGCCAGGCGAGGAGCGCCGAGACCGCGTTGGCCTTCGCCGCGAAGAGGTCCAGCGTGCGGCCGTCGAACATCGCGAGTGAGCGCGCATCGAGGCCGAAATGCTGCGCCAGATAATCATGGTACGAGGTCTTCTCGAGCGTGCGGCGCTTCGCCGCGACGCTCATCCCGGCGAGCACGTCGCGCTGCCCCGTGTAGAGATCGAGCAGCTTCGAGCGTTGCGCCTCCTCCACCGGGCAGTCGGCGAGGAACGCGGCGGCGGTGCGGCCGTGATGCAGCTCCGCCGGGATGTCGGTCGGCAGCTGCCGCACCGGGTCGCCGGTGACGAGGCGGTCGACGCCGTAGGTCTCGCGCGGGAAGAAGAGGCCGGAGGAGAGCCCGAGCCCGGGATAGAGCCCGACATCGAAGGCGCGCTCCAGGCGGTCGACGTCGACGCCGATGCTGGCGACGCACTCGCGCGCGACGCTCGACCAGCGCCGGCGGATGCCCTCGAGCGATTCGCTGCCGCCGTAGCCGAGCAGCATCCGCCCGCCGACGTCGAACTCGTTGCGCCGTGCGTGGCCGCCGAAGTCGTCGTGGTTCTCGAGGATGAGGATGCGCGCGTGCGGGCGCGCCTTGCGCAGGTAGTGGGCGGAAGCGAGGCCGCCGATGCCGGCACCCACGATGATGAAGTCGTAGTGCTCGGTCACGGCACGCGAGTCGAGCGCGTAGCGCTTGCCGTCGCGCACGCCGTGCGCCACCGCGAAGTCCTGCGGGCGGCTGCCGCCGTAGCCGGTGCGCGCGGGCGGATAGGGCGCGGCCTCGAGCGCGAGGCCGGGTCGGGGCGCCGCGCCCGCGACGATGGCGCAGGCCATGCCATCGAGGAAGTCCCGCCGCGTGATCCGGTCGTTCATGGTGTAGTTCTCCGGAAGCAACCGCCATGGTGATACTGTTTCAATCCGGACGCCAGTCCGCTCGAGACCCATTCCAACATGCCCGACCCGAGGCTGCCGCTCGACCCGCTGACGCCGGCGCTGCGCTGGCTCGTGCTGATCGCAGGCTCGACTCTCTGCGCGGCGCTCCTCATGTGGGCGCGCCTGCCGGCGGCGATCCTGCTCGGCCCGATGATCGCCGCGATCGCGCTCGAGGGGCTCGGCGCCGGCGTGCACCTGCCGCGCGCCCCGCTCTACGCCGCGCAGGCGGTGATCGGCTGCATGATCGCCCGGGCGCTCACGCCCGGGATCCTGGCGGTATTCATCGCGCGCTGGCCGGTCTTCCTCGGCGTGATCGCCGCTGTGATCGCCGCGGCCAGCCTGATCGGCGCCGCCATGACGCGCTGGCGGGTCCTCCCGGGGACCACGGCCGTGTGGGGCATGGCACCGGGTGCGGCGTCGGCCATCGTCTTCATGGCCGGGGAGTTCGGCGCCGATACGCGTCTCGTCGCCTTCATGCAGTACCTGCGCGTGGTGCTGGTCGCGACCTTCGCCACGGTGGTCGCGCGGCTGTGGGCTGGGCCGCATGCGCCGCCGGCCGCCGCCGTCGCCTGGTTTCCCCCGCTCGCGGCGTGGCCGTTCGCGCAGACGCTCGCCCTCGCCCTCGGCGGCGGGCTGATCGGCCGCGTGGCACGCATTCCGGCCGGCGTGTTCCTGGTGCCCATGGTGCTCGGCGCGGTGCTGCACTCTCGCGGCCTGATGCAGCTCGAGCTGCCGCCGTGGCTGCTGGCGGCGAGCTACGCCTGCGTCGGCTGGAGCATCGGGCTCGGCTTCACCCGCGACATCCTCGCGCATGCCCTGCGGGCATTGCCGCAGACGCTCGCCGCGATCGGCGCGCTGATGCTCTTCGCCGGCGGTCTCGCGCTCATCCTGGTCGAGGCCTTCGGCGTCGATCCCCTGACGGCGTACCTCGCCACCAGCCCCGGCGGCGTCGACTCGGTCGCGATCGTTGCCGCCTCGAGCCGCGTCGACCTCTCGTTCGTCATGGCGCTGCAGACCGTGCGTTTCGTGTTCGTGCTGCTCGCGGGGCCTGCGGTCTCACGCTTCGTCGCCGCGCGCCTCGCGCCCCGCGCGGCG
>JAGWMP010000094.1 GCA_028871705.1 Gammaproteobacteria bacterium
CCGCCTGCTCGCCGCGCACAACAATCTCGGCAACGCGAACCAGGAGCTGGGCGAGTGCACGCGCGCCGCCGAGTGCTACCGGCGCGCGCTGGCGATCAGTCCCGACGATGCGGAGCTCAATGCGAATCTGGCGAATGCGCTGCGGCAGGCCGGACAGCTCGAGGAGGCGCGCACGCGTGGCGAGCGGGCGGTCGCGCTCGCTCCGGCCTCGAGTCCCGCGCACAACACTCTCGGCCTGGTGCTGGCGGCAGGCGGACAGGGGGTGGAGGCCGCCGCGAGCTTCCGCCGGGCGGTGCAGCTCAATCCCCGCTTCACTCCGGCGTTGCGCAATCTCGGCAACGTACTGTACGAGGCGGGTGACTACCAGGGCGCGCGCGACGCCTACGCGCGCGCCGTCGGGCTCGAGCCGCAAAGCGCCGAGGCCCAGCGTCAGCTCGGGCAGGCGCAACACGAGCTCGGTGAGCTCGGCGAGGCGATTGCGAGCTACCGGCGGGCACTCGCCCTCGAACCGGACCACCCGCAGACGCAGCTCAGTCTCGCGACGGCGCTGCGCCTGGAAGGCCGCGCCGCCGAGGCGCAAAGCGTCTGCCGCGCGATTCTCGCGGCGGATCCGGAGCACGCGGGCGCCCTGTCGCTGCTCGGCGATCTGTGCGCCGACCGCGGGGAATTTGCCGAAGCCACGGAGCTGTTCGGGCGCGCGCTGGCGCGCGATGCCAGCTCACCGGCGCTCTACTGCAGCATCGCCGCTCAGCGCCGCATGACGCAGGCCGATGGTGCATGGCTCGACGGGGTCCGGACGCTGCTGGCGAAGCGGCTGCCGCTGGCGCACGAGATCGGCCTGCGCTTCGCGCTCGGGAAGTACTACGACGACCTCGGGAAATATTCCGAGGCATTCGGCGAGTACCGCCTGGCGCACGAGCTCGCCCGACGCCACGGCGCGCCCTACGACCGCGCGGGACTCGAGCGCGAGGTCGGGGAGAGCATGCGCACTTTCGATCGCGCTTTCCTCAGCGAGCCCCACCCGGGCGCGTCTGCATCCGAGCTGCCGGTGTTCGTCGTCGGCATGCCGCGATCGGGCACCACGCTCACCGAGCAGATCCTCGCCTCCCACCAGCAGGCATTCGGTGCGGGGGAGGTGAGGTTCTGGGACGGCGCGCTGGAGCGTTTCAGAGCGGCCGGCGCGGGGGCCGATGCCCGTCGCGACGTGCTCGCCGCGCTCGCGCGCGAATACCTCGAGCGCATCGGCGAGCGCGCCGGGGACGCGCTGCGCGTGATCGACAAGATGCCCGCGAATTTTCTCTACGCCGGCCTCATTCACACGGTGTTCCCGCGTGCGCGCATCCTGCACATGCAACGCCATCCGCTCGATACCTGTCTGTCGCTGTATTTCCAGAATTTCGGCGACCTGCACCCGCACGCGCACGATCTCGAGAGCCTCGCGCACTACTACCGGCAGTACCTGCGCATCACGGCGCACTGGCGCGCCGCGCTCCCGCCGCAGACGCTGCTCGAGGTTCCCTACGAGGCGCTGGTGAGCGATCAGGAGGACTGGACGCGGCGGATGCTCGGCTTCATCGGCCTGCCGTGGGATCCGCGCTGTCTCGACTTCCACCAGTCCGGCCGCGTGGTGATCACGGCGAGCCGCTGGCAGGTGCGGCAGAAGATCAACTCCGCCTCGATCGAGCGCTGGCGCAACTACGAGCCGTATCTCGCGCCGCTCGCGCCGCTGCTCGATACGCCGGCGGCGCAGCAGCGCGGCACCTAAGCGCCGTGCGCCGCGCCCTGCGGCGGTGGCGCCAGCTCCCCGAGCGCCTCCTTGAGAGGACCCAGCCAGGGCTCGAAATTGCGCCACTGCCCGAGCGCCTCGGTGTAGAGCGGGCGGCGCACCTGCTCCGAGCTCACCGTCTGCACCGAACGCTCTGTCTCGTGGAAGCGCAGGCACTGCTCCTCGAAGGGCAGGCCGCAGTGGCCGAGAAGCCCGCGCACTTCCCCTTCGAGGTCGCCCACCAGAGCCTCGTAGCTCAGCCGATACACGCGCCCCGGCAGCACGGCATCGAAGTGCGCCATGAGAGTCAGGTAGTCGCGATAGTAGCGTCCGAGGTCCTCGAGGCTGTAGGTGAACCACGCGCCGCGGTGGAAATGCTGCTTGAAGTTGGCGAAGCAGCAGGCGAGCGGCGCGCGCCGCACGTCGATGATGCGGGCATTCGGCAGCATCAGGTGAATGAGCCCGAGATGCAGGAAATTGCTGCCCATCTTGTCGACGAACCGGGCGCGGCCGAGCAGCCGGTGGGCGCGCGTCTGCGCGAGGTAGCGCTCGCCGAGCGCGGTCAGCTGCCCGTGCGTCAGCGCGGCGACGGACTGCGGATATGCCGAGGACTCCTCGTCCCGGTCGCCGAGCTCGACGGCGATCTGTGTGACGTCGGTGAGCTCGCGCGTACCCTCGACCTGCGAATGGCTGGCGAGGATCTGCTCGACGAGGGTCGAGCCGGCCCGCGGCAGTCCGACGACGAAGATGGGATCGGGCGCGGGTGAGCCGCAGCCGGCGTGCGCCGCGAAGAACTCACGTGTGTAGAGCGTACGCGTGCGCTCCACGAAATGCGTGAGCACTTCGCCGCGGTAGTTGACGACCGCGCGCCGCAGCGAGTTGGCGCGCGCGTAATGCGCGAAGGAGTCCCGATACTCGCCGGCATCCTCGAGCGCCTTGGCGAGTGCGAACTCGAACTGCGAGCGCTCCTCCTCCGGCAGCTGCTCGCGCGCGAGCTCGCGCCGCATGGCCTCCACGTCCTGCGGCGTGAAGCGGAAGGTCTTGAGGTTGGCGAGCGCCATCCAGGCACTGCCGAATCCGGGCTTGAGGGCGCTGCAGCGGCGATAGGCGGCGATGGCCTCGGCGCCCCGACCGGCGGTGCGCAGCGTGTGTCCGTAGTTGAGCCACACCACCTCGCTCTGCGGAAACTCCCGGGTCAGCGTCGCGAGCACCGTCAGGGCGCGCCCGGTCTCCCCCAGCAGCGTCCAGGCGATCGCCTGCACGGTGCGATAATCCTCGTTGCCGGGGTCGCGGGCGAGCAGCCGCTCGACCAGCGGCAGCATCGGCTCGCCCTTCTGCTGCTCGTGCAGCACGCCGAGCAGGTCGAGGCGCGCGCGGCTATAGCCAGGCGCGAATTGCAGGCACTGCCTCAGCAGCCGCTCCGCTTCCGGGTAGTTCTCCCGTGCCCGCGCGACTTTCGCCAGCAGCCGCAGCGCGAGGGGGTCGTGCGGCGTGCGTGCCAGCGCCTGCCGCAGCAGCTCCTCGGCGCTGTCGTAGCGCTGCTCGGCGAGCGCCGCGACGGCCTCCTCGAGCCGCCCACTCTCCGGCGCGAGCGCCTCGAAGCGCGCGTAGGCGGAATCGCAGGCGAGGGCGTCGCCGCGCGCCGCGTGCAGCAGCGACAGCTCGCGCCAGCCCTCGGCCAGATCGGGCGCGAGCTCTACGCCGCGCGCGAGCGCCGCGAGCGCTTCCGGGTCGCGCCCCGCGGCACGCAGCGCGCGCCCGAGCTCGAGGAGAATCGGGGCGGAGTCGGGCTGCGCCGCGGCGAGCGCCGCGCATTCCGCCACGGCGGCTTCGGGGTCGCCGCACAGGCGGTGCGCCGTCGCGAGCAGCAGCAGTGCCGTCCGCTCGGCAGGATGCGAGCGCACGATCTGCGCGGCGGCGCGCGCGGCCGCGCGCGGATCGCTCTCCAGCAGGGCCGCGACCCGCATCAGCTCGAACTGCACTTGCGGCGGTGTTTCCAGGACGGCTCCCTGCGGACGGTGCGCTTCGGGTTAGAATTGCAGGGCGGACACGTGAAAAACATTAGGTGAGACTGATGAGCGACGTCAACGCCGCGGCCGGCGGGGCGGCCACGGACAACGCCACCGTACTGCGCATGATCCAGGCCTCCAAGGCCGCGCTCGCCGCCGGACGCACCTTCGAGGCCGATCAGCTGCTCGCGCGTGTCGCGCAGCTCGCGCCGGCCCATCCTGCCGTACTGAACGAGCTCGGGCTACAGATGCTCAACCGCGGCGAGGCTGCCAAGGCCTCCGAGCTCTTCCGCCGCGCCACCCAGGCGGATCCGCAGCACCCGAACCTGTGGTCGAATCTCGCCTCCAGCCTGCACGCGCTCAACCGCCTGCCCGAGGAGCTCGACGCGCTCGAGCGGGCGCTTGCGCTCGAGCCGCGCCACCTCGCCTCACTCCTGCAGAAGGGCGCGCTGATGGAGGCGACGGGCGATGCGCGCAATGCCGCGCGCGTCTACCGCAACGCGCTCGCGACACTGCCGCCCGGCGCTACGCCGCCGGAGACGGTCGCCCCGGTGATCGAGCACGCCCGGGCGGCCGTGGCGCGCGATGAGGCGGCGCTCGCCGCGGCCATCGAGGAGCGCCTCGGAGGCATCCGGGCGAGTCACGGCGGCGGGCCATTCCGCCGGGTGGACCACTGCATCGAGCTGCTCACGGGCAGCCGCGCGCGCTATCTGCCACAGCCGACCTTCATGTACTTCCCGCAGATCCCGGCGGTGGAGTTCTTCGAGCGCGCGGAATTCCCCTGGCTGGATGCTCTCGAGGCGGCGAGCGAGGAGATCCGCACCGAGCTCATGAGCGTGCTGGTCGCCGATCGCGAGGGGCTCGAGCCCTATATCGCCTATCCGGAGGGCGTACCGCTCAAGCAGTGGAAGGAGCTCAACAAGTCGCGCCGCTGGAGCGCCTATTTCCTGTGGAATCAATCGCAGCCGCAGGCCGCTCACCTGGCGCGCTGTCCGCGCACCGCCGAGCTGCTGCGCAGCGCCCCGCAGGTCGACGTGGCGCGGCGCGGCCCGACGGCTTTCTTCTCCATCCTGGACGCGCATACCCACATCCCGCCGCACACCGGTGTAACCAATACCCGCCTCACCGTGCACCTGCCGCTCGTCGTCCCACCCGGCTGCCGCTTTCGCGTCGGCAGCGAGACGCGCGAGTGGGTGGCGGGCAAGGCCTGGGTCTTCGACGATACGATCGAGCACGAGGCGTGGAACGATTCCGACGTGCCGCGCGGCGTCCTGATCTTCGACATCTGGAATCCGTTCCTGAGCGCGGCGGAGCGCGACCTGATCCGCGCTGCCACCGAGGCGGTCGGCACCTATTACGGCGCGGGCCTGACGGAGGCCCTGTGAGCCCGCGGCCGAGGTCCGCCTTGCCGAAGCGCCTGCCCGTTGCGGCGCTCGCGCTCGCCCCGCTCGCGTGCCTGGCGCAATCCGCACCGCCGTCCGAGCTCGCCGTCTGTGCCGCCCTGGGCTCGGATGCGCAGCGGCTGGCCTGCTACGACAGGATCGCCGGTCACGCCGCCGCCACCGCGCCCGCTCCAGCCGCCCCGCCGGCGACTGCTGCGGCGGGCGCAGCGCCTGCCGCCGCCGCCGGCGCTGCCGCTCCTGCCGCGGCGCCGGTCACTTCGCCAGCGCCCGCTGCGCCCGCGATGCCCGCCGCCGCGCCCGCGGCCGCCGTACCCTCGCCCCCGCCCGCCGCGCCCTCCTTCGGGCTCTATTCCGCCGAGCATCCCAAGCCCCCGCCGGCGAGTCCTTCGCTCGCGACCAGGGTGTCATCGGTCGCGCACAACGCGGCCGGCCACATGACGGTGACGCTGGAGGGTGGGGCATTGTGGGAACTGATGGACGAGGCCGACCCGCTGCTCGCCGCGGGGGATGCGGTGTTCATCACCCGGGCCAGTTTCGGCTCCTACCTCATGCACACCCCGAGCGCCCGCGTCCACCGGATCCGCCGGCTGCGCTGACGGCCGGCCAAAAAAAACGGCGGACCTTGCGGTCCGCCGTCTGAGAGGTCGACGTTCCGGCCTTAGAACTGCGCGGTGATCGTCGCGAACACGTACCGTCCCATGGCGTCGTAGACGCCGGGGAAGGTATTGCCGTTGCAGTTTGCGCCGCCCGGGCTGGCGGTCGAGCAGTCCGCGAGCGTAACCAGCGGCGGGCTCTTGTCGAAGATGTTGTTCACACCGAGCTGCAGCTGGACGTTCTTGTAGAGGTTGAACGTGCCCGACAGATCGAACCAGTTGTAGGAGGCGATGTGCGACAGCGGCGGGTAGAACGAGGTTCCCGCCAGGTACTTGCTCGGGTTCAGCTGTTCCGAGGTCTGGGAGCCGAAGTAGCGCCACCGCAAGGTCACATCGAGCGCATCCCAGGGCGTGGACCAGGTCATGTTGAGCACCGAGCGCCACTTCGGATCGCTGCCTCCGCAGAGATCGCCGAAGTAGCCGGCGCAGTCGTAGCTGCCCTGGCCTGCCACCGGTGTCGTGGCCAGCGACTGGAGGTAGGTGCCCTCGAGCCCGAACATCAGTGAGCCAAAGCCCTGCGGCAACGACTGCCGGTAGCTGCCCTTGACGTCGAAGCCTCGGGTGTCGAGCTGTCCGGCGTTGATCAGGGTGTCGACCACGTAGCCGAGCGGATTCGCCCACAGCGAGCCGTTGTTGTTGCGGTGCACCAGATTGCAGAACTGCCCGCTGAACACGCAGCCGTTGATGATGGCATTGCCGCCGATGGTCTCGATGACGTTCTTGATATTGATGTCGAAGTAGTCGACCGAGAACATCAGGCCGGGCGCGACCCTTGGGGTGAGCACGAAGCCCACCGTGTAGGTATCGGCGATCTCAGGCTGCAGGCTCGTGTTGCCGCCGAGCAGGCCGTTGTACTGTCCGGCCGGGTTGGAGGCGAGGTTGCCGAACTGCGCCGCCTTGAGGCCGCTCGCCTCGCAGCCTGCCAGTGTCGCCCCGTTGGTCAGCGTCGTAGTCGATCCCGGCGCCAGCCCCGCGGTGCAGGGATCCTCGGATCCATCGAGTCCGACCGACGACGGCGCAAAGAGCTCGCCGATGTTCGGGACACGCACCGCGCGCTGGAAGCTGCCCCGCATGCGCAGGTCCTTCACCGGCGCCCACTCGAGACCGAGCTTGTAGGTGTTGGTGTTGAAGCCAAGGTCGTAGGAGGAATAGCGGTAGCCACCCTCGAGGGAGAGATCCTCGGCCATCGTCTGGTGCTGGGCGAGCGGCAGACGCAGCTCCGTGAACGCCTCCCACACCGAGATCCCGCCGACCACCGGCACCGTGGCACCGCCGCCGCCCGCCGCGATGCCCTGTTGCGACACGTAGTCCGGCGCGAAGTTGGCGGAGTCCTGGCGCCACTCGGTGCCGACGTTCACCTGCAGACCATCGTCGGCGCTCGGGAGCTTCGCCCCGTACTTGCCCAGGTCGCCCGTGATGGAGCCGTTCACCACGTACTCGGTGACCGTCTCCTGCAGCTGCTCCGGGATCGACAGGAAGCCGAGCGCCGCCTGATTGACACCGTTTGCGGTCCAGATGTTCCACGGCGCGCAGCTCGAGTTCGGCGAGAACGCCGTTCCCGGAGTCACCAGCGGGCCGACGCCGAGGCCGTTGCTGGGACCGCCGCACACCGGCCCGCCGGCACCCGGCAGCACGTTCAGCGACTGCTGGATGGCGGTGTTCGACATGTAGTTGAGGTTAGATACGGCGTCGTCGACCGCGCTGTGCTGCGCGTGGAAGTCGTAGCTCCAGGCATCGTCGATGTCGCCCTTGACGCCGAACACCTCGCGCGCGTTGTCCGTGAGGAAGTCCGCGACGCGCGGCCCACCCTCGACGTTACGGCGCAGGATGTACATGTTCAGGCCGGGATAGTTCGTGCCGTTGAAGGTCTCGTACGGATTACCCTGCAGGGCCTGGTTCGCCGCACTACAGACCACCGCGCTCTCGGCGGCATTCAGCAGCGGGTCGGCGCAAGGAATGAACGAGGGGTTGCCGAAGTCGCCGCTAGCCGCGATCTGTGCGAGCTGGCGATTGCGCATGTACATGACGTTCGCATAGACGGTGGCGTGCGAATTGATCTCGTAGGTGAGGAACCCGCCCGCCGTCCAGCGCTCTTCGGGGGTCTCGTAATAGTTGAGCGGCCCGTAGTTGTAGAGGTCGTTCGGGCGCGCGAATGGGCGGAACGCGTTGTTGGTCCCGTCGACCGTATTGTTGAACATACGCGAGCCGCTCGCGCTGTAGGCGCGGAAGCTGCCGCCGGCACCGTTCTTTGCCGAGGTACTCGAGCCGCCGCAAGCCAGCCCGGAGGCGCCCACCGTGAGCGAGCAGGCGCTGTAGTCGTAGTTCTTCTGCAGCGCGGCGCCCTGGTTGTCGTACGTCATGTAGACGGTGGCGTTACCGCGGTTGTCGGCGAAATTCGACCCGGCGATGATCGAGACGTCCTTGCCGAAACCGGTGTTGACACTATTGGGCGCCTGGGCAAAGCCCGCCGCAGCCACGGCCGACTGCACGTCGTTCGGGTTGCTCTGGCTGTGCTGGAAGAAGTGATAGCCCGCATCGACCTTCACGCCCTCGAAGTGGTCGTTGAGGACGAAGTTGACCACGCCCGCGACCGCGTCCGCGCCGTAGACCGCGGAGGAGCCGCCCGTGAGGATGTCCACGCGCTGGATCAGCGCCGCGGGGATCTCGTTGATATCCGAGTAGTTGCGGCCGTCGCCCGCACCGGGGCCGAGGCGCAGGCCGTTGACGAGGGTCAACGTGCGCTGATTGCCGAGGCCGCGCAGGTCGATCGTCGCGGTGCCGTCGGCACCGTTGGAGGTGGTCGCGTTCTCACCCGCGAACACCATCGGCAGATTGTTGAGGATGTCCTCGACGCGCGTCAGGCCGGTCGCCTGCACGTCGGCGGCCGACACCGTGGTGATCGGGCTGATGGCCGTCTCATTCGGTGTCTTCAAGCGCGATCCGGTGACCACAACCTCCTGGAGCGACGTTGCGGCAGCCTCCGCGGGCTGGGCCGGAGCTGTCTGAGCGTGCAGCGTCGTGACGCCGGCGGAGGCCGTGATCGTCGCGAGCGCAAAACGCACAGCCTGTTGCAAGCTGCGACTTTTCGCCATGTTTTCTCCCCTAACTAACTGGAAATGCGAATTGGTTGGCAAATGCGAACGGATAATCGAGATATCCCCGGCGCGTCCCGCTCATCGGCGTGGCTCTCTTTCGGGCGCTTCCGGGACCGGCCCGCATTAGAGCATCTTGATTCGGTGTTGCCAAGCAGCAGCGCGGGAGGGGGAGCGGCTCAGCAGGGACTTTCCTGCGTGGAAACGGTCACGGTAACGGTCTGTTGCAGATCTGCAACAGACATGGACCGAGCCCGTCGGGCGCCGGTCTCAGCCGAACCAGCAGTTCGTCGCGACCGTGATCCGGGTATCGCGCCCGTAGAAGGGACTCACCTCGTGCATGACGTAGGAGGGAAACACCACGATCTGGCCGGCCTCGAGCCGCATCTCGCGGGGGCCGGTCGCGAATGGGGTCCGCAGCAGGCGATTACCCGCATCGAGGTAGCTGCCCGCCCCCGCGCGCGTGTCGAGGAAGCGCAGCAGTCCGCTTCCCGGCTGGTCGGGCGGCGTCTCGCCCGCCCGCACGCAGTAGACGGCCGACCAGCAGGCGAGGGGGTGGTTGTGGGCGACGAAAGAGCCGGCGTAGCGGGTGATGTGGTACCAGGTGTGATTATGTATCCGCAGCCGTGCGAGCTCCTCGGGCGAGAGGGTCGTGGCGTCGAGCACCGTGCGGGCCACCGAGTCCAGCATGAAGGAGCGCAGCTCCTGCACGCAGGCCTCGCGCCAGCGGAAGAGGTTGAAGCGGCTTTCGAACGTTTCCGCCTGTGGGATGTGGCTCGGCGTGGGGTTGCGGTATTCGTCCTTCTCACGCTCGAGGAACAAGGCTTCGAGCTCGCGGTTGAGCCGCTCGCAGGGTACGAGGGACCCCTCGGCGAAGGGCACGGCGAAGCCCGGGCTCAGTTTGAGGGTCAGGTTCACCAGGGTGGGATCTCCTGCTGACCCGGATTTTCGAACCGCGCTCTGAGAATGACCAGCATCAGGTCGCCATCGCTGCGGTTGAGCGCGATCTCGTGCAGCAGATGGGCGGGAAAAAGGGCCATCGAGCCCGGTCGCGGATGCCAGAGCTGGTGACCGCCGGCGAACGGGGGGCGCAGCCGCCAGGTGGTCGCATCGGCGAACATGCCGCCGAGCCGCATCTCGTAGAGGCGCAGCACCCCGCTGTCCGCGCGTCCGGCCGGCGCCGGCGGCGCCGCGACGCAATAGATGGCGCACCAGGAGGCGAGGGCCAGGCTCTGTGCAGGCAGGCACCCGTCCGGGCGGACGATGACGAATCGCGCGCGCGACCGGAGGCCAAGCCGGCTGAACTCCGCTTCGCCGTGCAGCGTAGCCGCGAGGACCGAGCGGCACAGCCCGGCAAGCAGGAGGTTACGAAGCGCCGCAATGGGCTCGTCACGCGATTCGAACAGATCCTCGCGGCTCACATAACAAAGGGGATCACGCCTGCGATCCGGATCGTGGCGCTCCCCGGTCGCTCTCGCCCCGAGCAGTCCGGCGAGGGTCTGGTTGAAAGCAGCCTCGACGGGCAGGGCGGCTTGCGCGAACGGAGTCGCGAAGATGGGCACGAGGCTGGCCGCGGGCGGGCTCGGGTCGGTCATGGCTGGTGCGGCCATCCTAAGGCTCGGCAAGGTAGGCGGCGAGTGCGGCGAGCTCGCGGGAGTAGTGGCGCGAGCGCCCCGAGGAGCGGCGGTAAAGCGGCTCGCGCACCTGCCAGACGCTGGCGGTTTTCACGGCAGCTGCGCGCGGCGCCGGATCGAGACAGGCTTCATCCCAGCTGAGGCCGCAAAAGCCCAACAGGCGCTCGAGGACCGGACGCGGCTCGGCCACCAGGTTGTCGTA
>JAGWMP010000095.1 GCA_028871705.1 Gammaproteobacteria bacterium
CGCAGGTGCCCGGCGAGCGCGAACCCGTCCGCGAACAGGCTGTCGCCGCCTTCGGGCGAGGTGACGAGCGCGTGCAGCGCCTGGAATCCCGGCACCGGCTCGCGATAGGGGTTGTCGGTGTGTAGTCCGAGGCCTAAGTCCGAGTAGGCGAGGTTCTCGGGTTGCGGCACCGAGCGCACGTCGAACACTTCCCCATAATTGGTCTGCGCCACGCGGCCGACGAGCGTCACGGCCGCGAGGATCGCGTGCGTCTCGCAAGGCACGCCGCTCACGAAAGCGAGGCCGTCCTGCGTGAGGTGCGTCAGCCAGTCGAGGCGGCCCGCCGGGTCGGCGCGCAGCGTCGCGAGCGCGGCCCAGGCGAAGTCGCGGTGTGCATCGAGGCGCGCACCGTCGAGCCAGCGGCGTACCTGCCGCTCCGGGCGGCGTGCGGCGCCGCCCGCGGCCGCGGCCGCCAGCCAATCGAGCGCGAAGCTCGCCGCGCGGGCCTCGCCCTCCCACTCGATGCGCACGCGGCCGTCCTCGGTGTGCGCCGCGCGCAGCCGCGGCGCCGCCGGCAGGTCCGCGACGTCGACGAGGCGTTGACCGCTGTGCGGGTCGCGGTCCTCGGCGAGGTTGTCGCGCAGCCACAGGCTCGCGAACTCGCTCGACCCGCCCCCCGCCCATTCGACGATGAGCACCTCCGGGGTGCAGGACACGCGCAGCGCGCGCGCAACGTTAGCCATGGGCGCCCGCCGTGGCCGCGGTCTTGAGCGCCGCGGTACGCAGATTGAGGACATGCAGGTAGCCGGCGCTCGCCGCGGCGGCGGCGCTCACCACCGCGAGCGCCACGAACACGCCGCGCCAGCCGAAGTTGACCGCGAGCCGCGCGACACTGTCGCCGGCCAGCACGCCGCCGAGATAGCCGATGCCGTCGATGATCCCGGAGGAGGCCGCGCTCGCCTGCTTGCCGCCGAAATCGAGCGCAAAGGCGCCGCCGAGGTAGGAATAGGGCCCGAGGAGGCCGAAGAAGACGAGCGCAATCAGGATCACGGGCAGCAGCGATCCGGACTGACCCGGCGGGACCCCGGTGAGCGCGAGCAGCGCCAGCGCTGCGCCCGCGAGACCGCTGAACATGAGCAGCGAGCGGGCGGTCGGACCCAGGCGGTCGCTCAGCCAGCCCGCCAGCAGCACGGACACCGCGCCGACGGCCGGGAAGATCGCGCTCAGGCCGGCGGAGTCGCTCACGCTGTAGCCGAGGAAGTCCCGCAGATAGACCGGCGACCAGGTGTTGAAGGTCTCGCGGATGATCGTGCAGCCGAAAG
Organism: Gammaproteobacteria bacterium; assembly: GCA_028871705.1. GTDB lineage: Bacteria > Pseudomonadota > Gammaproteobacteria > Steroidobacterales > Steroidobacteraceae > 13-2-20CM-66-19. The sequence continues at coordinate 1,302 of JAGWMP010000095.1, forward strand.
ACAGCAGGCAGACGAGCAGGAACGCGCGGCTGCGCATGAGCGGCACCAGCAGCGCCGCGACGCTCGCGGGGCGCGTCTCGCCGGAGGTGAAGAGATTGAGCGCGGGATTGGGCTCGGCTTCAGCATGGCCTTCCCTGACGCGCGATTCACGCAGCCACAGGACGTTGGCGAGCAGCGCCAGCGCCGCGACGACGCCCGCGAACGCGAACAGCACGCGCCAGCCGTAGCCGTGAGCGAGCAGCATGCCCATCTGCTGCCGCGCGAGCGCATCGCCCACGAGGTAGCTGATGCTGAGGATCCCGGCGATCGAGCCGTAGGAGGAGTAGTTGAACCACTTCGAGGACACCTTGATCAGGCCCGCCCAGCCGACCGACTGCGTCAGCCGGTTCGCCGTCCAGGCGAGCGTGAACACCGGCAGCGCCCCGCCGCCCGCGAACAGCAGCGTGAAGACCGCCGCGCCGCCCACGCCGATGAGGAAGTTGCGCCGTCCGCCCCAGTAGTCGCCGAGGCCCGTCAGGAATAATTTCCCGAGTGCGTAGGCGAACACGCCGAGGGAAGAGATCGTGCCGATGTGGATCAGCGCCTCGGCGTGGCTCACGCCGCGCCGGGCGAGCTCGTCGGCGATCAGCGGTGTCGCCACCGAGAGGTCCGCACGGCAGTAGTAGCAGGCCGCGTAGCCGCAGAACAGCAGCACCACGGTCCGCACCTGGGACGAGAGCAGCGACATCGTGCGGCTAGGAACGCGCAGCCGCGTACGCGCGGTGAGCGGTGGCGTCAGTCTTGGTGCCGACTTTCAAGGAGGTCCTCGCGGTGCGTCGCGGAGGACCCGATACTAGCGGAGGCGGCGGTTTGAATCACGCGGCGGGCCGCACGCACTCGGCACCGGCCGCCCGCCGCCTCGGCAGGTTCCCTGGATCTAGTGGCGCCAGTAGCCGCCGTAGTAGCCGTGCACCACCACGACCGGAGGGGCTACGACGCCCACGCCGACATAGGCGCGCGGGGGTCCGATGGGGGCGACCACGCAGCCCGAGAGAGCCGCGGCGGCACCGAGGGCGATCAGCCATTTGACGAGGCGAGGCATGGTTCGATCCTCCAATTGCACCTGTTCCTCAAAACGCGCGGCGCGCGGGGGCGCTGACAGCAGCGCGCCGCGGAACCGGCGTTCAGGAATCGTTAAGTCCTGGGGGAGCGGCGCGCGCGCGGCCGCGGCGGCTGCAGCAGCGCGCGGGGTCGTGGCCGTACCCGCTGCGCAGCGCACTGCTCGGCGCGAGATCCTGCAGCCACGCATCGAGCGCGGCGCGGCGGCGGGGTATCATGCCCCCACCATGACCGCAATCCGGCAGCAGCTGCGCGCGCATCGACGAGGCGATCGGCAAGCTGCGCGAGGCGGCGCTCGACACGCTGCGCTCGTTGCGCTGACCGGCGCGCACACCCCGGGGGCTGAATCATGATCACGCTGTATCACCGTCCCAACACCCGCTCGACGCGCTTCATCTTCCTGCTGGAGGAGCTCGGGGCGCCCTACACGCTCCACCTCGTCACGACCCGCACCCGCGAGGGCGGGGCGCCCGATCCCGCCAACCCGCATCCGCACGGCAAGGTGCCGGCGATCGCCGACGACGGTGTCGTGGTGTTCGAGTCGGCCGCGATCGCGCTCTATCTCACCGACCGCTTTCCCGAACAGCGCCTCGGCCCGGTGGTCGGCGAGCCCGAGCGCGGCGCCTACTTGAGCTGGCTCGCCTACTACGCGGGCATCCTCGAGCCCGCGGTCATGTCGAAGTTCATGAGCTGGGAAGTGCCGCGCGGCACCGCCGGCTGGGTGCCGGTGGAGGAGGCGATGGCGGCCGTGATCGCGCGCCTCACGCAAGTGCCATATCTTGCGGGCGAGCGCTTCTCGGCCGCCGACATCCTTTACGCGACCTCCTTCGCGCTCTTCGCCAAGAGCCCGCTCCTGCCCGCCTCGCCGGTGATCGAGGACTACGTCAAGCGGGTCGTGTCGCGTCCCGCGTTCGCGCGCGCCATGCAGAAGCAGAACGGCTGAGGTCCGCCAGGTCCGAAAACGGCTACTCGGCGGACGCCGGCGCGCTAGTCTCCAGCCCATGGAGACGATCGCCGGCCTCGACGCCGAGGCGCTGAACCGCGCGCGCTTGAGCCGTGACGCGCGCTTCGACGGCCGCTTCTTCATCGCCGTGACCTCGACCGGCATCTACTGCCGGCCGATCTGCCCGTCGCGCCTCGCGCAGCGCCGCCACGTGCGCTTCTTCGGCAGCGCCGCGGCGGCCGAGGCCGCCGGGTTCAGGCCCTGCCGGCGCTGCCGGCCCGAGGCCGCCCCCGGCACTCCTGCGTGGCTCGGCACCGCGGCGGTCGTGCGCCGCGCGTTGCGCCTGATCGATGCCGGCGCGCTCGACGAGGACTCGGTGGAGGCGCTCGCCGCGCGTCTCGGCGTCGGCCCGCGCCATCTGCTGCGCCTCTTCGCCCGCCACGTCGGCGCCTCGCCGATCGCCGTGGCGCAGACGCGCCGCCTGCATTTCGCGGTCTCGCTGCTCACCGCCACCGACCTGCCGGTTACGCAGGTCGCGCTCGCCGCGGGCTTCGGCAGCTGCCGCCGTTTCAACGACGCGTTCCGCAGCGTCTACCGCCACCCGCCGCGGGAGCTGCGCCGGGCGCGCCGCGCCGGCACGGGCGACGGCGCCGCCGAAGAGGTGCTGCTGCGCCTCGCGTACCGGCCGCCCTACGACTGGGAGCACGTGCGGGAGTTTCTCGCGCGCCGCACGCTCGCCGGGGTCGAGCGGGTCGATGCCGCGGGCTACGCCCGCACGCTCGCCTGCGCGGGCGCCGTGGCGTTCATCGCGGTACGCCCGCTGGCGGGTGAGGACGCACTCGAGCTGCGCGTCACGGGCGCGCCGCCGACGGCGCTGCTGCCGCTCGCCTCGGCCGCGCGGCGCGTGTTCGATCTCGCCGGCGACCCGCTGCGCATCGCGGCGGAGCTGGCCGGCGATCCCCTGATCGGACCGCTGGTGGCGCGGCGCCCGGGACTGCGCGTGCCGGGCGCGTGGGATGCCTTCGAGTGCGCGGTGCGCGCGGTGCTCGGGCAGCAGGTGAGCGTCGCGGCCGGGCGCACGCTCCTCGGCCGGGTCGTGCAGCGCGCCGGCGAGCCGCTCGGCGCGCCGCAGGGCGCCCTCACGCACCTCTTTCCCACACCGGCACGCCTCGCGCGCACCCCGCTCGACGGACTCGGGATCACGACCGCCCGGGTGGCGGCGCTCAAAGTTCTGGCGCGGGCGGTGCTCGAGGGCCGGGTCGACTTCGGTGCGGCACCCGCGGATGTCGCCGCCCAGCTCACCGCGCTCCCCGGGATCGGTCCCTGGACCGCCCAGTACGTGGCGCTGCGGGCGCTCGGCGAGCCCGACGCCCTGCCGCACGGGGACTGGGTCCTGCGACGCATGGCGGCGCCGGCCGGCACTGCCCTGCTCAGTCCCCGACAGCTCGAGGAGCGCGCCGAATGCTGGCGCCCGTGGCGGTCGTACGCGACGATTCACCTGTGGCGGGCGGCGGGTGAGCAGCCGGCAACGCGCACGGCACCCGCCAGGAAGCCCGCGCGCGCTGCGGCTGCGCGGGCAGGCGGGTAACATAGCCTCATGGCGGATATTTCCTGGTGGGAAATCGATAGCCCGGTCGGCGGGCTGTTGCTCGCCGACGATGCACGGGCGCTGACCCGGATCTATTTCCAGAGCGGCCGGCATCCCTTCACGCCGCCGCCCGCGTGGCGCCGCAGCGCCACCCCCTTCGCACACGCCCGGCGCGAGCTCGAGGAGTACTTCGCCGGCACCCGGCGCACGTTCAGCGTGCCGCTTGCGATGCAGGGCACCGCCTACCAGCGCACGGTATGGCAGGGCCTGCTCGGGATTCCCTACGGGGAGACGATCTCCTACGGGGAGCTGGCGCGTCGCATCGGCAGCGCGCCGCGGGCCGTCGGGCTCGCCAACGGCGCGAACCCGCTGCCGATCATCGTGCCCTGTCACCGCGTCATCGGCGCCGATGGCTCGCTGACCGGCTTCGGCGGTGGCCTGCCCGTCAAGCGAGCGCTGCTCGAGCTCGAAGGCGCGGCTTGCGTCGCGGACCTTTTCAGCGGTCCGCGCGCGGGGCCGCGCGCCGCATGAGCGATTGTCAGGGGGGAGTCATGTCGAAGCATTTCTGGTGCGCAGCCCCGGCGCTCGCGCTCGCGGCCACATTGGCCCACGCGGCGCCGGCGCCCGAGCGGGTCTACCTCGACCATCCGGTGGCCCCCAACGCCCCGGCGCTGCCCTTCAGCGACGCGGTTCGCAGCGGCGACACGCTCTACGTGGCCGGACACCTCGGGCTCGACCCTAAGACGGGCGTCGCCGCCACGGATCCGGCCACCGAGGCGCATCTCATGATGGAGGCCGTGAAACAGACGCTCGCGCGCGCCGGCTACACGATGGACGATCTGCTGTCGGTCACCGTGTACTGCACCGATCTCACGCTCTACGACACGTTCAACAGCGTCTACGCCGGGTACTTCCACGGCCACCCGCCCGCGCGCGCGTTCATCGGCGTGGCGAAGCTGGTGCGCGGGGCCCGCTTCGAGCTGCAGGGCACGGCGGTGCGGAGTGGGTCGCCGTGAACCGCCGCGACTTCTCCCGGACTCTGGCCGGCACCGCGGTCGCCGCGGCACTCGCGCCGCTGGCGCGCGGCGAGCCGGCCCCGGCGCACGCCGATGCACCTGCGCACGCCGATCCGGCCGGCGGCACCGTGTCGGCGCATGCGCGCGCGCTCTATCACTCGGCGCTGATCCTCGACTGCAATTCCGGTCCGCCATTCGCGGGGCATCTGCCGCTGCCCCAGGCCGACCTCGATGCGGTGCGTGGCAGCGGCATCGACGTCATCAAGTTCTCCCTCGGCGGGATCAACGACGACTTCGCCAAGACGGTGGCCGAGATCGCCGGGGTGCAGAAGCTGATCGAGGTGCACCCGGCGTACTTCACCCAGGTGCGGGTCGCCGCCGACTGCGCCCGCGCCAAGAGCGAGGGCAAGCTCGGCATCATCTTCTCGTTCGAGAGCGCCGACATGCTCCAGGGCAAGGTCGAGTCGCTCGAGCTGTTCCGCAACCTGGGCGTGCGCGTCATGCAGATGTCCTACAACCGCAAGTCGCCGTTCGCCGCCGGCGTGATGGAGCCCGACGGCGGCGGCCTGACGCCGCTCGGCCGCGAGGCGCTGCGCGAGATGAACCGCCTCGGTATCGCGGTCGACGTGAGTCACGCCAACGCCGCGACCACGACCGACGTACTGACACTCTCACGCAAGCCGCCGGTGATGACGCACGCCGGCTGCGCGGCGGTCCACCCGCATCCGCGCAACAAGAGCGACGCGCAGCTGCGCGCGCTCGCCGACCACGGCGGCGTGGTCGGGATCTTCGATCTGCCGTATCTCGCCGCCTCGCCGCACCAGCCGACAGTCGAGGACTACATGGCGCACCTCGAGCATGCGCTGCGGATCTGCGGTGAGGATCACGTCGGCGTCGGCAGCGACGTCGACATTCTGCCGATGGACACCAGCGAGAAGGGCATGGCGGAGATCGCCAGGAACATCGAGGAGCGCCGCGCCGCCGGCCTCTCGGCCCCCGAGGAGGACCGGCCGCCGTACGTCGTCGGGCTCAATACCCCGCGGCGCATCGAGGTGATCGCCGATCAGCTGCTGCGCCGCGGCTATCCGCCCGCCGTGGTGGAGAAGGTCGTCGGCGCCAACTTCGCGCGGGTGTTCGCCGACATCTGGACCGACTGAGGAACGGACCGGCGGGGCCTCATCGCCCCGCCGGCCGGCGTTTCAGCGGTGCAGCAGGTTCAGCGTGTTGGTGGCGTCGTCGACGTAGTAGAGGCCGTGCCCCGCATCGAATACCAGCCCGAAGAGCGCGCCGGCGCCCGGCGGTGAGCCGCTCGCGTCGAGCTGGGTGTGCGCGACCTGGCGGCCGTGCGGATCGATCTCGGTGACGTTGCCGTCGCCGCCGTTCACCGTCAGGAGCTCGCCATTTTCGGTGACGATGAGGCCGAGCGGCGCATTCAGCGTGCCGCCGGCCGAGAGCGTGCGGCCGGTACCCGCCGGGCCCGTGCGCTCGAGCGCATCGTCGATCGCCGTCACGCGGTTATTGAGCGTATCCGCGACGTAGAGGCGCGCTGAGTCGCGCTCGAGCGCCACGCCCGTGGGCCCGATGACGAGCGCGGCCGGATCCGTGCGCTCCGCGAAACCCGAGCCGATCACGGTGATCGCCTCGAGCGCCGGCATCGCATGCCCCGGCAGCGCGAGATCGAGCCGGGTGACCGTGCCCTCGTTCACCACCGCGCCGTTGGCGGCCACGGTTCCGTTGAGCACGTTGGTGACGAAGAGCTTGGCGTGGCCGCCGTACTCGAAGGCGGTCATGTCCCACGGGCCATTGATGAGCGAGCCGTAGAGCGTCTCGACGGCGTTCCCCGAGGCATCGAGCACGATGAGGCAGCCCGCCTGGGCCGTGGCCGAGGTGCCATCGCTCGTCGGGAGACTCCCGACGATCACCCAGCCGGAGTCGAGCACCACGAGGGCGGTGGTGAGTCCGACGCCGCCCGGGCAGGGGCCGGGCAGGGTCGCGGCGTCGAGCGTCGCGAACAGCGTCAGCGCGCCGTTCGGCGCCATCTCGACGATGGTGGTGCCGGTGCCCTGCTGGTTCTGGGAGTTGTTGAAATTACTGATGAGAATGTGGCCGGCGACGAGGTTGCCGGTGCTGCGGCGCACCTGCGCCATGCCGTAAGGGTTGACGTCGCCGTTTCCGGGCACGGTCGTGCCGAGGACCCGGATGGATTTGAGCGGCGGCAGCACCGCGGAGTCGTTCCAGGCGGCGGCGGTCCCGGAGGCGAGCACGGCGGCCATGGTGAGCAGCGCGTACGCGAGGCGTATCGCGAACTGAGTAACCCTCATCGTCGTTCCCCTTATTCCGCGTTGTGACGCGGCGTAGGTGGCGGGGAACGCGCCGCGGGTTCTACAGGGAACCCTGCAATACGCTCCAGACGCACACCCCGAGCGCGGCGAGCGCCACGACCCCGGCGTTGCGCAGCTTGAGCGGCCCGAGAAGGCCGAACGACATGCCGGCAAAGACTCCGCGCAGCGTCCCGGTGCCGGCGGCGGCGAGCGCGCGGCGCAGCGAGTACGCCGGCAGCCGTGCCGTGAGCTGTGCGACGAACTGCGCGTCGGCGAGCGGACGGCGGCTCTCGGCAAAGCGCCGCAGCAGAAAGGCATCGGGCTCATCCGGCATGGGCATGCTCCTTGGCGGGAGGTTCATAGGCATCGAGCAGGGCGCGCAGCCGCCCGGCGCCGCGGCGCACGTGCGACTTGACGGTGCCGAGCGGCAGCGCGGTCACGGCGCTGATCTCGCCGTGGCTCAATCCCTCATCGTAGGCCAGCACCACGCACAGCCGTTCCTGGGGCGGCAGCCGCGCGAGCGCACGGTCGAGGTCGAGCTCTTCGGCCGCGCTCGGCACGAACGCCGCCGTCGCCGCCAGCTCCTCGGGGTCGAAGGGCGCCGCGGGGGGCGGGGCGGCGCGCACCTCGGCCAGCCAGGTGTTGATCGCGAGGCGGCGCAGCCAGCCGGCGAAGGCGCCCGGGGACTTCAGCTGCCCCAGCGAGCGCCACGCCTTGAGGAACACCTGCTGCGCGAGGTCGTCGGCGAGGGCGGGATCGCGGCTCAGGCGCCGCAGCAGGTTACGCAGCCAGCTCTGGCGGCGCCAGACGAGCTCGCTGAACGCGGCGCGGTCGCCGGCGGCGGCGAGCGCGACCACGACGCTCTCCGCCGCCTCGCTGAGCCCGCCGCGCTGCACCGTCAAAGTCCGGCCGGCGGACCCTTACTGTGCTCCGTTACGCGGCTTGTCAGCCACCGCCTGGCGTGAGCGTTCCACGGCGCGCGCCGAGAGCAGGAGCCCCGTACCGAGGCACAGCACGAGCGCTCCCCCGCCGAGCACCGGATAGAGGGCGTCCGGCGCGATCTGCGCGAGGAGGAAGGCCAGGATCACGATACCGACGCCGATCCACAGGACGATGATGCCGCCGATGCGCAGATAAATCGGGTTGACACCGTTGTCGCGCTCCGGGGTCATCAGCCGCTCGACCAGCGCCGGGTCGAGCTGCTGGCCGCGCTCGATCGCCGCATGCAGCGGCGCGAGCGCCGCCTGGCGCTTCTTGTAGTCGGCGACGATGCCCGCGACGGCGGCGATGGCCACGAAGGCCCAGAACGCGATGGCGACGGCGAAAGGTCCCATGGAGGCTCCTCGAGATGACGTTGGTACCCGTAGAGATGCTGCGCGGAGCGGATTTGGATGCAGGACCCGAGCGGAAAATCCGCCGGCCCCGCGGCCGTCAGGCCGGCTGGGCGAGCGCCTCGAGGAGCGTGCGCGCGAACTGCGGCCCCTTGCCCGCTTCCTCGTGCTTGAAATAGACGTACACGTCGCTCAAATGCGCGGTGCTCGCGCGGATCACCCCCGCCCAGCGGGCGAGATCCTCGGGCGTATAGCCCTCGTCGCGCAGGCGAAAGTAGCCGTACGGGGCGGTGATCTCGACCGGCGTGGTGAATTTCTCGCTGTCCGCCACGCACAGCGCAACCTGCGCCGCCTTGAGCCGCGCGAACACTTCCGCGTCCATCCAGGAGGCGTGGCGGAATTCGAACGCCGCCTGGATGCCGGGCTTCATGAGCTTGAGGAACTCATCCAGCACCGTGAGGTCCTTGCGCAGGTAGGGCGGCAGCTGAAAGAGCAGCGCCCCGAGCTTCGGCCCGAGCGTCGCGGCGGTCTTGAGGAAATACTCCGTGAGCTCGGCGCAGTCGTGGAGCTTGGCGATGTGGGTGATGCGCTTGGGCGCCTTGAGCGTCAGCCTGAAGCCGGGCGGGGTCTCGGCGTCCCAGCCGGCGAGGATCTTCGCGTTCGGCACCCTATAAAAGGTGTAGTTGATCTCGACGGTGCTGAAACGCTCGGCGTAGTAGGGCAGCATCTTCGCGGCCGGGAATTTCTCCGGATAGAAGCTGCCCTTCCACTCGGGGTAGTTGTAGCCGGAGGTGCCGACCCAGACCCGCATGGACGAGGCGCGCTCTTTGGGGATCAGTGGCGCGCGCTCACCAGGCGGCGGTACTCACCGAGATGGCGGATCGCGTGCTGCGGCTTGCCGAGGGATTCGTAGAGACGCGCGAGGTTGTAGTGGCCGTCGGCGAGATCGGGGTCGGCGGCGAGCGCGCTCTGATAAGCGGTGAGCGCCGCATTCGTCTTGCCGATGTCCTCGAGCAGCACCGCCTGGTTGAAGAGCAGCAGCGGATCGAGCCCCACGTGGCTCAGGCCCCGCCGGTAGACGATCTCGGCCTCGGCGGTTTTTCCTAAAAGGTGCAGCAGCCTTCCCAAGTT
>JAGWMP010000096.1 GCA_028871705.1 Gammaproteobacteria bacterium
ATGTACCACGCCAAGGCGGGCGGCAAGAACCGTCACGTGAGCTTCCAGCCGCAGATGCAGGCGCTGCTGCACGAGCGGCTGCGCCTCGAGGCGGACATCTCGCGCGCACTCGCCAACCAGGAATTCTTCGTCGAGTACCAGCCGATCGTCGACCTCGGCACCCGCAGCCTCCTCGGTGTCGAGGCGCTGGTGCGCTGGCGGCACCCGGAGGCGGGTATCCTCATGCCCGGCCGCTTCATCCAGGTGGTGGAGGAATCCGGACAGATCGTCAAGCTCGGCCGCTGGGTGCTGCGCCAGGCGTGCCGCGACCTGTGTGCCTGGCGGCGCTCGGTCGCCGGCGGCGCGGGGCTGCGCCTCGCGGTGAACATCTCGGGACGCCACCTGCAGCACGGCGAGCTGGTGCACGACGTCGCCCAGGCGCTCTCGGAGTCGGGGCTCGAGCCCGGCAATCTCGTGATCGAGCTCACCGAGAGCACCATCATGTACAACACCGATGCCAACCTCGAGCGCTTCCATAGCCTCAAGGCGCTCGGCGTGCGCCTCGCGATCGACGACTTCGGTACCGGTTATTCCTCGCTCTCCTACCTGCACCGCTTCCCGATCGACATCCTGAAGATCGACCGCTCCTTCGTCGGCAGTCTCACCAACACCGACAACGGCCCGGAGCTCGCGCGCGCCGTTATCACGCTCGGCGAGACCCTCGGGCTCGAGACGGTTGCCGAGGGTATCGAGCAGGAGCCCCAGGTCGCGGCGCTGCTGGCGCTCGGCTGCGTGGCGGGGCAGGGGTTCCTGTTCGCCAAGTCCTCCTCGCTCGAGGCGCTCTCCAAGAGCCCGTTCGTCGCGCGCCGCAATGCGCTCTGGTCGGCGCAGACCCGCAGCGAAGACCTCTCCCCCACGGGGCGCTTCCGTGCCCTGAAATCCGTCCCCGGACGCGCCGGCGCCGCCTGAAGGCGCGTAGCGCACCCGCCCACGGGGCCGGTGTAGCATCGCGCCCATGGTTCCGACCGTCGACGTCGCGCCGCTCTTTGCGGGCGGGCAGGCCGCGCATGCCGCGGTCGATGCGCGCATCGCCGCGGCGGCGGCCGAGACCGGGTTCCTGTCGATCGTCGGGCTCGGCGCCCAGGCGCCGCTCGGGCCCGCGGCGCGCGCGGCGCTGCTCGCCATTTTCGCGCTCGAGCCCGAGGCGCAGCGTCGGCTCTGGCGGCGCAAGTTCGCACCCGGCAACGCCAACCTCTACCGCGGCTTCTTCCCGCCGCAGCCGGGCAACGTGACGCTGAAGGAGGGGATCGACCTCGGTCCCGACGTGCTCTACGGCCCGCGGGTCACGCGCGCCGACGACCCGCTGCGCGAGCCGACGCCCTTGCCGCAGGAGGCGGAGCTGCCGGGCTGGCGGGCGGCGGTGGCGGCGTACTACGGCGCGATGGAGCGCGTAGCGCGTGCGCTCATGCAGTCGATCGCGCGCGGCCTCGGCCTCGCGCCGGATTATTTCGATGCGGCCTTCCACGAGGGACTCTCGACGCTGCGCCTGCTGCGCTACCCGGCGCGCGACGAGGCGGAGCTCGCGCGCTGCGCGGCGCCCGGTGTGTGGGTCGAGTACGGCGGCGCACGGCGCTATCTCACCGGAGCCGCGCACACCGACTCGGGATTTCTCACACTGCTGGCGCAGGACGGCGTCCCGGGCCTGCAGGCACGCGCGCGCGACGGGAGCTGGGCCGACGTACCGCCCGAGGAGGGCGCCCTGGCGGTGAACTTCGGCCAGGTGCTCGAGCGCTGGAGCGGCGGGCGTATCCGGGCCACCGAGCACCGCGTCATCGGCTCGGGCGCCGAGCGCCACTCCATCCCGTTCTTCTACGAGGCGCGCGCGGACGCCGAGATCCGGCCGCTGCCGCAGGACGATCCCGCGAGCTTCGCGCCGTTCTGTTACGGCGATCATCTGTGGGCGCGCATGACCGGCTTCGTCGAGTTCCGCGGCATGGAGCGCGAGCGGCAGGTGCACCCGGGCCGCTGAGCGCGCCGCATCCGCGGGCGGCCAGGCGAGCCAGGCTCGCGGCGGGGCGCCGGCGCCGGGGTGGACACCGGGGGAGCGTGGCGGTAGTTTCCTCATGCCCTCAAGGAGCCCATTCATGGCACGTCATTACCCGCTCGCGGCGCTGCTCCTCCTTACCGGCTGCTACAACATGCCGGGCGGCGATGTCACCGCCGATGCGAGCGGCGCCAGCACCGTCAACGGCTCGATCCACGTGCCTGCGGGTACGCACAGCAAGAGCGTCGGTACCGTCAACGGCTCGATCCACGTCGATGAGAACGCGGTCGTCGGCACCGCCAGCACCGTCAACGGCTCGATCGCGCTCGGCGCGCACGCCGCCGCGGACGCCCTCACCACCGTCAACGGCTCGATCACGCTCGCCGAGGGCGCGCACGTGACGCGCGAACTCACCACCGTGAACGGCGCCATGACTCTCAAGGAGGGCGCTGACGTCGGCGGCGCGATCGGCAACGTCAACGGCCGCATTGCGCTCAACGGCGCCCACGTCGCCGGCGGACTGCGCACGGTGGACGGCGACATCGACGTGCTCGGCGCCTCGCACGTCGAAGGCGGCATCCTCGTGAAGCACGGCGGCGGCGGGTTCTTCAATTTCAGCACCCACAAGCCCCGCATCGTGATCGGACCGGGCGCGGTAGTGCAGGGCGATCTGCACTTCGAGCGCGCCGTCGATCTTTACGTGAGCGAGCAGGCCACCACCGGCCCGATCACGGGCGCCAACGCGGTGCGTTTCGCGGGCGCGAGCCCGGGTGGTTGATTGGCGGGAATTGCCTGCGGCAATTCCCGCAGACCGCACTCCGTCGGCCGCCGGCAAAAGGCGCGACTTTTGCCGGCTGCGCGGAACTAGCCCTTGGCGCGCAGCAGCGCGAGCGGATTGGGGGTCGGTTCGGCCACCTTGACGAGGGTATTGCGGTCGCGGTGCAGGAACGGCTCCTCGCGCCCGTGCACCTTGAGCATCGTATCGAGCACGTAGCTCCAGCTGCCGTCGGGGTTGAAGACCACCTCGATGCGATAGGAGTCGGTGCGGAAGGCGTACTCGAGGAAGGCGGTCGAGCAGATGCCGTACCCGGTCGCGCCGCGTTGCGCCGTCAGCACCAGCTCGGTCGCTTCGGGCACGGCATGCCCGGCGGCGATCGCCACCTGGCCGCGTGGAATGCTCAGCGTCTGCATCACGAGGCCGGTCGCCGGTTCCCACAGCCAGTAGCCGGTCTGGTCGTGGAAGGTCGCGTCCTCATCGGAAGCGAGGATGCGCGTGTGATAGCGCAGCCCGTAGAGGAGCTGCGGACCGTTCGACTGGGCATCGATCGGCTGCAGCTCGATGCGCTCGCTGTACTCGCGCCGTTGCGGGCCCTCGGGCTTGGGGTTGATGTCGACCCCGCCGGCGCTCTCCCAGATGCCGGCGAGGCGCTTGAGCGGCCCGAGATTCGCGAGCGTGTCGGGACTCGGTTCCTGCTCGGTGTAGATGTCCTCGGGAAAGGCACTCATGGCGGCTCCTCGCGATACTCGCTGAAGTCTAATCGATCCGCCGGCGCGCGCGGACGCCGCCCTGCCCCGGCGGCGGCGTGCCTCCGGGAGGCCCGGCGGGGTAGACTCGCTCGCTGCAGCGCCGGTGCTGCCAACCGCTGCAAGGGGGAGTCTCATGAGCCCGGAGCTCGAGTACCTGGTGATGGTGTGCCTGTTGACGGGGCTGCTGTGGGTGCCCTACATCCTCAATGGGATCATGGTTCGCGGCATATTCGATGCGGTCGGCTATCCGGAGCATCCGCAGCCGCTCGCCCCCTGGGCGCAGCGCCTCAAGGCGGCCCACTACAACGCGGTCGAGAATCTCGTGGTGTTCGCGCCGCTCGTGCTCGTGGCACAAGCCGCCGGGGTCCACGCGCCGGCGATTGCAACCGCGGCCTGCGTGTATTTCTGGGCGCGGGTGGTGCACGTGGTGGCCTACACGCTCGCGATACCGTGGGTGCGTACCCTGGCGTTCGCGGCCGGGGTTGCGATGCAACTATGGATCGCCGCTACGGTGCTGATGCGCTAGCGCGCCGGCGCAATTGGGGCCCGTGGGCGAGCCGGGGGAGACAGCGCCATAGGCGTGCTCGAGCGTCGCGAGCACGGACTCGGCGGAGTGCATCGCAGGCGCCTTCAGGCCGCGCGCCACTTGAGCGGGGCGATCTGCGGAATCATGAAGACCCAGCCCACGACGCCGAGCATGCTGACGCCCGCCGCGACCAGGAACGCCGAGGTGAAGTGATGCGACTCGCCCACCAGGTACCCCGTGAGCGCCGGCGCGATGACGCCTGCGAGATTTCCGATGCCGTTCTGGACGCCGACCCAGCGGCCGGAGGCGTTGGGTCCGGCGAGGATCTGCGGAATGCCGAAGACACCGGGTGAGTTGGCACCATCCAGCACCTGGTAGACGAAGACCGCGGCTAGCGCCCACGGCGCCGGGGCGAGCGCGATGCACACCATGCAGACCACGAAGCCGACATGCGTGCCGGCCATCACCGACTTGTAGGCGAGCGTGGCGCGACCGTAGCGCGCCACCGCGCGGTCGATGAGCCAGCCGGCGGCGAGCCCGCTGGCGGCGTGCACGCAATAGGCGAGGAAGGTGAAGCGCGCCATCTGCTGCGTCGAGAAGCCATGCTCGCGCACCACGTAGAACGGCAGCCAGGTGAGCGTGAAGTAGAAGGCGTAGTTGACCGAGAAGAGGCCGAGGCTCGAGCCCCAGAGCTCGCGCCGCTTAAGCAGCGCACGCCACGGGGGATTGCCAGCGGCGGCGGCTTGCACCCCGGCCGGCCGCGCCGCAAGGCGCACCCGCGACCACGGCACGAGCCACAGCAGCGAGAGCGCGCCGAATACCCAGAAGGCGCTGCGCCAGCCGTACTGCGCCATGAGGAGGCCGCCGACGAGGGAGCCGACCGCCGGCCCGAAGAGATACCCGAAAGCTACCACGCCGTTGGCGAGCCCGATTTCCCCGACCGGGACCACTCGCGCCAGCAGGTTCGATATCGAGGGGAAGCCGACGCTCTCGCCGATGCCGAGCAGTACCCGCAGCGCCAGCAGCGCCGCGAAGGACTGCACCAGGCCGACCCCCATCGTGGCGCAGGCCCAGAGCGCGAGGCCCAGGGCGAGGACCCGCCGCGCGCCGAAGCGGTCGGCGAGCCAGCCGACCACCGGCTGCAGCGGTGCGTAGCACCAGAAGAACGCCGACATCAGCACGCCGAGCTGCTGCGGGGAGAAGCCGAGGTCGTCCTGGATGAGGTGCGCGGCGGTGGGTACCGTGCCGCGGTCGACGTAGTTGATGAAAATCGCGAGCGCCAGCAGTGCCACGATCCACCAGCGCGCGCCGGCGGCGGGCGGCGCGGCGGCTGCGGCCGGCGCGGTCAACTCGCGTAGTCCGCCTGTTGCCGATCGAGCAGGCGCTTGAGCGCCTCGAAGTGCAGTTGCGCGCGGTTCTGGCCCCCGACGCTCGCGCAGCCGGCGAACTGCCCGAGCGTGGCGCGTACCACCGGCTCGGGCAGCACCGCGAGCGCTCGTCCGGTCGAGAGCGCCAGCACCTGCACCTGGCAGGCGCGCTCGAGGAAGTAGAGCCGCTCGAACGCCTCGGCGAGCGACTCGCCGATGACCAGCACGCCGTGGTTGCGCAACATCAGCACCGACCTGGTGCCGAGCGCGCGCGCCATGCGCTCGCCTTCGGCGAAGTCGAGCGCGAGTCCGTTGTAGTCGGCGTAGGCGATGTCGTCGTGGAAGCCAATGGCGGTCTGCGAGGCGGTCTCGAGCCGCGCGCCGGCGAGCATGCCGAGCGCGGTGGCGTAGGGCATGTGGGTGTGCAGCACGCAGCGCGCGCGCGGCGCGAGCCGGTGGGCGGCGGCGTGGATGTAAAGGGCCGTGTCCTCGATCAGGCCGCGGCCGGCGAGGAGGCGCCCGTCGAGGCTCACCTCGAGCAGGTCGCTCGCCTTCACCTCCGACCACATCAGGCCGAAGGGCGCGAGGTAGAAGCGGTCGTTCGCGCCCGGCACCAGCATCGTCATGTGGTTATCGATGCCCTCGTTGAAGCCGAAGTGCACCGCCAGGCGCAGACACGCGGCCAGATCGACGCGCGCACGGCGCTGCGCCTCGGTGTGCACGGCGGGCAGTTGCGCGGGGGCGCTCATCGCGGCTCGAACCTGACGGCGAGATCGACACAGCCGGAGACGGCCGCGGCGCCGGCCGGCCGGTAGTAGGGCGCTCCCGAGCGCGCCACGCCGAGCGCTGCCGCATCGAGCCCGGCGTCTCCGGAGGAGTGTGTGATCAGAGGGTCGCGGGTGAGCTTGCCGGTCTCATCGGCGCAGACCCGCACTTCCGCCTGCGCCGCGGCCGCCGGGCCTGCGGCCGGCGCGACGCCCGCAGCCGGCGCCACGCCCACGGCGCCCGCCATGCCCGCCGTCGGCGCCATGGCCGCCGTCGGTGCCGCACCCGCGGGCGGGGATGAGGCGAAGTGCGCGCGGCCCCACTTCCAGGCGATCTCCTCCCAGGCGTCGACCGCGGCGCCCTCGCCGGCGCGCACCGCGGGCAGGAAGCGCAGCCGCGCGACGCAGCCGAGGGCGGCCTGATCGAGTGCGACGGAGCCCGAGGAGGTCTTGATGGAAGGCTGCGAGGGCACGCCGCTCGACCCGACGATCAGCACGACCAGCGCCGCCTCCGGGTCCTGCGTCGCGGCGCGTACGAGCTCCGGACAGCGGTTCTTCTCCTCGTAGCCGATCGCCACCGTGGCGTCGTTCAGCTCCGCGCCCCGGGGCGGCCCGGCGAGGACGGGCACGCCGGCGGCCGCGGCGAGCACTACGGCGCACAGCAAGGGCACGGGACGGCGCAAGCGCATGAAGACACCTGTCGGGCGCGGGGCGAGTGCCGCCAAGCTTCGCGGATTATGCGCCGTTTCTCAACGCACGGCGGCCCGGCGCCCGGGTCAGCCGCCCGTCCTCTGTGCCGGAGGCCGGCAATCGGGCGTATCGCAGGCGCCCTCGTCCTCGATCTGCACGGTCGTGTGCTCGACCCGCAGCCGCTCCTGCAGGCGCGCGTGGATGGCGGCGATCACTTCGCCGGGGCGGCTGCCGGTGGCGAGGTTGGCGTGCAGCGTCACGGTCGGATGCTCGCCGGTGATCGACCAGACGTGCACGTGGTGCACGCCGATCAGGCCCGGCACTTGCCCGAGGAGCGCGGACTCGACGTCCTCGACGTCGCAGCCGGCCGGGGCGCCCTCGAGCAGCACGTGTGCCGACTCGCGCGTCAGCGCCCACGCCGAGCGGAAGATGAGCGCCGAGACCGCGAGCGACAGCAAGGGATCGGCCACCGTCCAACCGCCCACGAGGATGACGAGCGCCGCGAGGCTCGCCGCCACCGAGCCGAGCAGGTCGCTCAGCACGTGCGCGCGCGCGCCGCGCTCGTTGAGCGAGCGTGCGCCGGAGAGGGCCATGAAGGCGGCGATGTTGGCGACGCCGCCGATGAGCGCGATGGCGAGCATCAGCCGGCCGTTCACAGCGGGCCGCTCCAGCAAGCGCAGCACCGCCTCGTACACCACCCACGCCGTGAGCGCGAGCAGCAGCTGGCCGTTGACGAAGGCCGCGAGCGGCTGGTAGCGGCGGTGCCCGTAGGTGCGCCGCACGCTGGCCGGCCGCCGGCCGATGCGGATGGCGAGAATCGCGAGCAGCAGCGATGCCGAGTCGGCCAGCATGTGCGCAGCCTCGGCAAGGAGGGCGATGGAGTTGGCGAACCAGCCGCCGAGTGCCTCGACCAGCGTGAAGGTGCCGAGGATCAGCAGCGCGAGCGTGAGGCGCCGTTCCCCCGCCCGCTCGCCGTGCGCATGCGCGCCGTGCGCGTGACCGTGACCGCCGTGACCGTGGTCGTGGTGGCGCTGCGACCCGGGGTCGTGGTCGTGGGCATGCTCGTGGTCATGCCCGTGGGCGTGATGGTGATGGGGGTCCGCCGCCATGGGTGGCGCACACGATACGACGGTGCAGCGCGAAAGGAAATCGCCGCCCCCGGGATGGCCGCGAACTGCGTTGGTTTTGCGGCTATTCTTCCCCTCGTGAGCGCCTCACTCGATCTCGTCGCGATCGGCCGCGTCAGCGTCGACCTGTACGGACAGCAGATCGGCAGCCCGCTCGAGGACATCGCGACTTTCGCCAAAGCGATCGGCGGTTGTCCCGCCAACATCGCCATCGGCGCGGCGCGGCTCGGGTTGAGATCCGCGCTCCTCACGCGGGTGGGGGATGAGCCCATGGGGCGCTTCGTTCTCGAGCAGCTCGCGCGCGAAGGCGTCGACACGCGCGCCGTCCAGGTCGACGCGCAGCGCCTCACCCCGCTGGTGCTGCTCGCGGTGCGCGACCGCGACAGCTTCCCCCTGGTCTTCTATCGCGAGAACTGCGCCGACAGCGTGCTCGGTCCCGAGAACGTCCCCGAGGAGCTCATCGCCTCGGCGCGCGCGGTGCTCGTGACCGGCACGCATTTCTCCCTCGGGCCCGGTGCGCAGGCGCAGCGCAAGGCGATCGCCCTGGCGCGCGCGCACGGCCGCAAGGTGATCCTCGATATCGACTACCGGCCGAATCTCTGGGGCCTGGGAGGGCACGGGGCGGGCGCGAGCCGCTATGCGCGCTCGGCGCGCGTGACGGGGACGCTCGCGACGGTGCTGCCGGACTGCGATCTCATCGTCGGCACCGAGGAGGAGATGCACATCGCCGCCGGGAGCGAGGACACGCTGGAGGCGGTGCGCACCATCCGCGCGCGCTCGCACGCCACGCTCGTCGTGAAGCGCGGCGCCGCGGGCTGCGTGGTGTTCGAGACTGGGCCGCCGCCGCGCAGCCTCGAGGAGGGTCTGGTCGCACCCGGCCTGGCCGTCGAGGTGTACAACGTGCTCGGCGCGGGCGATGCCTTTCTCGCGGGATACCTGCGCGGCTATCTGCGCGATGCGCCCGCCGCGCAGTGCGCGCGCTACGCCAACGCCTGTGGGGCGCTCGCGGTATCGCGCCTGCTGTGCTCCGCGGAATTTCCGTCCTTCATCGAGCTCGAGTACTACCTCAGCCACGGCAGCCGCGAGCGCGCGCTGCGCTTCGATGCGGCACTCAATCACCTGCACTGGGTCACGACCGCGAGGCGCGGACCCGGGGAAGTGCGGGCGCTTGCGACCGGCGTGCAGGAGGCGCAGCGCGCCATCGAGGCGCTCGCCGGGGCGGGCACCGCAGTCGCAGGCGCAGGCGTGCTCCTCGATGCGGCCGCGGACCCCCCCCTGCGCCGGGCGGCGCTGCGGCAGGGGCTGTGGGTGGCGCAGGAGCTGGCGCCGGGGGGCGCGAGCGCGCACCTCATCGAGTGGCCGGGGGCGATGACCGTGGCGTGCCGTTACGCAGAGGGTGCCGAGGACGGCCTCGCGCAGGTCCATGCCGTCTGCCGCGCGCAGGGCAGGGAGCTCCTGGTCGTGATCGGCGGCACTGCGCCGCCCCAGGCGATCGCGCGCCTCTATGCGTGTGGGATCCGGCCCGACTGGTGGGCGCTCGCGGCCCCGGCGGACCCCGGTGTTCTCGAGACGTGCGCGCAGGCGATCGCCGCGGGCGATGCGTACTGCCGCGGCGTGCTCGTGCTGCTGGAGGAAGCGGCCGAGGACGCGGCGCGGCGGCTTGCCGTGGCGGCGGCCAGCCCGGTCGTGCGCGGCTTCATCGCCACGGGTAGCATCCCGTCGGGCGTCGCGGAGCGGTTTCGCGCACTCACCGGGGCGTGGCAGGCGGCGAAGGAGGGGCATTGACGCGGATCCGGCTCACGATGGCGCAGGCGCTGGTACGGGCGCTCGCCGCCCAGTGGACCGAGTACGGCGGCGAGCGCACGCGGCTCTTCGCGGGTGTGTGGGCGATTTTCGGTCACGGCAACGTGGCGGCGCTCGGTGAAGCCCTCCATGCCGCGCGCGCGGCGCTGCCGACGCTGCGAGCCCACAACGAGCAGGCGATGGGCCACGCCGCGGTCGCCTACGCCAAGGCCTCGCGGCGGCGGCGCATGATGGCCTGCACCACGTCCATCGGCCCCGGCGCCACCAACCTCGTCACCGCGGCCGCGGTCGCGCACGTCAACCGCCTGCCGGTGCTGCTCCTGCCGGGGGACGTGTTCGCGAGCCGCGCGCCCGACCCGGTGCTGCAGCAGGTGGAGGACTTCGGCGACGGCCTCGTGAGCGCCAACGATTGTCTGCGCCCGGTGTCGCGCTACTTCGATCGCCTCACGCGCCCGGAGCAGCTGCTGAAGGCGCTGCCGCGCGCGCTCGCGGTGCTGACCGACCCGGCGCTGTGCGGGCCTGTGACGCTGGCGCTCTGCCAGGACGTACAGGCGCAGGCGTACGACTGGCCGGCGGATTTCTTCGAGGAGCGCGAATGGGTTCCGCGCCGGCCGCCGCCCGAGGCGCGCGAGCTCGCCGCCGCCGCCGCGGCGCTCACGGCGGCACGCGCCCCGCTCATCGTCTGCGGGGGCGGTGTGCTCTACTCGGAGGCGAGTGCGGCGCTGCACGCCTTCTGCGAGCGGCACGGCGTGCCGAGCGCGGAAACCCAGGCCGGCAAGTCGGCGCTGCCGGGCTCGTACGCCCTCAACCTCGGCGGCCTCGGCGTGACCGGTACGGCGGCGGCGAA
>JAGWMP010000097.1 GCA_028871705.1 Gammaproteobacteria bacterium
ATCGCCACCGCCGGCTACTCGCTCGCGCTCGTCGGCAGCGCGCTCATGCGCGGCGCCGATCCCGGGGCCCTCGCCGCCGCGTTGCTCGATGCGGGGCGCGCGGCGCGCGCGGCGGCCGCGGCGCACTGAAGGGGACGCGGCATCCTCATGTGGATCAAGATCTGCGGCATGACGACCCCCGATGCGATCGCCACCGCGCTCGAGGCCGGCGCCGATGCCATCGGCTTCGTATTCGCGCCGTCGCCGCGGCAGCTGACTCCCGAGGCGGCGGCGCAGCTGTCGCGCCCGGCGCGCGGGCGGGCGCGCTGCGTCGCGGTCACGCGTCACCCTGCGCAAGCCGCGCTCGATGAGGTGCTGCGGGTCTTCAGGCCCGACGTGCTGCAGACCGACGAGTCCGACTTCGCCACGCTCACCTTACCCGGGACCCTCGAACGGCTGCCGGTCGTGCGGGCGGGCGCTGCGCTGCCGGCGCCGCTGCCCGCGCGGCTGCTCTTCGAGGGGCCGCAAAGCGGCGCCGGGCAGCCGGCCGACTGGAGCGCCGCACGCCGCCTCGCGCAGCGCACCGCGCTCGTTCTCGCCGGCGGGCTCGATGCCGGCAACGTCGCCGCGGCGATCGCCGCCGTGCGGCCCGCGGGCGTCGACGTGTCGAGCGGCGTCGAGGCGCGCGCGGGCATCAAGAGCCCGCTCAAGATCGTCCAGTTCGTCTCGGCGGCGCGCACCGCGCTCGCCGTGAGCATCAACGAGGAATCCTCATGAGTGCCCTCCCCGATACCGCCGGGCTGCGCGCCGCGCTGCTCGCCGGGAAATTCCCCGACGCCCGTGGCCGCTTCGGCCCTTTCGGCGGCCGCTACGTTCCCGAGACGCTCATCCCGGCGCTCGAGCGCCTGGAGCGCGGCGTGCGCGAGCATCTCGCGAGCGGCGAGTTCCAGGCGGAGCTCACCGGGCAGCTCACCACCTGGGTCGGCCGGCCGACTGCGCTCACGCACGCGACGCGCCTGTCGGAGCGCTGGGGCGCGCGCGTGTACCTCAAGCGCGAGGACCTCGCCCATACCGGCGCGCACAAGATCAACAACGCCATCGGCCAGGCGCTGCTCGCACGGCGCCTCGGCGCGCGGCGCGTCGTCGCCGAGACCGGTGCCGGGCAGCACGGCGTGGCGAGCGCCGCGGCGTGCGCGCGGCTCGGGCTCCCCTGCACGGTGTACATGGGCGCCATCGACATGGAGCGCCAGGCGCCGAACGTCGGGCGCATGCGCCTGCTCGGTGCCGAGGTGGTGCCGGTGACGAGCGGCGACCGGACGCTGCGCGCCGCCATCGACGAGGCGCTGCGCGACTGGGTGTCGGATCCGCTTGGCACCTATTACCTCCTCGGCTCGGTGGTGGGTCCCCACCCCTATCCGTACCTGGTGCGGGAGCTGCAGGCGGTGATCGGGCGCGAGGCGCGCGCACAGCTCATCGCCGCGACCGGCAGGCTCCCCGATGCGCTCATCGCCTGCGTCGGCGGAGGCTCGAACTCGATCGGCGCCTTCCATGCCTTCGTGCCCGACACCGCGGTCGAGATCATCGGCGTGGAGGCGGGCGGGCGTGGCGCGGGACTCGGCGACAATGCCGCGACGATCGCTTACGGCCGGCCGGGCGTGCTGCACGGCACCTACTCGATGCTGCTGCAGGACGCCGACGGACAGGTTCAGGAAACCCACTCGGTGTCGGCGGGGCTCGATTACCCGGGCGTCGGACCCGAGCACGCGCTGCTCGCCGCCGTCGGGCGGGTGCGCTATGAGACCGCGAGCGACGCGCAGGCACTCGCGGGCGTGCGCGCGCTGAGCGAGTGCGAGGGGATCCTGCCGGCGATCGAGAGCGCGCACGCGCTCGCCGCCGCCGAGCGCTGGGCGCTCGCGCACCCGGGTGGCACGGTGCTGGTGTGTCTCTCGGGGCGCGGCGACAAGGACATGCCGACCCTGCAGCGCACGCTGCTCGCCGCGGAGGCCCCATGAGCGGGCACGAGCGCATCGCCGCCGCCATCCGCGCGGCCGGTAAGGGCGGCTCGCCCGCCCTCATCGCCTATCTCACCGCCGGCTTCCCCAGGCGCGCCGACTTCGGCGCGCAGCTCGCCGCCGTGGCCGCCGCGGCCGACGTGGTCGAGATCGGCGTGCCGTTCACCGACCCGATGGCCGACGGCGTCACCATCCAGCGCGCCAGCATGGCGGCGCTCGCACAGGGCGTGACGCTCAGGTGGATCCTGGAGGAGCTCACGCGGCTCGGCCCCATCCGCACGCCGCTGGTTCTCATGAGCTATCTCAATCCGCTGCTCGCCTTCGGCGTCGAGGCGCTCGCCGCGGCCGCGGCAAGCGCCGGGGTCGCCGGCTTCATCGGTCCCGACCTGCCGCTCGATGAGTCGAGCGAGCTCGCGGCCGCGCTCGCCGCGCGCGGCCTCGCGCTGGTGCAGATGGTCACCCCGGTCACGGAGCCGCAGCGCCTGGCGGCGCTCTGCGCCGGAAGCCAGGGCTTCGTGTATGCCGTCACCATGACCGGCACCACCGGGCGCAACGTCGCGGTACCGGACGAGGTGCTCGCCTATCTCGAGCGTGTGCGCGAGCGCGCGACGCTGCCGGTGTGCGCGGGCTTCGGCATCCGCTCGCGCGCGCAGGTTGAGCGGCTCACCGGGCACGTGGACGGCGTGGTGGTCGGCTCGGCGCTGGTCGAGGTGCTCGAGCGCGGCGAGGATCCGACCGCGTGGCTGCGCGCTTTGCGCGGCTGACCACCCGCGGGGAGTTGCCAATAATTGCGAAAGCGCCGATTCTGCCGGGCGGCGGCGCATTCGCGCGCGGCGTATCGCACCTGAACATGAAGACTGTCACCGTCGCAACGCGTTTCCGCGGCCCGCCGCAGTCGGCCAACGGCGGCTATTTCGCCGGCAGCGTCGCGGTACTGGCGGCCAGCACCGTCACGGTACGGCTCCTCAAACCCCCGCGGCTCGATGTCGAGTTCACGGTGGACGAGTTTGCCGACGGCACGCTGCGGGTGCTGGATGGGGCCGAGGCGATCGCCGAGGCGCGCCCGGCCGTGCTGGATCTCGAGGTCAAGGACGCCCCCGACTACCTCGAGGCGGTGGAGGCCTCGCGCCACTACGCGGGTTTCCGTTACCACCGCTTCCCGAGCTGCTTCGTGTGCGGCACGCACCGGGTGCGCGGCGACGGGCTGCGCATTTTCGCCGGTCCCATCGCCGAGCGCGGCATCGTCGCGGCGCCCTTCGTGCCGGACGCCTCGCTCGATGCCGGCGACGGCAAGGTACGCGCCGAGTTCATGTCGGCGGCGCTCGACTGCCCGGGGTACTACGCGGTGGCTCCCGACGACCGCATGATGCTGCTCGCCGAGTTCACCGCGCACGTCGACCGGCGCGTTTATATCGGGGAATCCTGCACCGTGGTCGGCTGGGAGATCGCCTCGAGCGGCCGCAAGCACGAGGCCGGCACCGCGCTCTTCGACGGCAAGGGCGGCCTGGTCGGGCGCGCCCGTGCGTTGTGGATCGAGCCGCGCGCCGCGGTCGAGACCGCACAGAGCCTGTAGGGACTGATGCGCTGGCGCTCGTGGCCCGCATCAGGACGCGAGCCCCGGCTTGCGCAGCCTATCCGCCGCGACGCGCCGCATTGGCACGCAGCCACGCAGCGAGCCCGGCTTCTGTCAGCGAGCCGTCCGCGACGGCGATCAGGGTCAGCACCTCGTCCTCCTCCTGCGGTTCCAGGGCGTAGCCATTGATGAGAAGGAACGCGTGCGTGGCGAGCAGCGCCGTGCGCTTGTTGCCGTCGATGAATGGATGATTCTTCGCCAGCCCGACGCATAGCGCCGCCGCCAGTTCGAACGGCGAGCTCCCGGGCTCATACGCGAGTCGATTGCGCGGCCGGTCTATCGCGCTCTCGAGCAGTCCTGCGTCACGGACGCCGGGCAGGCCTCCGAACTCATAGAGCGCCTCGTCGTGGATCGCCGCGACGAGTGCGGCCGACAGCCACCTGGGCTGCGTCACCGCTTGGCGAGCTCGCGCATCGCGTTGCGATGACGGCGCATGTACTCGCGCGTCGACTCGATGGCCTGCGCGAAGTCAGGATCATAAGGAGTCAGTCGGATCCCGTCGGGAGTACGGATCGCAAATAGCTCATCGCCCTCGGTAACGCCCAGGGTTTCGACGACGTCTCTGGTCAGGATGACGCCGAGCGAATTCCCGACCTTGCGGACCTTGACGGGTGTAGCCATGGCGAAGCCTCCCACGCTGCTATCCAAGGTGTTATAACAAAAGTTATACTATCCCTGGCAGCCGGCGCTTGCAAGAGTCCGGCGGCGCCCGCCTCAACCCGGCGCCGCGCGCGCCGGCATCATGTGCGCGTGGCGCCAGCCGCCGTACCGGTAATAGAGCACCGCGAGCAGCGCCGAGAGCGCCGAGGACACCGGGAAGCTCCACCACACGGCGTCCGCCTGGAAGCGGTCGAGGAAGAGCTCCGCGAGCGGGAAGCGCACCACCAGCAGCGAGATGGTCAGGATCACGAGCGGCGCGATGACGGCGCCCGTGGCGCGCACTACGCCGAAGAGCGCGACGGATGCGCCGAAGAACACGAAGGACGGCGTCACCACGTGGTTCAAATGCGAGGCGATGACGAGCGCCGCGGAGCCGGCCGGCATGAACAGGGCGAAGAGGTGCGTATCGAGCAGCTCCATCGCAAGCGCGATACCGCCGCACAGGATCAGGTTGTAGAGCACGCCGACACGCGCGATGCGCGTGACGCGCGCCCATTTGCCGGCGCCGACGTTCTGCGCCGTCATGGCCGACATCGCCATGGCGACCGCGAAGGCCGGCATCTGGATGTAGTTCCACAGCTGCAGCGCCGCGCCGAAAGCCGCCGTGGTGTCGACGCCGAAGCGGTTGACGAGGGTGATCATGAGCACCCCCGAGAGCGACATGACCAGCATCTGGGCGCTCATCGGCACGCCCTTCTTCACGAGCGTCGCCACCACCGTCCAGTCGACCCTGAGCAGCGCGAGCTCGTCCTGGTGCAGCACCAGCAGGTGCCGCCGCCGGTAGAGGTGGCGGACGAGGGCGGTCAGGCTCACCGCCTGCGCGACGAAGGTGGCGAGCGCGGAGCCGGCGATGCCTAAGCGCGGGATGGGACCGAAGCCGAAGATGAAGAGCGGATTCAGCGCGATGTCGAGACCGACCGACAGCAGCATGAAGTAGAACGGCGTCTTCGAGTCGCCGGCGCCGCGCAGCATCGCGCCGACGTAGGCGTAGAGATAGAGGAACGGCAGCGCGAGGAAGATGACGCGCATGTAGGCGACGGCGAGATCGAGCGAGGCGGCGGGCGTGCTCATGGCGATGAGCAGCGGCCGGCAGAGCGCGAGTCCCGCCACCGCCATGGCGACCGAGATGCCGGTGAAGAAGGTGGCGCTGGTGCCGACGATGCGCTTGGTGCCGGGGATGTCGTTGGCGCCGATCGACTGGCCGACGAGGATGGTGGCGGCGAGCGCCACCCCGAAGGCGGCGCCGATCAGCAGGAACATCACCACGTTGGCGTTGGACGTGGCGGTGAGGGCCGCCTCGCCGAGGAAGCGCCCCACCCACACCGAGTTCACCGAGCCGTTGAGCGACTGCAGCACGTTGGCGTACAGGATCGGCAGCGCGAACCTGAACAGCGCGAGGGGGATCGCCCCCTCGGTGAGCGAGCGCTGCACCTCAAAGGCCCGCGGCGGCGAGCGCGGTGATGAGGCCGGCGGCCACCAGCGCCCAGCCGGGCGTGCCGTGGCCGCCCGAGACGGCGAGCCAGAAGAGGCCGCCGACGAGCAGCGCCGCGCCGAGCGTGACGAGATCGCGGCGCCGGCCCTGCTCGCGCAGCTCCGCGCGCAACTCGCTGAGGCCGGCGGCGGGCGGGGCGGGCACGGCGGGCGCGGCGCCGGAACCGCGGCGCACCTGCGCGGCGAGCAGTGCCGGGATGCCGCGCGCGGCCTCGAGGATCTCGGGCGCGTGCGCGCGAATGCTCTTCAGCAGCGCGCCGAAGCTTACGCGCTCGCGCATCCACTCGCGCAGGATCGGGCTCGCGGTGCTCCAGATATCGAGCTCGGGGTAGAGCTGCCGGCCCAGTCCCTCGACGTTGAGCAGCGTCTTCTGCAGCAGCAGCAGCTGCGGCTGGATCTGCATGTCGAAGCGGCGCGAGATCTCGAAGAGGCGCAGGAGAATCCGGCCGAAGGAGATGTCCTTCAGCGGCCGGTCGAAGATCGGCTCGCACACGGTGCGCACGGCGGATTCCATCTCGTCGATGCGCGTGCCCGCGGGCACCCAGCCGGACTCGAGGTGCAGCTGCGCCACGCGGCGGTAGTCGCGGTCGAACACCGCGAGGAAGTTCTCGGCGAGATAGTGCTGGTCGCGCGGGTCGAGCGTGCCGACGATGCCGAAGTCGATGGCGGCATAGCGCGGCCGCTTGGGATCGTCGATGAGCACGAAGATGTTGCCGGGGTGCATGTCGCCGTGGAAGAAATTGTGGCGGAACACCTGGGTGAAGAAGATGCGCACGCCGTTCTCGGCGAGCCGCGCGATGTCCGTGCCGGCCGCGCGCAGCGCCGCCATGTCGCTGATCGGTACCCCGTGGATGCGCTCCATCACCATGACGTCGGTGCGGCAGTAGTCCCAGTGCACCTCCGGCACGTAGAGGAGCTCGGAGCCCGCGAAATTGCGCTTCAGCTGCGAGGCGTTGCCCGCCTCGCGCATGAGATCGAGCTCATCGAGCACGGTCTTGCGGTACTCGGCGACCAGCTCCGTGGGCCGCAGGCGCCGCCCCTCGCTCCAGTAGCGCTGCGCAAGGGCTGCGAGTGCCTCCAGCACCTCGAGATCGCGCTCGATCTCGGCGCGCATGCCGGGGCGCAGCACCTTGACCACGACCTCCCTGCCGTCGGTGAGCGTGGCGGCGTGTACCTGGGCGATGGAGGCGGCCGCGAGCGGTGTTTCCTCGAATTGGGCGAAGAGCTCGGTCACGGGCTGCCCGAGACTCGACTCGATGCGCGCGCGGGCCAGGCGGCCGTCGAAGGGCGGCACCCGGTCCTGCAGCTTCGCGAGCTCGTCGGCGATGTCGGCCGGCAGCAGATCGCGCCGCGTGGACACGGCCTGGCCGAACTTGACGAAGATCGGGCCGAGCTCCTCGAGCGCGAGCCGCAGCCGTTCGCCGCGCGCGCCCGTGCGCCGGCGCCCGAGCCACATGCCCGGCGAGGCGTACAGCACGAAGCGCAGCGGTCTATATAGATGAGTGGCGCGGACGTAGGCGTCGAGCCCGTGCTTGAGCAGCACGCGCTGGATCTCGAGCAGGCGCAGCGCGACGCGCAACTTCATGCCGCGCCCGCCGGATGCACGCGGCGGCGCGCGATGAGCGCGATGCGCGCCTCGAGGCGATCGACGTCCTCGCGCAGCGCGTCCACGCCGCGCAGGAACGGCTCGCCCTCGCGGCGCGGCACGAGATCGGCGCGCTCGTGGGCGAGGTAGTCGGCGCCGCTCCGCGAGAGCGTGTCGGCGGCGCGGCGGCTCCACTCTCCCGCGGCGCGCACGAGCCTGCCGAGCTGGTGCGCCGGCACGTCGCCGACCAGCAGCGCGAGCTCCTCCTCGGGATCGGGCCTGAGGAGCGTGAGCAGCTCACGGAAGCGCTCGGCGATCTCGGCGTCCCCGGAGATGGCGGCGGCGCCGCGCCGCAGCACCGCTTGCGGATCGTCGACCGCGAGCGCGAGAAACCCCAGCGGGCCCGCGCAGAGTGTGGCGTCGGCAGCCTCGCCGCCGGCGCTGACGCTGAGCGTCGTGCCGTCCGATGCCACGCGCACGCGGCCGAGGCCGGCCATGTCGAGTACAAAACTGCGGCCGGCGAGCTCGGCGGCGAGCTCGCGCGCGCGGCCCGAGCGCGGCAGGCCGCGGTTGAGGAGATTGGCGAGCGTCGCGGTCAGCACGCTTGGGCTTTCAGTAGCGGTAGCCGCGGTGCACGGCCACGATCCCGCCCGAGAGGTTGTGGTAGCGGCAGCCCTCGAGTCCCGCCTCGCGCATCATCGCCAGCAGCCTCTCCTGGTCCGGGTGCATGCGGATCGACTCGGCGAGATAGCGGTAGCTCGCCTCGTCCCCGGCCACCAGCCGCCCGAGGACCGGCAGCACGCGGAAGGAGTACGCATCGTAGAGGGGCTTCAATCCCGGCAGCTGCGGCTGCGAGAACTCGAGCACCAGCAGCTGTCCCCCGGGCTTGAGCGTGCGGCGCATCGAGGCGAGCGCCGCGGCCTTGTCGGTCACGTTACGCAGGCCGAAGCCGATGGTGACGCAATCGAAGCTCCCGTCGGCGAACGGCAGCCGCTCGGCGTCGGCCTGCACGCAGGCGAGGTTGCCGGCGAAGCCGGCGTCGAGCAGGCGGTCGCGGCCGCGCGCCAGCATGGCGGCATTGATGTCGGTGAGCACCACGAGGCCGCGCTCGCCCACCTGCCGCGCGAGTCCGGCCGCGAGATCGCCGCTCCCGCCGGCCACGTCGAGCGCCCGCTGCCCCGGGCGCAGGTTCGCGAGGCTGAGCGTGAAGCGCTTCCACAGGCGATGCGCACCCGCCGACATCAGGTCGTTCATGAGGTCGTAGCGGTCCGCGACCGAGTCGAACACGCCGCGCACGCGCCGCGCCTTGTCCTCGAGCGGCACGCGCTGGAAGCCGAAGTCGGTGGTGCGCTCTTTCGCCATGGGCCAAGCGGAGTGGAAATGCCGGACACATTCTAGTCGATCGGACTTCACACTTCGCTCGAAGCGTCGCACACGCGCGGCGCCCGCACGCGCGCGCATTGCTTGCATCTTGCCGCAGCCGATGCGCTAGAATCGCGCCCGTTCAGGGGGGTCTTGCAAGAGCGCGGGCCGGGCAGCAATGTCCGGCCCGCTTTGTTTCGGGGCTGCAGCTAGCGCGCCGCCTGCGCGCGACGCTCCTGGTAGCGCGCCCACTTCGCGGCCCGCTCGCGGCCGAGCTCGTGCAGGTACTTCCACGTGTAGAGCCCGGTGTCGTGGCCGTCGTCGAAGACGAGTTTTACGGCGTACTGGCCCACCGGCTCGACCGCGGTGATCCCGACCTGCTCCTTGCCGAGCACCAGCACCTCCTGGCCCGGTCCGTGGCCTTTCACTTCGGCTGACGGGGAGTGCACGCGCAGGTACTCGAACGGCAGCTCGAAGCGGCTGCCGTCGGCGAAGCTCACCTCGAGCACGCGCGAGGCGCGCCGCAAGCGGATCTCGGTGGCGATGGGGTCGGGCATGGCTCATTGAAGTATAGGCACTCGCAGCACCCGGGCTTGTTGCTGCGCTGCAACAACGCACCGTAGCCAGGCCGGTGAATGCCATGGGACTGCGGGCCAGCGCGCATTCCCCGCCCATTAACGACGATGACATTCGCCGACGCGCCTCTATACTCAGCGTCCCCTGGCAACGAGGGCCCGCGGCAACGCCGGCCCTGCTGTGTGAATGGAACCCACCGATACCTCCCATCCCGACTATTACCATCGAGTTGTGGATTGCCAGTGGGCCTGCCCGGCGCACACCGACGTTCCCGAATACATCCGCCTCATCGCCCAGGGCCGCTTCACCGACGCCTACCTGGTGAACCGCCACTCGAACGTGTTTCCCGGGATTCTCGGGCGCGTGTGCGACCGTCCCTGCGAGCCGGCCTGCCGTCGCGGCCGCATCGAGCAGAAGCCGGTGGCGATCTGCCGCCTGAAGCGCGTCGCCGCCGATCACCGCGACGACGTCGCCTCGAGGCTGCCCCCGATCCCCGAGGTCAAGAACGGCAAGCGCATCGCGCTCATCGGTGCCGGCTGCGCCTCGCTCACCGTCGCCAACGATCTCTTGCCGCTCGGCTATGAAGTGACCATCTTCGAGCAGTACGGCGAGCCGGGCGGCCTCATGCGCACGAACATCCCCTCGTTCCGCCTGCCGGCCTCGGTGCTGAGCGAGGAGATCGGGATGATCACCGGCATGGGGGTGGACCTGAAGCTCAATACGCCGGTGAAGAGTCTGCGCGCGCTGTTGACCGCCGGCGGCTTCGATGCGGTGTTCGTCGGCTCCGGCGCCCCGAAGGGCAAGGAGCTGAAGCTCCCCGGCCGCGAGGCGGCCGCCGCCAACGTGCACATCGGCATCGCCTGGCTCGAATCGGTCGCCTTCGGCCACATCGAGAAGATCGGGCGGCGCGTCCTCATCATCGGCGTCGGCAACACGGCGATGGACTGCTGCCGCACGAGCCTGCGGCTCGGCGCCGAGAGCGTCAAAGTCATGGCGCGCAAGCCGCGCGCTTTCTTCAAGGCTTCCGCCTGGGAGCTCGAGGACGCCGAGGAGGAGAGCGTCGAGATCGTCGTCAACCGCTCGCCGAAGGCCTTCGTGCTGGAAGCAGGCCGGCTCACCGGCATGCTGTTCGACAAGATGGAGTACGACGTCGATGCGCTCGGGCGTATCACGGCCGAGCGCCTCGTCGGGGAGGAGTTCCTGCCGGCGGACGATGTGATCCTCGCCATCGGCCAGGAGAACGCCTTCCCCTGGATCGAGCGCGATCTTGGCATCGAGTTCGACAAGTGGGACGTGCCGCTCATCGACAAGACCACCTTCCAGTCGACGCGTCCCGGGGTCTTCTTCGGCGGCGACGCCGCCTTCGGTCCGAA
>JAGWMP010000098.1 GCA_028871705.1 Gammaproteobacteria bacterium
ATCGCCTCGCTCGGGGACCTCGAGGCCGTCACGACACTCGGCTTTCGCGGCGAGGCGCTGCCTTCGATCGGCTCGGTGGCACGGCTGCGGATCGCCTCGCTGGCGGCGGGGGCGCCCGCGGCCGCCGAGATCACGGTCGAGGGTGCGGCCGTCGGTGGCGTGCGTCCCGCGGCGCACCCGCCCGGCACCAGCGTCGAGGTGCGTGACCTCTTTTTCAACGTGCCGGCGCGGCGCAAGTTCGTGCGCTCGGAGGCGACCGAGCTCACCCATATCGTGCGCCTGGTGGAGCGGCTGGTGCTGTCGCGCTTCGACGTGTCGTTTCGCTTGCGGCATGGGGGCCGGGTCCTGATCGAGACCGCGGCCGCGGCCGCGGCGGGCGCGGAGGCGGAGCGGCTCGCGGCGGTGCTGGGAGCGGATTTCGCCGCGGGCGCCGTGCCGGTCGAGCACGCCGCGGGGCCGGTCAGGCTGTCGGGCTGGGCGGGACTGCCGACCCGCTCGCGCGCCCAGCCCGACCAGCAGTTCTGGTTCGTGAACGGACGCGCTGTCCGCGACCGGCTCCTCATGAATGCGGTGCGGCTCGCGTACCGCGACGTGCTTTATCACGGGCGCCACGCGGCCTACGTGCTCTATCTGACGCTCGATCCCAGGCTCGTCGATGTGAACGCGCACCCCGCCAAGCTCGAAGTGCGCTTCCGCGACAGCCGCCAGATCCATGACTTCGTGTTCCGTGCCGTGGAACGCGCGCTCGCCGGCACGCGTCCCGACGCGCTCGGGGCGGCTGCTGCCGAGGCCGCCGCGTCCCATGCGCATGATTCACGCGCGGGATTCATGCGCATTGCGGCCGCAGGCGGTGGCACCGCGGCGGTGCCGCTCCCTTTCTACGATGCGGCGCGCGATCCCTGGTCGCTCCATGCGCTGGTGCGCGAGAGCCCCGTTGCCGCGCCCGCCGCCGCGCCGTTGCCGGCGGGCGATGAGCCCCTCGGCACGGCGCTCGCGCAGCTGCACGGCATCTACATCCTTGCCCAGAACCGGGACGGTCTCGTGCTGGTCGACATGCATGCCGCGCACGAACGGGTGCTGTACGAAAAAATGAAGGCCGAGGGCGCACGCGCGGCGCCCGCCTCGCAGGCGCTGCTCGAGCCGCTGGTCGTCGAGCTGAAGGAACCCGAGCTCGCGGCGCTCCTCGAGGGCCGCGCGGAGTGGGAGCGCGCGGGTTTCGAGCTCGATGCGCTGGGACCGACGCGTCTGGCGGTCCGGCGCGTGCCGGCGCTCCTCGATGCGCGCGATGTCGGCGAGCTCATCGGCTCCCTGGTACGCGATCTGGTGCTCGATACCGGCACGCACCATCTCGAGGCCGCGGCCGACCGGTTCCTCGGCACGCTCGCCTGCCGCAGCGCGATCCACGCACACCGCCGCCTGACGCTCGCGGAGATGAACGCGCTGTTGCGGGAGATGGAGACGACCGAGCGCGCCAACCAGTGCAACCACGGCCGGCCCACGTGGACGCGCCTGTCGCTGCAGCAGCTCGATCAGTTGTTCCTGCGGGGGCGCTGAATGCCGGACGAGGCGAATGGTGCGCACAGACTGCCCGTCTACCTGCTCGGCGGCCCTACGGGCGCCGGCAAGACCGACTGGGCCATCCGGCTCGCCGAGCGTGCCCCCATCGAGATCGTGAGCGTCGACTCGGCGCTGGTCTACCGGGGCCTCGATATCGGCACCGCCAAACCCTCGCGCGAGGTGCGGGCCCGCATCCCCCACCATCTGATCGATGTGTGCGACCCGGCGGAGAACTATTCGGCCGGCCGCTTCGTTGCCGATGCCCTTGGCTGCATCCGCGCCATCCATGCGCGGCGCCGGGTGCCGCTGCTGGTCGGGGGCACCATGTTGTATCTGCGCTCGCTCCTCACCGGGCTGGCGGAGTTGCCCGGTGCGGACCCGCAGCTGCGGGCGCAGATCGAGGCGCGCGCGGCCGCAGCCGGCTGGCCCTCACTCCATGCAGAGCTCGCGCGGCTCGACCCGCAGGCCGCCGCTCGCATCGCCCCGAACGACGCCCAGCGCATTCAGCGGGCGCTCGAGGTGTGTTACACGACCGGCCGGCCCATCTCGGAGCTGCAGCGCCGCACGGTGAGCCCGCTCGCCGGCTTCGAAGTGCGCTATTGGATGCTGAGCCCCC
This sequence comes from Gammaproteobacteria bacterium, assembly GCA_028871705.1. Lineage (GTDB taxonomy): Bacteria > Pseudomonadota > Gammaproteobacteria > Steroidobacterales > Steroidobacteraceae > 13-2-20CM-66-19. Next base: position 2,174 of record JAGWMP010000098.1, read on the forward strand.
CCGACCGGGCGGTGCTGCACCAGCGCCTGGCGGAGCGCCTCGACCGCATGATGGCCCTTGGGTTTCTCGACGAGGTGAGGGGGCTGCGCGACCGGGGCGATCTCACCCCCGCCCATTCCTCCATGCGCTCGGTAGGCTACCGCCAGCTCTGGGCCCATCTCGGGGGCGACTACGACCTCGCCGAAGGCGTGCGGCGCGCCCTTGCCGCAACGCGCCAACTGGCGAAGCGCCAGCTGACCTGGATGCGCTCGGAACGGCGGGGCGAATGGCTCGAACCGGCGGCCGAAGGGGCGTGGAGCGGGGAGATATGTCATGCCCTCGGCGCTCTTGGGTTCTGAGAGGGCCGCCCGCATGTTAAAATGCCCGCGTCGGTCCGTCGCCTGCGGGCGCGGTGTACTTGCTTGAATCTCTTGGGATCGCGGAACAGGGAAGCTCGATTGCGACCCCTTCGTGCCAAGAACTCGAATTCGAAAACAAGGAGAACCCCACCATGGCCAAAGGACAGTCTTTGCAGGACCCCTTTCTGAACGCCCTGCGCAAGGAGCGGGTTCCGGTATCCATCTACCTCGTGAACGGCATCAAGCTGCAGGGGCAGATCGATTCCTTCGACCAGTTCGTCGTGCTCCTGAAGAACTCCGTCAGCCAGATGGTCTACAAGCACGCGATCTCCACCGTCGTGCCGGCGCGCAACGTGCGTCTGTCCTCGGAAGAGGGCGGCGAGGTCCCGGAGTCCCCGGCCGAGTGATGGCCGCGTCCCGCCTGGAAAGAGCGAGTGTTCGAGCGCCCGCGGTCCGGTGAGCGCGCCGTACTGGTGCGCTTGGGCCTGGGCGCTCCCGTCGATCCGGAAGACCTGCAGGAATTCACGCAGCTGGCGCTTTCGGCGGGTGCGCAGCCGGTCGCGACCGTCACCGGCCGCCGCGACCGCCCGGACCCGCGCTACTTTCTCGGCAGCGGCAAGGCCGAGGAGCTCAAACAGGTCGCGCTCGCCAACGACGCCGAGGTCATCCTCGTCGATCACGCCCTGAGCCCCAGCCAGGAGCGCAACCTCGAGAAGCTCATCGAGCGCCGCGTGCTCGACCGCAACGGCCTGATCCTCGACATCTTCGCGCAGCGCGCCCGCAGCCACGAGGGCAAGCTCGAAGTCGAGCTCGCGCAGCTGAAGCACATCGCCAGCCGCCTGGTGCGCGGCTGGACCCACCTCGAGCGGCAAAAAGGCGGCATTGGCCTGCGCGGCCCCGGCGAGACGCAGCTCGAGACCGACCGGCGCATCATCGGCCAGCGCGTGCGCGTGCTCGGCAAGCGCCTCGCGAAGCTGCAGCAGCAGCGCGAGACCGGCCGCCAGATGCGCGCCGAGATTCCGGTGCCCTCGCTCGCGCTCGTCGGATACACCAACGCCGGCAAGTCGACCCTGTTCCGCTCGCTCACGGGCGCGGACGCTTACGTGGCCGATCAGCTGTTCGCCACGCTCGATCCCACGGTGCGCCGGGTCACGCTCCCGGGGGGCACGGCGGCCGTGGCTGCCGACACGGTCGGCTTCATCCGGGAGCTGCCGCACGAGCTGGTGGCCGCCTTCCGGTCGACCCTCACCGAGGCGCGCGCGGCGACGCTGCTCCTGCACGTCGTGGATGCCAGCAATCCGCGCCGCGCCGAGCAGCTCGCGCAGGTCGACGCGGTGCTGAACGAGATCGGCGCCGAGGCCATCCCGCAGCTCATCGTCTACAACAAGATCGATCGTCTCGAGCTCGCGCCGCGCATCGACCGCGACGAGGCCGGGCGGGCCAGCGCGGTGTGGATTTCCGCCGCGCGCCGCGACGGACTCGATCTGCTCATGCGCGCGGTGGCAGAGCGGCTGGCGCGCTTCGCGCGCCGGGCACGGTTGCGGATGCCGGCGAGCGCCGGCGCGCTGCGCTCGCGGCTCTATTCCGCGCAGGCGGTACGCGCCGAGGAATCGGCGCCCGACGGCTCGATCGAGCTCGCCGTCGAGCTGCCGGACCTCGAGCTGCTGCAACTCGCCCGCACCGCCGGGGTGGAGATCCTCGAGGTGCAGGGAGCCGACACGGCTTGTGCCCCCCCGGGTGCCTACCTACAATCCCCGGGAACCCTGAGCGCGACCAAGCTGCGCTGACTCGCCGCAGATCCTTCCCTATGCCGTGGAATCAACCAAACGGTCCGAATAATCCGTGGGGACGCCGTCCGGGACAGGGCGGCCCCGACATCGACGAGCGCCTGAAAGGCTGGCAGAAGCGCCTCGAGTCGCTGCTGCGCTCCGGCGGCGGCGAAGGCGGCTGGTTCGTCTGGGCCGCGCTGGTGGCGGTGGCGGTGTGGCTCGCGAGCGGTTTCTACCAGGTGAACCTCCCCGAGCGCGGCGTGGTGCAGCGCTTCGGGCGGCTGGTGCCGCCGGTGCGCAATCCCGGCATCGGCTGGCGCATGCCGTGGCCGATCGAGACCGTGACCAAGGTGAACGTCGCCAGCGTCAATTCGATCGAATCGAAGTCGCGCGTGCTGACCTCGGACGTATTCCTGGTCGATCTCACGTTTTCCGTGCAGTACCAGTTCTCCGACCCCGTGAAGAAGCTCTTCAGGGTGTTCGATCCGGAGACGACGATCAACGAGGTGAGCGAGAGCGCCATTCGCGAGATCATCGGCCGCGGCACGCTCGATGAGGTGCTGGTCGGCAACACGCGCCCCGAGATCACGCGGCGCACCAAGGAGCTGATCCAGCGGGTGCTGGACAACTACGACGCCGGCATCACGGTCACCACGGTGAACCTCAAGGACGTGCAGGTGCCCGATGCCGTGATCCCCTCGCAACGCGAAGCCAACAAGGCCCAGGCCGACAAGGAGCGCTCGATTCTCGAGGCCGAAGCCTACGCCAACGGCATCATCCCCGTGGCGCAGGGCGCCGCCAGCCGGCTGCAGCAGGAGGCCCAGGCCTACAAGGCGCAGGTGGCCGCGCTCGCCGAGGGGCAGGCCTCGCGCTTCACGCAGCAGGAGGCCGCCTATGCGCAGGCCCCCGACGTGACGCGCCGCCGCATGTACATCGAGACGCTCGAGGGCGTGCTGGCGCGGGCTCACAAGGTGGTGATCGACAGCCACGCCGGCGGGAACATGATCTATCTGCCGATCGACAAGCTGCTCGACAAGATGACGAGCGGCACGATCGAGTCCACCGAGCCGGCGAGCGGCGCCAAACCGCCGGCCGATTCGGTGACCATCGAGGGCCGCGGCCGGGGAGAGCGCTGATGAGCGCGCGTCTGGTTCCGGCGCTGTTCGTGCTCGCGGTGCTCGCCGTGCTCGCGGGGCTTTCACTCTTCACGGTGAGCGAGACCGAGCTCGCCATCACCACCGAATTCGGCGCCATCACCGGCAGCCATTACCCGCCGGGGCTGCACGCCAAGTGGCCCTGGGACATGGTGTACAAGTTCGACCGCCGCATCCTGTCGCAGTCCTACAATGGCGAGACCTTCCTCACCAACGACAACCGCGGCCTGATCGCCGACTTCTACATCAAGTGGCGGGTGAAGGACCCGGTGCGCTACTACAGCGCCGCCGGCGGCAAATCGGATCTCGCTGGCGCGCGCCTCGCCGACATCGTCAAGGACGGCATCAAGAGCGTGGTGGCGCAGCGCACCCTGCAGCAGATCGTGGCCGCCGAACGCGCCGCGGTCACCAGCGAGATGTTCGGGCAGGCGAGCCAGAGCGCCGCCGGCCTCGGAGTCGAGCTGGTCGACGTGCGCGTGCAGCGCATCGATCTGCCGGACGATGTGGCGGCGCGCGTCTACGAGAGCATGAAGCAGGGCTTCGAGCGCACCGCCAAGCGGCTGCGCGCCGAGGGCGAGAAGGAGAAGAACACGATCGAGGCCACCGCCGACCGCCGCCAGACGGAGATTCTCGCCGACGCGCAGCGCGATGCGTTGCGCATCCGCGGCGAGGGCGACGCCACGGCGACCGCGATCTACGCGCGCGCCTACTCCAGGGACCCGGAGTTCTACGCCTTCTACCGCAGCCTCCAGGCTTACGACCGCTCCCTCGGCAGGGATGGGGACCTGCTGGTGCTGACCCCCGACGGGGAATTCTTCAAGTATCTGAAGGACCCGGACAAACGGCGGGGAGCCAAGTGAAGCCAACGGCGTGAATCTTTCCGACCTCACGGCCGCGTTCGGCCTGTTCCTCGTGTTCGAAGGCATCGCCCCGTTCATCAACCCGCAGGGGGTCAAGCGTGCCTTCGCGCGCCTCCTCGAGGTACGCGACCGCGAGTTGCGCATCGCGGGCCTCGGCAGCATGCTCGTCGGCGTGGTCATCCTCTTTCTGGCGCGGTAGGCACGCATGGGCAGATTCGTCGTCGTCATCGGCACCCAGTGGGGCGATGAGGGCAAGGGCAAGGTCGTCGACCTGCTCACCGAGCGCGCCGCCGCGGTGGCCCGTTTTCAGGGCGGCCACAACGCCGGGCATACGCTGGTGATCGGCGGCAGGAAGACCATCCTCTCGCTGATCCCTTCCGGAATCCTGCGCGAGGCGGTGCGCTGCTTCATCGGCAACGGCGTGGTGCTGTCGCTGGAAGCGCTGCTCGCCGAGAGCGAAATGCTCATGAAGCAGGGCGTGCCGGTGTTCGAGCGGCTGCGGCTCTCACCGCAGTGCCCGCTGATCCTGCCCTCGCACATCCTGCTCGATCAGGCGCGCGAGCGGGCGCGCGGCGCGAATGCCATCGGCACCACGGGCCGCGGCATCGGGCCCGCCTACGAGGACAAGGTGGCGCGCCGCGCGGTGCGGGTCGCCGATCTCTTCCAGCGCGACCGTTTCGCGGCCAAGCTCGGCGAGGTGCTCGACTTCCACAACTTCCTGCTGCAGCAGTACTACAAGCTGCCCGCGGTCGACTTCCAGAAGACGCTCGATGCGCAGCTCGCCATGGGCGAGCGCATCGCGCCGCTCGTCACCGACGTGACCCACGCCCTGGAGGCGCTGCGCACCGCCGGCGCCAACGTGCTGTTCGAGGGCGCGCAGGGCGCCATGCTCGACGTCGATCTCGGCACTTACCCGTTCGTGACTTCCTCCAACACCACGGCGGGCTTCGCCGCCACCGGCACGGGCCTGGGTCCCCGCGTGTTCGACGGCGTGCTCGGGATCGTCAAGGCCTATACGACCCGGGTCGGCGCCGGACCCTTCCCGACCGAGCTGTTCGATGAGTACGGCGAGCACCTCTCGCGTGTCGGGCACGAGTTCGGCTCGGTGACCGGCCGGCGGCGGCGCTGTGGCTGGTTCGATGCGGTGGCGCTGCAGCGCGCGATCGTGAACTCGAGCGTCTCGGGTCTGTGCATCACCAAGCTCGACGTGCTCGACGGTCTCGACACCATCCGCATCGGCGTCGGCTATCGCACCGAGGGGGTCGTGTCGCCCGAGCCGCCGCTCACGCTGGAAGGTTATGCCGGCATCGAGCCGGTGTACGAGGAGCTGCCGGGCTGGCGCGAGTCGACCGTCGGGCTCACGGAGTACGCGGCGCTTCCCGGGAATGCGCGCCGCTATCTCGAGCGCCTGGCGGCGCTCGCCGCTGTGCCGATCGACATGATCTCCACTGGACCGGACCGCGAGCAGACCATCGTCCTCAGGCACCCGTTCGGTGGCTGACCCGCCCACCGGAACCGCCGCGCGCGCAACTCCGGCAGCACGGGTTGCACTCGCGCTGATCATCATCGGAGCGTGCGCTCTGGTGGCGAGCACCTGGCACGTTTTCTTCGCCACCTGGGACGAGCCGGAGCATCTCGCCGCGGGCGTCGAGCTTCTCGATCGCGGCTACTACGAGTACGACACCGAGCACCCGCCGATCGGCCGGGTGCTGCTCGCGCTCGGCCCCTGGCTCGCGGGTGCCCACTCCTACGGCACCCCGCCGCCGAGCGGCGTTACCGAAGGGGAGGACATCCTCTACCGCGACGGCAAGTACGACCTGTATCTGACGCTGGCCCGCGCCGGCGCGCTGCCGTTCCTCGGGCTGCTGCTCTTCGTCACCTGGCTGTGGGCGCGGCGCATGCTGGCGGGGGAGGGCGCGGCGCTGCTCGCGGTGGTTCTCCTCCTATCGGTGCCGCCGGTGCTCGGGCATGCCGGGGTGGCGGCGCTCGACATTGCGGCCGCCGGCACGATCCTCCTCGCGCTCTACACGCTCGACCGCTGGCTCGACACCCCGAGCTGGTCCACGGCGCTGCTCTTTGGGCTCGCGAGCGGCTTCGCCATGGGGACCAAGTTCTCCGCGGTGCCCTACATCGGCATGTCGCTGCTGGCGCTGGCGCTCACCCACTGGATCCTGGGTAAGCGCACGCCGCCGGCGCACCGGGCCACGGTGGGAATGCGCCTCGCGGAGCTCGTCATCGTTGGGGTCGCGGCGCTGGTACCGCTCTTCATCGCGTACGGGATCCGCACGCCGAACGCAGCACGGGTCGCCGTGCGCTACGACTGGGCGGTGTCCTACCTGCTGCAACAGGGCGGCATGGACCACGCGCTCGGCGTGCTGTTCGCGCACCTCTGGCTGCCTCGCGAGATGCAGGATCTCATCAACGGGATGGTTGCGGTCAAGGCGCACAACGACGAGGGTCACCTGTCGTACCTGCTCGGCGAGACCCGCATGATGGGGTGGTGGTACTTCTACCTGGTCGCGCTCGCCGTGAAAACGCCGCTGCCGCTGCTGGCCGGCGGCAGCGTCGGCGTTGGGCTGCTCGCCCGCGAGGGCTGGCGCACCGGGGACAACTGGCGCTTCACGCCCGCGGTCCTCGCGGTGGCGATCCTGCTGTTCGCGAGCGGCTTCAGCCACATCAACATCGGCATCCGCCACGTGCTGATCCTCTATCCCCTGCTCGCGCTCGGCGGCGCGTGGCTGGTGACGCGGGCATGGCAGGGATTGAAGCGGATGCCGGACCGCCGCATGGCCGCGGCGGGCAAGGTGGTCCTCGCGGCGGTGCTCACGTGGCAACTGAGCACGCTCTGCACCGCCTGGCCCGACTACCTCGCCTGGTTCAACGAGACGGTCTCGCACCCCGAGCGGGTGCTGGTGGACTCGGATCTCGACTGGGGCCAGGACCTGCGCCGCCTCGAGAAGCGGGCGGCGGACCTCAAGATCCGCCATTTGAGCCTTGCCTATCGCGGCACCGCCGACCTGTCGCGTGAGCCGCTGCCGCCGTACGTCATCCTGCCGCCGCATCAGCCGGCCACCGGCTGGGTGGCGGTGTCGTGGCTGGCGCGCACCCGCAACCCCACCGACTACGCCTGGCTCAACGGCTACCAGCCGGTCGAGCACATCGGCAAGTCGATCGACCTTTACTACATCCCGTAGCGGTCCGGGCGGTGCCCTGACGCATTGCGGAGTTCGTGATGAAAAGCTGGCTGATCTGCGCGTTGGTGCTGGAGTCGGGAGTCGCGTGGGGTGCGGGCGCATCGCTCGCGCTACCCGAAGGCACCGATGCCGATACCCGTGATTGGTGGGCGAAGACCGCGGTGACCCCGGGTACCCGGGATCTGCAGCGCGGGGCGCGCTTTTACGACGCCATCGCCCGGGAGTTGGGCGTGGGCAGAATGATGGAGACGGAGCGCTACATAGCCCGGGGAAAGCCCGGGGGTGCCGCCGGCGGTTGATAGGGGGTCACACGGTGAGGTCCGTGCCACGCAAGGGCTCCCGGTTCGAGGGCGTCGACCTCATGCGGGGCCTCGCCATCGTCATGATGGTGGCCTATCACTTCTGTTACGACCTCGCGTACTTCGGCTTTGCATCCTGGCGACCGGACGACATGCTGGCCGATTGGCACTGGATCGCCTGGCGGAACCTGATCGTCGCCAGTTTCCTGGTTCTGGTCGGCGTGTCGCGGGCACTGAATGCCGCGTTCAAGCCGTCCGCGCCGGACTTCTGGAGACGCTGGGTGCAAATCGGCGGCGGCGCGATCCTGGTGAGTGTGGCGAGCTATGGATTCGCCGGGCAGCGCTGGATCTATTTCGGCATTCTGCATTTCGTCGCGGTCGCGCTGCTGCTTTGCCGGCTGGTGTTGTGGCGCACGCGTTCCGCTCCATGGATTGCGGCCGCAGGCGGCGTGGCTCTCATCGCGGGTCTGGTCTTCTCGACACCCTCCATGGACTCGCCGCCGCTGGATATCTTCGGCTTCGCGGCGCACAAGCCACCCACCGAGGACTACGTGCCGCTCTTCCCCTGGATCGGGGTGGTCCTCATCGGCCTGGCGGGCGGTCTCAACTGGGGGTCACGGGGCTTTGAGCCCGTGGCCGCGCTCGGGCGCTGGCGTGCCGCAATTCCCCGGCCGGTGCAGCGCGCACTCGCGGGGTTGGGACGGTGGAGTCTCAGCGTTTATCTCGTGCACCAACCCGTCCTGATGGGCCTGTGCGCCGCGGTGGCAAGCGTGGTGCGGCCGCACAGCCACCCGCTGCCGGGCATGTAACGTCTCACGACCGCGCGGTTTCCGGCGCATGCTCCGCACGCGCGCGCAACTTCGTGATGCGCGATA
>JAGWMP010000099.1 GCA_028871705.1 Gammaproteobacteria bacterium
GACCAATGCCGTCAGCCGGTCGGCCTCGCCGATGATCACCCGGGTGTATTCGCGCAAGGAGGGCGCCGGCAGCTCGCGCTCGAGCAGCTGCGCCGCGCCGCGCAGGCCCCCGAGCGGGTTTTTGATCTCGTGCGCGAGCTGGCGAATCATCAGGCGGCTGCCGTCGAGGCGCGCGAGCAGGTCGTTGTCGCGCGAGATGCGCTGGCGCTGCGTGGTATCGGCGAGCTCGATGAGCAGGTGCGTCCCGGTGAGCCCGAGGAGCGGCGTCACGGTGACGTCGAGCGTGCGCGGCTCGCGCGGCGAGTTGGCGGACTTGAGCGTCAGCTCGCGGTCGGCGAGGCATTCGCCGGTGTCGAGTGCGCGCCTGAGGATCGTATGCAGCGCCCCGGCATCGTGCAGGAAGTCCCCGAAAGGGCGCCCGCGGCTCATGTTGAGGCTGAAGCCGAGCAGGTCCTGCGCCGCGACGTTGGCGTAGATCGGGCACAGCTGCGCATCGAGCATCAGGATGCCGGTCGTGAGCGCGTCCAGGAGCTCCGCCGGATCGAAGTGCGACAGCACCGAGGCGCTCTGGTACTCAGCAGCCATGGCGCGCCGCCCCGCGGGGCGTTGTCGGGGAGTGCGTCCCTAGCGCGGACGCGGATTGGGGTTGGGCGGGCCGTTGTTCGGGCCGCCCGGGCTGAAGAGGTTCGGCTGCTGCACGTAGAAGGTGACGGTGGGCGTCTGGCACAGCACCTGATCGCCGGGGCCGCGGATCTGCGCCTGCACCGAGTGCGCGCCGCGCTCGATCGGGGTGACGTTGTAGCTCAGGCCCGTCGCCTGGCCGCCGTTGACCCCCTGGCCGTCGAGCGTGATGAACACGCGGTCGCCGGGACGCGGCTGCGGGTCGCTCTGTACGCGCAGGAACACCGACTGGGCGTTCGGCAGGCTCTGCTGATCCTGGGGCGAGGCGATGACACAGCCGCGGTAGGGGTTGGTCTGCGCGTTCGCATCGTCGGACTGATTCGGCGCCGGCACCGCGGCGGCGCTCGAGGAGAAAGTCTGCGCGCCCGTGATCTGCAGCTTCTGGGCGTTCGGATGCGGCTGGTCGCTGTAATGCACCACGCCGTTCTCGTCCACCCACTTGTAGATCGTGGTGGCGAACGCCGCCGTGCAGGCGAGGGACATTCAGGTAAAGAGGAGGCGTCGCATCGCCGAGGAGCATATCCCGCGGGGGCGGGGTAGACAAAAGCCGCTGCTGCGGTTTGTGCGGTGCTGCACCTTCGCGCGCCGCGGCCGCGAGTCCCCGCGGCCCCGCAACGCCCGCCGGCCCGCCCCGGAGGGGGCCGGAAGGCGCGCGCGCGCGGCGCGGGAGTTGCGGTGGCCTCATCGCATGGGTCAGCAGCTGTAGTACAGCTCCAGCTCCACCGGGTGCGTGGACATGCGAAAGCGCGTGATCTCCTGCATCTTCAGTCCCATGTAGGCATCGATCACGTCGTTGGTGAAGACGCCCCCGCGGGTGAGGAACTCGCGATCCTTGTCGAGGTGCTCGAGCGCCATGTCGAGCGAGTGGCACACGGTCGGGATGTGCTTGGCCTCCTCGGGCTCGAGGTCGTAGAGATCCTTGTCGGCCGGATCGCCGGGGTGGATCTTGTTCTGGATGCCATCGAGCCCCGCCATCATCATCGCGGCGAAGGCGAAGTAGGGATTGGCGCTCGAGTCGGGGAAGCGCACCTCGATGCGCCGCGCCTTGGGATTCGACACCCACGGGATGCGGATCGAGGCGGAGCGGTTGCGCGCCGAGTAGGCGAGCATCACCGGCGCCTCGAAGCCCGGCACCAGGCGCTTGTAGCTGTTGGTGCCGGAGTTGGTGAAGGCATTGAGCGCCTTGGCGTGCTTGATGATGCCGCCGATGTAATAGAGCGCGAGGTCGGAGAGCCCGCCGTACTTGTCACCGGCGAAGAGGGCGCGCCCTTCCTTCTGCAGCGACTGGTGCACGTGCATGCCGCTGCCGTTGTCGCCGACCAGTGGCTTGGGCATGAAGGTGGCGGTCTTGCCGTAGCCGTGCGCGACGTTGTGCACGCAGTACTTGAGGATCTGCACCTGGTCGGCCTTCTGCACCAGGGTGCCGGCGCCGACGCCGATTTCCGACTGGCCGCCGGTCGCCACCTCGTGGTGGTGCACCTCGACCTTGAGGCCCATCTCTTCCAGCGCGAGGCACATCGCCGAGCGGATGTCCTGGAACGCATCGACCGGCGGCACCGGGAAGTAGCCGCCCTTGACGCCCGGGCGATGGCCCTTGTTGCCTTCCTGGTAGTCGCGCTCGGAGTTCCACGCGCCCTGCACCGAGTCGATGGCGTAGAACGAGCCGTGCATCTCGTTGCCGTAACGCACGCTGTCGAAGATGAAGAATTCGTTCTCGGGGCCGAAGAGCGCGTAGTCGGCGATGCCAGTGGACTTGAGATACGCCTCGGCGCGCTTGGCGAGCGAGCGCGGATCGCGCTCATAGCCCTGCATGGTGGCCGGCTCGATCACGTCGCAGCGGATGTCGACGGTCGTCTCCTCGAAGAACGGATCGAGGACCGCGGTGTTGGCTTCGGGCATGAGGATCATGTCCGACTCGTTGATGCCCTTCCAGCCGGCGATGCTCGAGCCGTCGAACATCTTGCCGTCGCGGAAGAAATCCTCATCGACCAGGCGCGCCGGGATGGTCACGTGCTGTTCCTTGCCGCGCGTGTCCGTGAAACGCAGGTCCGCGAACTTCACCTGTTTTTCTTTGATGAGCTTGATCACGTCACTCGGTGTCATATCGCCTCCGGGAGAAAAGGGGTCGGGCGGCTTGCTCGCCGCTCAAGTCCTCGAGCCATTGCAGGGCCTGTGCCAGGGGTGCAGGCCCGTAAAATCAATTGCTTAGCCACGCTATTCGATGCGGTTTGCACTATTTAGGTGCATGCCATGTGGATTATTGCACTCCTGAGGTGCGTCCAACAGGGGCATTTCGATGCTTTTCTGGCTGCGACCGGCTGATGCACAGTGTTGGTGCATCGAGGTGAGGGGCGCGGGCGCGAGGCTGGGCGTCTTATACTCGCGCGCTCTTTGGGTGTCGGATCCATTCCATGGCCACGGCTCGCTCCGGGAAAAAGACTGCTCGCGCGCCGCACACCTTTCAGGAGCTGATTTTCGCGCTCCAGGCGTACTGGTCCGCGCGCGGCTGCGCGGTCCTGCAGCCCTATGACATGGAAGTCGGCGCCGGCACCTTCCATACCGCGACGTTCCTGCGCGCGGTGGGACCGGAGCCGTGGAGCGCGGCCTACGTGCAGCCGTCGCGCCGGCCGACCGACGGACGCTACGGCGAGAATCCCTTCCGCCTGCAGCATTACTACCAGTACCAGGTGGTGATCAAACCCTCGCCGCTCGAGATCCTCGACCTCTATCTCGGCAGCCTCACCGCGCTTGGCCTGGATCCGCTGGTGCACGACGTGCGCTTCGTCGAGGACAACTGGGAATCGCCGACGCTCGGCGCCTGGGGGCTCGGCTGGGAGGTCTGGCTGAACGGCATGGAGATCACGCAGTTCACCTACTTCCAGCAGGCCGGCGGCCTCGACTGCCGCCCGGTGACGGGCGAGATCACCTACGGGCTCGAGCGGCTCGCGATGTACCTGCAGGGCGTCGAGAGCATCTACGACATCGTCATTACCGACGGCCCGCGCGGGCGCCTCACCTACGGCGACGTGTTCCACCAGAACGAGGCCGAGCAGTCGGCCTATAACTTCGAGCACGCCGACGTCGCGCTGCTGCTCAGGCACTTCGAGGATCACGAGCGCGAGTGTCAGAAGCTGCTCGCGGCGCAGCTGCCGCTGCCGGCCTACGAGCAGGTGCTCAAGGCCTCGCACACCTTCAACCTGCTCGACGCGCGGCGCGCCATCTCGGTCACCGAGCGGCAGCGCTACATCCTCAGAGTCCGCACGCTCGCGAGCGGCGTCGCCAGGGCTTATCTCGAGAGCCGCGAGAAGCTCGGCTTTCCGCTCCTCAAGCGCGGCGCGGGGGCGGCGGCATGAAGGCGCACACGGCAGCGGCGCGGCCCATGAAGCCGGCGCGCACGGCAGCGGCGCGGCGCATGAAGCCGGCGCGCACGGCCGCGCGCGGCGGGGCGCGCGACTTTCTTTTCGAGATCGGCACCGAGGAGCTGCCGCCGAAGGCGCTCGCCGCGCTCGCAGAGGCCCTGCGCGGCGCCTTCGGCGCCGGTCTCGACAAGGCGGGCCTCGCCCACGGCGAGCTCGTCGGCTTCGCCACCCCGCGGCGGCTCGCCGTCTGGGTGAAAGAGCTCGCCGCCGCGCAGCCCGAGCAGCAGCTGCGCCGCAAGGGTCCGCCGCTCAACGCCGCCTTCGACGCCGAGGGGCGCCCCACCCGTGCCGCGCTCGCCTTCGCCGCGAGCTGCGGCACCGAAGTCGGCAAGCTCGAGCGCATCGAGGAGGACAAGGGCACTTTCCTCTTCTTCACCGGCAGCCGTGCCGGGGCGCGCACGGTGGAGCTCCTGCCCGCCCTCGCACAAACGGCGCTCGATGCGCTGCCGATCCCGCGCCGCATGCACTGGGGCTCGGGGACGGCGCTGTTCGTGCGCCCGGTGCACTGGCTCGTCATGCTCTACGGCGCCGAAGTCGTGCCCGCGACACTGCTCGAGACCGCGAGCGGCCGCGAGAGCCGCGGCCACCGTTTTCTCGCCCCGGGGCCGCTCTCCATCCCCTCCCCGGAGCGCTACGAGGCGACGCTCCGCGAGCGCGGCTACGTGCGCGCCGATTTCGCGGCGCGGCGCGCGCACATCCGCGACGAAGTCACCGCGCTCGCGCGCAGCAGCGGCGGCCGCGCGCTCGTGCGCGAAGCGCTGCTCGATGAGGTGACGGCCCTCACCGAGTGGCCGGTGGCGCTCGCCGGGGCGTTCGAGGAGCGCTTCCTCGCGCTGCCGCGCGAGGTGCTGACGGCGACCCTCGAGGACCACCAGCGCTATTTCCCCGTGGAAGACGCGCGCGGGCGGCTGCTGCCCGCCTTCATCGCGGTCGCGAACCTCAAGAGCCGCGAGCCGCAGCGCATACGCGCCGGCAACGAGCGCGTGGTGCGCGCGCGGCTCGCGGACGCGGCATTCTTCTGGGAGCAGGACCGGCGCGAGCCGCTCGCCGCGCGCGTGGCCGCGCTCGAGCGCGTCACTTACCAGGCGCGCTTAGGGTCGCTCGGCGACAAGATGCGCCGGGTGCGCAGCCTCGCCGGCGGCATCGCCGCCGCCGCCGGGGCGGCCCGCGCGCTCGCCGAGCGGGCGGCGGAGCTCTCCAAGTGCGATCTCGTCACGGCGCTGGTCGGGGAGTTCCCGGAGCTGCAGGGCGTCATGGGCACCTACTACGCGCGCGCCGACGGCGAGCCAGAGGAGGTCGCCGCGGCGATCGGTGAGCACTACCTGCCGCGCTCGGCGGGCGATGCGCTGCCGGCGACCGCGCCGGGGCTGGCGCTCGCGATCGCCGACAAGCTCGACACGCTCGCGGGCATCTTCGCCATCGGCGGCAAGCCGACGGGCGCGCGGGATCCCTTCGCGCTGCGGCGCGCGGCGCTCGGCATCCAGCGGATCCTCATCGAGAAGAGCCTCGAGCTCGATCTCAGGGAGCGCATCGCCGCCGCGCGCGCCCTGGTGCACGCCGACCTGGTGCGCATCCAGGCGGCCGCGGGCGCGGCGGTCACGGAGGCCCCGGGACCCCGCGCCGGGAACGAGCACGCCGCGGTCGAGGAGGTCTACGACTTCCTCATGGAGCGGCTGCGCGCCTACTACCTCGAGCGGCCCGCCGCTCCCGGCGCCCCGCCCGTGACGGGCGAGATGTTCGATGCCGTGCTCGCCACGCGGCCCGGCTCGCCGCTCGACTTCGATGCGCGCCTCAAAGCGCTCGCCACCTTCCTCGAGCTCCCGGAGGCCGTGAGCCTCACCGCCGCCCACAAGCGCATCCAGAACATCCTGCGCAAGGCGCCGGGCGGCGCGCCGGCGGAGGTCGACGTGGCGCAGCTGCGCGAGGCGGCCGAGGTGCGCCTCTACGATGCCATGCGCTCGCTGCGCGATGCGGTCGGTGAGGCCACCGCCCGGCGCGAGTACACCGGGGCGCTCGGGCGGCTGGCGCAGCTGCGCCCCGCGGTCGATGCGTTCTTCGACTCCGTTATGGTGATGGACGAGAACCCGGGGCTGCGTGCCAACCGCTTAGGCCTGCTCGCGCAGCTGCAGGGACTTTTCTCCGGGGTCGCGGACCTGTCGCGACTGCCTGGCTGAGCACCGTGGCCGAGGCTCCCACGGCCGCCCGCTCGCGGCCGACTGTGCTGCAGTGGCTCGGGTCGCTCTTCTTCACGGCGTTCCTCTTCGCGTGGACTTTCCTCTACGCGATCCTGTTCGTGCTCGCCTGCGCGGTATTGCCCTTCCGGCGGCGTTTTCCGCTGGCGCGCTTCTGGGCGGCGACGCTCCTGTGGGTGCTGCGCTGGAGCTGCGGGCTCGACTACCGTGTCGAGGGCGAGCCGCTGCCGGCGGGCTGCCACGTGGCTTACTGGAAGCACTCCTCCTCCTGGGAAACCATCGCGATGATGGTGCTCTTCCCGCGCCAGGTGTGGGTGCTCAAGCGCGAGCTGCTGTGGATTCCCGTGGTCGGCGTCGGCGTGCGCCAGATGCACGCCATCGCCATCGACCGCAGGGCGGGCCATTCGGCGGTGTCGCAGGTCATCGAGCAGGGCAAGGATCGCCTCGCCGAGGGCGACTGGGTGATGATCTTTCCCGAGGGCACGCGCATGCCCGCCGGCGAGACGCGCCGCTACGGGGTGAGCGGCACGCTGCTCGCCGCGGCGGCCGGCGCGCTCATCGTTCCGGTCGCCCACAACGCCGGGTACTACTGGCCGCGGCGCGGACTGCTGAAGAAGCCCGGGACGGTGCGCGTCGTCATCGGCGCACCGTTCGCCGCCGCCGGGCGCGATGCGCGCGCGCTCAACGAGGAGATCCAGCGCTGGGTCGAGGCGCGGGTCAAGGAGCTCGCGCCGCAGGAGTGAGCAGCGCGCCCGCGCGCGCGGCGCGGCTTCAGGAGCGCGTCGCGAGCAGCGCCTTGAACGCGAGGCAGTGCACGGCGCCGGGGCGGCAGGCGGCGAGCCGCGCCGGATCGAGCAGCACGTTGTAGTCGGACGCGCTCAGCACCGAGGGCACCCGCACGCCGAGCGGCCGCGGGCTGCGCAGCGCCGCGCGCTCGAGAAAGAGCCGCGCGAGGCGCCGTGCCGCGGGCGCCGCGGGGCGGGCGTTCCAGTCACCGGGCAGGGCGAGCCCGAGATCGGCAAGATCCGCCACCGAGTCATCGGGCAGCTCGATGGGCGCGATCAGCACCTCGCGCACGCTCTCCCACCCCGGGCGCACCGCCACCTCGAGCACCGCGAGCGCCTCGCGCTCGGCGGTGTAGAGGATGGGCGTCTGCGGGTCGTTGAAGCGCCAGCCGAGCGGGCCCGCGACGGAGCCCGAGGCATCGAGGGCATCGAAGGTCCCGCCGGCGCCGCGCACGGCGCGCGCGCGGTAGAGCCTCACACCGGTCCGCCGGCCGCCTGCGCCTGCAGCTCCCCGAGCACCAGCGGCTCGCCGTACCCGGTCTTCAGCAGCTCGAGCGGCGTCGCCCCGCCGAGCGCGAAGTTCGGCGTGTGCAGATACCGCCGGCCCTGCTCGGCGGACCCGAGAAGCTCCCCCGCGAGCGTCGCCGCGCGCGCGAGGCGCAGCGCCTGATCGCCCTCGGCGGGCGAGAGCGCCGACTCGAGCTTGCTGCGCGCGGTCTTGGCGGTGACATCGAAGAACGGCAGCGCCTCGGTGAGGGAGTCGAAGACGAGCGCCGCGGCGACGAACAGCGCAACCCCCGGCAGCCCCTTCACCAGCCGCCGGTGCACCGCGAGCGCATCGACCGGGGCCGTGCGCCGGCCGCCCCCGAGCTCGGCGGTGACGCGCTCGGCGAGGTCCGGCAGGTCGAGCTTCTGCCGCCCGGTGAGCGTGCGGCGGATCGCCGGGTCGTCGAACACCTCGAGCAGCCGGGCATCGACGGCGCTGCGGCGCTGCGCGAAGGTGCCATCGCCGGCGGGCAGCTGCGAACCAACATCAGGTGATACTCCCGGTTTCATTAGGGAATATTACCATTAAAATGCGGCTCGATTCAGCGGCTGTGACTGGGCCTATTGGCTCTTATGAGAGTCAATTGTCCACAAAGCGACCGGGTTTGTAGCCATTATGGGCCCAGTCAGGCCCAATCGGCTCAAACGTCGAGGTTGGTGACCGAGAGCGCGTTCTTCTCGATGAACTCGCGCCGCGGCTCCACCTGGTCTCCCATGAGCGTGGTGAAGATGTCGTCCGCGGTCACCGCGTCCTCGATCTTCACCTGCAACAGCCGGCGCGTCTCGGGGTTGATGGTGGTCTCCCAGAGCTGCTCCGGGTTCATCTCGCCGAGGCCTTTGTAGCGCTGGATGGTCTGGCCCTTGCGCGCCTGATCGAACAGCCACTTCATCGCCTCCTTGAAGGAGCCGATGTCGGTGCGCTCGTTGGCGCGGGTGATGAAGGCGCCCTCGCCGATGAGGCCGGCGAGCGTGCGCGCGAGCTCGGCGATGCGCTGGTATTCGGCGGACTCGAAGAACTCGCGCGGCAGGTACTTGTGGCTCGTCGTGCCGTGCTCGGTCCGGTGGACGATGACGCGCGCACCCTGGCCCGCACCGGCGGCGCGCACTTCGACCCGGTAGGTGCGGGTGCCGTCGGCGAGCGCGTTGAGCCGTGCGTCGAGCGCCTGGGTCCAGTCGCGCAGCCACTCCGGCCGGTCGAAATCGGCGGGTGCGACCTCCGGCATGTAGATGAGCTGCTCGAGGAGGCGATCGTCGTAGCGGCGCGACCAGCGCTTCACGATGGCCTGCACCTCCATGTACTTGCGCGCCAGGAGCTCGAGCGCCGAGCCCGACAAGGGCGGCGCGCCCGAGTTGACGTGCAACCCCGCGCTCTCGAGCGCGGTGTTGAGCAGCAGCTGATTCAGCTCGCCGTCGTCCTTGACGTAGGACTCCTGCTTGCCGCGCTTGATCTTGTAGAGCGGCGGCTGCGCGATGTAGATGTGGCCGCGCTCGATGAGCTCGGGCATCTGGCGGTAGAAGAACGTGAGGAGGAGCGTGCGGATGTGGCTGCCGTCGACATCGGCATCCGTCATGAGGCAGATGCGGTGATAGCGCAGCTTGCCGATGTCGAAATCATCGCGGCCGATCCCCGTGCCGAGCGCGGTGATGAGCGTGCCGACCTCGGCCGAGGACAGCATTTTGTCGAAGCGCGCGCGCTCGACGTTCAGGATCTTCCCCTTGAGCGGCAGGATCGCCTGCGTACGGCGGTCGCGCCCCTGCTTGGCGGAGCCGCCGGCCGAGTCGCCCTCGACGATGAAGATCTCCGAGAGCGCCGGATCCTTCTCCTGGCAGTCGGCGAGCTTGCCCGGCAGTCCCGCGACATCGAGCGCGCCCTTGCGGCGGGTCATCTCGCGCGCCTTGCGCGCTGCCTCGCGCGCGCGGGCCGCCTCCACCATCTTGGCGACGATGAGGCGCGCCTCCTGCGGATGCTCGAGCAGGAATTCCTGCAGCTTGGTGCCGACCGCGTTCTCGACGATGCCCTTCACCTCGGAGGAGACCAGCTTATCCTTGGTCTGCGAGGAGAACTTCGGGTCCGGAAGCTTCACCGAGAGAATCGCGGTGAGTCCCTCGCGCGCGTCGTCGCCGGTCATCGGGATCTTGTCCTTCTTTCCCGATAGTTCCTTCTCGACGTAGTCGTTGAGGGTGCGCGTCAGGGCGCTGCGAAAGCCGGCGAGATGCGTGCCGCCATCCTTCTGCGGGATGTTGTTGGTGTAGCAGTACATCGACTCCTGGTAGGAGTCGTTCCACTGCAGCGCCACCTCGACCGAGACGGGTCCGTCCTGGGTGCGGAACCAGAACACCGACTCGTGGATCGGCGTACGCGTGCGGTTCAGGTACTTCACGAACGCCTCGAGCCCGCCGGCGTGCGCGAACACGTCGGACTTGTTCTCGCGCTCGTCGTGCAGCTCGATGCGCACGCCGGAGTTGAGGAACGACAGCTCCCGCAGCCGCTTCGCCAGGATCTCGTAGTCGAACTGAATGTTGGTGAAGATCTTCGCGCTCGGGCGGAAACGGATCACCGTGCCGCGCTCGCGCGTCTCGCCGACCTCGGCGAGGGCGGCCGCGGGCTCGCCGAGGTGATATTCCTGGCGGTGGAGCTTCCCGTCGCGGGAGATGGTGAGCTGCAGGTAGTCCGAGAGTGCGTTGACGACCGACACGCCGACGCCGTGCAGGCCGCCGGAGACCTTGTAGGAGCTGTCATCGAACTTACCCCCCGAGTGCAGCACGGTCATGATGACCTCGGCTGCAGAGCGGCCCTCTTCGGGGTGGATATCCACAGGAATGCCGCGTCCGTTGTCGGACACGGTCACGGACTCGTCGGCATGAATGGTGACGACGATGCGATCGCAATGACCGGCCAAGGACTCGTCGATGGAGTTATCGACGACCTCGAAAACCAT
>JAGWMP010000100.1 GCA_028871705.1 Gammaproteobacteria bacterium
GCCACTACACTCGCACTTGTACCTACGGGCCCCAAGGAATCCGTGAGTGGGTGATGTGCCGCAGCCGCTCGGTAGCCTCGACGTCGCGCTCGCGCACGCCCGGCAGCTGCTCGCGAAGGATCCGCAACTGGCCGCCCGGCAGGCGCTCGAGATCCTCGCGGCCGCGCCCGGACACCCGCTCGCGCTCCTGATCCTCGGCGCCGCGCACCGGATCGGCGGCCAGACCCACGCGGCGCTCGAAGTACTCGAGCCGCTCGCGCGCGAGCAGCCGCGCGCGGCCCCCGTGCAACTCGAGCTCGGCATTGCGCTCGGGGAAGCCGGCCGCCCGGCGGAGGCCGCCGCGGCACTGCGCCGCGCGCTGCTCGTGAAGCCCGACTCCGCGGACGCCTGGCGCGCACTCGCGGATGCGCTCGATGCGCAGGGCGATGGGCGCGGCGCGGACGAGGCACGTGCCCGCTATCTGCAGGCCGCGACCCGCGATCCGCGGCTGCTCGAAGCCGGCGCGGCGCTGGTGCGCAACGAGCTGCCGCTCGCCGAAGCGCGGCTGCGCGCACACCTCAACGCGTTTCCGACCGACGTGGCGGCGCTGCGCATGCTGGCCGAGGTGGCGGGGCGCCTCGAGCGCTACCGCGATGCCCAGCAGCTGCTCGAGCGCTGCCTCGAGCTCGCGCCGGGCTTCGATGCGGCCCGCCACAACTACGCATTCGTCCTCAACCGCCAGGGGAAGGCCGAGCTCGCCCTGCCGCAGGTCGAGCAGCTGCTCGCGCGCGAGCCCCGCCATCCGGGCTACCGCAATCTGCACGCGGCGGTGCTGGCCAACCTCGGCGACTATCGCGGCTCGATCCGCATCTACGAGGCGGTGCTCAAGGAATTCCCGCGGCAGGCGCGCGTGTGGATGAGCCTCGGTCACTCCCTCAAGACCGCCGGCCGCCAGGACGAGAGCATCGCCGCCTACCGGCACGCCATCGCGCTCGAGCCGACGCTCGGCGAGGCGTACTGGAGCCTCGCGAACCTGAAGACCTTCCGCTTCACCGCGGCCGACGTCGCGGCGCTGCGCGCGGCGCTCGCGCGCACCGATCTGCCCGACGATGACCGACTGCACTTCGAGTTCGCGCTCGGCAAGGCGCTCGAGGACGGCGCGTGCTACGAGGAGTCCTTCACCCACTACGCGCAGGGCAACGCCCTGCGGCGTGCCGCCCATCCCTACAGCGCCGAGGAGAATGCGCGTTTCGTCGAGCGCTCGCGCGCACTCTTCACGCGCGAGTTCTTCGCCGCGCGTGCCGGCGGCGGCAGTGAGGCCCGCGACCCGATCTTCGTGCTCGGGCTGCCGCGCTCGGGCTCGACGCTGGTGGAGCAGATCCTCGCCAGCCATTCGCTCGTCGAGGGCACCATGGAGCTCCCCGATATCCCGGTGCTCGCGCGCGAGATCGCCGCACGGCGCCCGGAGGGTTCCGAGGCCGGCTTTCTGCCGGCGCTTGCGGCCCTCGGGCCGCCGGAGCTGCGCGAGCTCGGTGAGCGCTACCTGGCAAGAACCCGGGCGTTGCGCCGCACCGCGGCGCCGTACTTCGTCGACAAGATGCCGAACAACTGGCTCCATGTCGGGCTCATTCAACTCATCCTGCCCAATGCCCGCATCATCGATACCCGCCGCCATCCGCTCGGCTGCTGCTTCTCGTGCTTCAAGCAGCAGTTCGCCCGCGGGCAGAGCTTCACTTACGACCTCGAGGATCTCGGACGCTACTACCGGGATTACGTCCGCTTGATGCACCATTTTGATGCGGTGCTTCCCGGCCGCGTGCATCGCGTGTTCTACGAGGACATGATTTCCGGCACGGAGGCCGAGGTCCGCAGGCTCCTCGAGTACTGCGGATTGCCGTTCGAGGAAGGGTGCCTCAGGTACTACGAGAACGAGCGGGCGGTGCGTACCGCGAGCTCCGAGCAGGTGCGTCAGCCGATCTTTCGTGACGCCCTTGAACAGTGGCGACACTACGAGCCCTGGCTCGGCCCCCTCAAATCCGCCCTGGGTCCGGTGCTGACCGCATACCCGTCCGTCCCGGCCGGATTTTAAAATCGAAGCGCTTTCGCGTAGGCTTGAAGGATCCGGGGAGCTGCGCGATTACCACAATTACCTATCAGATGAGGGGCGGCAATGACTCGTAGTCGACGTCGGAAAATAGCGCGTGATCAGGCACTCGAACAGCGCCGCTCCGCGCGCATTGGTCTACCTGTTGCATCCGCGCTACTGGCCGCTGCACCCGTGGCCTTCGCGCAGAACGCGCCGCAGGCTCAGGCTCAGACGGCTGCCGAGTCCGGTGGTGGCCTGCAGGAGATCGTCGTCACCGCCGAGAAGCGCGTCGAGAACCTGCAGAACGTTCCGATCAGCGTGCAGGTGTTCGATGCCACCAAGCTCGACCAGCTCGGCATCGTCAACCTCGACGACTACGTGAAGTACGCGCCCAGCATCTCCTACGTGCGCGGCCAGGGTGAAGGCAGCAACGGCCAGCCTGGCGATTCGCACATCTACATCCGCGGCGTGGTGAGCGGCGGCGACGGCAACCACTCGGGCTCGCAGCCGAGCGTCGGCGTCTACCTCGACGAGCAGCCGATCACCACCATCGACGGCACGCCCGACGTCCACATCTACGACATCCAGCGCATCGAAGTGCTGGAGGGACCGCAGGGGACGCTCTTCGGCGCGAGCTCCGAGTCGGGCACGGTGCGCATCATCACCAACAAGCCCGACCCGAGCCACTTCTCCGCGGGCTACGATGTGCAGGGCAACCAGGTGACCGACGGCGGCACCGGCTGGGTGTCCGAGGGCTTCGTCAACATCCCGCTCGGCTCCAACGCCGCGGTGCGCCTCGTTGGCTGGGCCGAGCACGACGCGGGCTACATCAGCAACGTCGCCGGCACCAACCCCGGCGCCTGCATCGAGAACGGCGTGCGCACCTTCCCGACCTGGGCCGGCCAGACGCCCTCGTCCACCACGTGCCCGACGGTGGCCCCGATCGGTGCGGGCTCCATCAGCAACGCGAGCAGCGTGGCGGCCAACTACAACACGGTGGACATCCGCGGCGGCCGGGCCGCGCTCAAGCTCAATCTCAACGACAACTGGACGGTGACCCCGACCATCCTCGCGCAGAGCACGACCACCGAGGGCTTCTTCGCCTACGACCCGGGCGTCGGCGATCTCAAGGTCGCGCACTTCGGGCCGGAGAACAGCGGCGACTCCTTCTACCAGGCGGCCCTGACCGTAGAGGGCAAGGTCAACAACTTCGACATCGTCTACGCGGGCGGCTACTTCAAGCGCGAAACCCCCTCGATCGGCGAGTACAGCGACTACTCGGAGTTCTACGACCGCGTCTTCGGCTCGGGAGCCTACTGGGTCGGCAACAGCGGCAATCCGATCATGCCGCAGGAGTTCGTCGACGGCGGCGGCTACTTCGAGAAATGGAGCCACGAGCTGCGCGTCAGCACTCCCGAGAACGAGCCGGTCAAGGCCACTGTCGGCCTCTTCATCCAGCGCCAGCTGCACAACATCTGGCAGCTCTACACCATGCCGGGTTTCGACTACAGCAATGTCGGCATCAACAACCCCAACGGCTTCGCCACCTCGCTCTCGATTCCGGGCTTTCCGGATGCGATCTGGCTCACCGACGAGCAGCGCGTCGATCGCGACCAGGCGGCGTTCGCACAGGTGACCTGGGACATCAACTCGCAGTGGTCGCTGACCGGCGGCCTGCGCTACTACAAGTACGACAACTCGCTCGAGGGCTTCTTTGGCTACTCGGCCGGTTATTCCTCGCACACCGGCCAGTCGCAGTGCTTCGCGCCGGCGATCCCGGCCGGCATTCCGGGCGCGCCCTGCGAGAACTTCAGCAAGGAAGTCAGCGACACCGGCACGGTGCCGCGCGTCAATCTCACCTACAAGATCACACCGGACGCGATGGTCTACGCCACCTATTCCAAGGGCTTCCGGCCCGGCGGCGTGAACCGCGTCATCGGCGCGCAGCCCTACGCGGCCGACTACCTCACCAACTACGAGGTCGGCTGGAAGGTGCAGTCGCCCGACCACCGCGTGCGCTGGAACGGCTCGCTGTTCTGGGAAGACTGGAAGAACTTCCAGTTCTCGTTCCTGGTGCCGCCGAGCATCACGGCGATCGCCAACGGCGGCAACGCGCGCATCAAAGGCCTCGAGAACGAGCTCGACTTCGTACCGACCGACCACCTGTTCATCAGCACCAACATGACGCTGCTCGATCCGGTGCTGACGCAGAACTACTGCGGCGTGTCCGGGGTCACCGACTGCGCCGGCCAGGTGACCGCCACCTCGGACTTCCTGCCGGGCGGACAGTGGATCGGGCCGCTCGCGCCCACGGGCACGAATCTTCCGGTGGTACCGAAGTTCAAGGGCAACGTCGTGATGCGCTATACGTTCGGTACTGTGAACAACATGGCACCGTATGCCCAGGCGGCCTACGTCTACCAGAGCCAGACCTCGCCGCAGCTGCAGGGCGATATCAACCAGATCCTCGGCATGATGCCGGCCTACGGGATCCTGGATCTGGCCGCGGGCGTCAACCTGGACAACTTCACCGTCGAGATGTACTGCGCCAACGCGGGCGACAAGCGCGCGCAGCTGTCGCGCTTCACCAATACCAACCCGCTCAACGACAACCAGGTGTACATCCTGCCGATGACGCCGCGCACCCTCGGCATCAAGTTCTCGCAGCGCTTCTGAGTCGGTCGGCGCGCAGGGCGTTTCGCCCTGCGCGCAGGCCAACCGAGCCGCACGGCCAGACCCGCGGGCGAGAGGCGTGGCTGCCGTTCGACCGGGCGCGACCGGCTGCGTCAGCCGGTGAGCGGCTCGATCAGGCTGGCATCGTTCGGCAGCCGCGGGTTGTTGACGCGCCGGCTCACCTGCCAGCCGACCATGAGCTCGTCCGGATAGGGCCCGAGCAGGGCACGCGCCGCGGCGTGCTCGCCGGCGAGCCAGGCCGCATGGGCGCTTGCGGCGAGAATCGCCGGCATGCGCTGCTTCTCGTTGTGGATGGTCGCGAGCAGACGGTTCGCGGGCACGGTAATGAGCACGCAGGAGTGAATCCAGGTGCCGTCCGCGCGCCGCGAGCGATCCCACAAGCCCGCGACGCCGAACACCTCGCGGTCGGCCAGGTGGATGAAGAACTGCTCGCGCGTGCCGTCCGCGGCGACGTGCGGCTCGTAGAAGCCGCCCATGACGAAGATGCAGCGCTGGCCACGCTGCCAGGCGTCGCGATAGCTCGGCGCGATCTCCATGCGCTCGACGGTGGCGTTGATGGTGGAGGCCTTGAGCGGCACGCCGCGTGCCCAGAAAGGGATCAGACCCCAGCGCATCATCGCCGCGGTGGGCTCGCCGTGCTCGGCGACGGCGACCGGCACCTGCTCGGTGGGCAGCACGCGGTAGCTCGGCGGGTAATCCCAGCGGCCGCGGCGGATGCCGAGCGCGCGCTCCGCCTTGGCGGCCTGGGCGAGGATGTATTTGCCGCACATGGACTTGCGGATCTCCACTGCTGCAACCAGTAGCGCGGGCACTTTAGCACTGGTTGGACGCGCCGCCGCGGCGTTGCGCACACTGCAGCGCCATGCTTCCGTGGAACTCGATCGAGCGGCTGCGCGATCACTTCGGGGACTACGTGATCGTCGTGACCTGCCGGCACTGCAGGCACTCGCGTGAGCTCACACCGGCGTTTCTCGCGCGCCATTGCCGCGCCGGCTGGGACGAGCCGCTCGCGAAAATCATCGCAAGATTCCGCTGTCGCTGCGGCAAGAAGCAGGTCGACGTGCAGGTCGGCTTCAACAAGAAGCCGCGCGGCTGGGTGAAGAACCCCTCCTGAGCGGCTAGCGCTGCGCGGCGGCGGGCAGTGCAGACCGTGGCGCGCCGGCGGCCGCCGGTGCTGGCGCGTGCGGGCCCCAGAAATCGCGCATCACGACGCGGTGCAGCGCCGCCGTAAAACGCTCGGCCTCCGGGCGCGTCATGTGCGACCACTCGGGCAGGTAATAGCCTTGCAGTTCCGGATAGTCCTCGAAGTGAATCCCCTGTGCCCCGGTCGCGGCGAGCAGCTTGTCCCAGGTACGCGCGCGCGGGAAGTTGGCATTCTCGAAGTCCAGGTATTCGCCGCTGCTCGGCATGCGGACGAACAGCATCTTCACGCCATGCGCGCGCAGCGCAGCCACCACCCGCGCCGCGCGCGCGATCTGCTCCTGCTCGATCTTCA
This sequence comes from Gammaproteobacteria bacterium, assembly GCA_028871705.1. GTDB lineage: Bacteria > Pseudomonadota > Gammaproteobacteria > Steroidobacterales > Steroidobacteraceae > 13-2-20CM-66-19. The sequence continues at coordinate 6,255 of JAGWMP010000100.1, forward strand.
ACGCTTCCTGCGGAGTCGGATCGTCCGGCGAGGGCTGGAAGTTGTCGTGCCAGATGCGTTGCCACAGCGCGTGGTACTCGGGATCATCGGCGACCTTGTCCCACAAATAACTGTTGCGATCGGCGTCGTGATAGCCGAGCTTGCGCGGCTCGAGGGATACGTGCTTGCCCGGCCGCTCCGGCCAGGGCTGGCGCTCGAGCACCGTAGCCAGCGAGAAATCCGCGTCCTCGAACGCCAGGTACGGCTCGATCAGGCGCATCGACAGCCACTGGCCGACGAACTCGGACGGCGACTCCTTGCGCGTATAGCGCACCGCGCCACCGCGATACTCGAATCCGCTGAAGAACAAGTCGGGCGCCACGCCGATCAGCACGCGGCCGGTGAACTTCGGATCGGCGGCCAGATCCTCGAGGTAGCCCAGTGGCGAGGTGCCCTCGAAGGCCAGCTGGATCGGCCGGCGCCCGTCGAGGCGCTCCCACACCGGCAGCTCGATGTCGTAGTAGACGCGCGAGGCACCGACCAGCACCGTGGCGTCACCCTCGCCGGCATCGATGCGCCGGCGCTGGATTGCCCACAGGCCGTAGGTATTGCGATAGCCGGGCCGCGCCCCGAAGCTGCGCCAGTACGCCTCCCAACCCCCGACCAGCAGCACCGCCAGCACCACCGCCCACAGTATGATCCGGCCCCATGCCTGCGCGGGCACCGGCCGCGTCGGCACCGGCTGCGCGACCCCGGGGCGGTCCGCGGCGCTCTGGCGCGCGTAGCGGTCGGCCGGATCGACCGTGGCGCGCGCAGCGGCCCCCGGAGCGCGCGCCTCAGAACTGGAAGTAGATGAAGGCACTTCCGGATCCCTGCGCGATGATGATGGCAAAGGCCATGAGCGCCCACACCAGCGACACGACCATGGGCGGGGTGCGCGCCACGACCGACTCGAGCGTGCGGGCGCGCATCAGCCAGTGCGTCAGCAGCAGCGCTCCGACGATGGCGGCAACCGACAGCAGGCTGAAGGTGGCGAGAATGGGCCTGGCGTCGCCGTTGAAGCCCGCCATGCCGCGCAGCACGGTCCACGCCTTGCCGAAGGTCTTGGCGCGGAAGAATACCCAGGTGACGTTCACCAGCGTGTAGGTCAGGAGCCCCAGCAGCACGAACATCACGGGCCCGGGGCGGTAATTGGCGAAGCGCGCCCGCAGTGCGCGCTCGACCGCGAGGTAAACGCCGTGCAACCCGCCCCAGGCCACGAAGGTCCAGTTGGCGCCGTGCCACAGGCCGCCGAGCAGCATGGTAGCCATGAGCGCCAGGTAGGTACGGCGTGCGCCGTGGCGGTTGCCGCCGAGCGGGATGTAGAGGTAGTCGCGCAGCCAGGACGAGAGCGTGATGTGCCAGCGGCGCCAGAAATCGGAAAATCCCACCGCTGCATAAGGGAAGCGGAAGTTGTCCGGCATCGCAAAACCCAGGCACAGCGCCGCGCCGATGGCGGTGCTCGAGTAGCCGGCGAAATCGCAGAAGATCTGGCCGCTGAAGGCGAGCGTGGCTGCCCAGGCATCGAGGGCGCCCGGGATCTTGTCGCTGTCGTACACGCGCTCGGCCACCTGCGAGAGGAAGCTGTCGGCGAGCACGATCTTGTTGAACAGCCCGAGCGTCATGAGCGCGATCCCGAAGCGCAGCTGGTCGGCGTTGGCGCGGCGCGGCTGCGCGAACTGCGGCACGAGCTCGGTGGGCCGCATGATGGGACCGGCAACCAGGTGCGGGAAGAAAGTCACGAACAGCGCGTAGTCGAGCAGGTTCTGCGCCGGTGCGGCGCGCCGCAGGTACACATCCAGCGTGTAGGACATGGTGGCGAAGGTGTAGAACGAAATGCCCACCGGCAGCACGATGTCGTAGTGCGCGGGGTGATAGGCGATGCCGGCGGCCGACATGAGCGCCGTGAAGTTATCGAGCAGGAACTGCCCGTATTTGAAGTAGCCGAGCATGCCGAGGTTGGCGACCACCGACAGCAGCATCCAGGCATGCCGCGCACTCTGGCGGCGCGCCTTGACGAGCCCCTGCGCGGCGTACCAGTCGACCACCGTCGACACCCACAGCAGGATCACGAACGGCGGATTCCAGGCGGAATAAAACAGATAGCTGGCGATCAGCAGATTGATCTTCTTCGTGGTCCAGCCGAACGGCAGCGAGTGCAGCGTCAGCACGCACGCGAAGAAGACGATGAACGTGAGTGAGTTGAAAACCATGGAGTCGCCGCCCGCTGCAGTGCGCGGGTCTGAAGTCTTTCTTGTTATTCCCCCCGGGCGCCGGGTCAGCGCCGGGTGGCATCATGCCTGAGGCGGTAGGCGAGTGCCAGCGCCGCAAGGAAGGGAATTCCGAACACCAGTGTCAGCCGGAACTCCGCGGTGAAGAGCGTCGTCACGAGCACCGCCGCCATGAGCCCCGCGCCGAGCAGTGTCGTGTACGGGAAGCCGGGCAGCGCGAACGGCAGGGGCGCGGCGCCGCGGCGCTCGCGCACGCGGCGGAAGCGGTAATGCGTGACGAAGATCATCATCCAGGTGAAGAGCGCCCCGAACGAGGAGATCGCGACCATCAGGATGAAGGAGGTCCCGGGCGCGAGCACGCTGAGCGCGGTGGCGAGCGCGATGCCCAGACTCGAGAGCAGCAGCGAGGCGAGCGGCACGCCGCGGCGGCTGAGCGCGCCGAAGCGCTCCGGCGCGAGCCCCGCGCGCGCCAGGCTGAACATCATGCGGGTGGTGATGTAGAGCTGGCTGTTCATGGCCGACAGCGCCGCGATCAGGATCACGAAGTTGAGGATGCCGGCGGCCGCCGGCACGCCGAGCGTGCGCATCACCTTGACGAACGGACTCTCGTCGATGCCGGCCGCCGTCCAGGGCACGATCGCCAGCACCAGCGCGAGGGTGAGCAGATAGAAGAGCACCAGGCGTGCCACCGTGGAGCGGAAGGCGCGCACCACCGCGATTTCCGGATGCGCCGCCTCCCCCGCCGCGACCGCGATCATCTCGATGCTGAGGTAGCTGAACACCGCCATGATCACCGCCACCCAGGCGCCCCACGGCCCCTTGGGAAAGAAACCGCCGTGATCGAAGTAGTAGTGCCAGCCGGGCGCCGCCGCGCCGGACCCGTGCGCGCGCAGCACGATCCAGCCGGCGAGCGCGATGAACAGCACGATGGCGGCGACCTTGACCGCCGAGAACCAGTACTCGACCGCGCCGAAGACCTCGACGCTGAGTGCGTTGACGCCGATCAGCAGGCCCGAGAAGGCGAGGATCCACAGCCAGCCGGGCGGCCCCGGGAACCAGAAGTGCATGTAGAGCGCGACCGCCGTGACCTCGGTGCCCACCGCGAGCACGATGCAGGCCCAATAGGCGTAGCGCACCAGGAAACCGGCGAGCGGTCCGAGGTAGTACTCCGCATAGGCGCCGAAGGACCCGGTCGTCGGATGCGCGACGGTCATCTCGGCGAGACACCCCATGAGCAGCAGCGCGATCAGCGCGCCGATCGCGTAGCTCACGAGCACCGCGGGTCCGGCGAGACTGATGGCGAAGCCGCTGCCGAGGAACAGCCCCGTGCCGATCGCGCCGCCGATGGCGATCATGGCGAGGCGTCCGGCGCCGAGCGTGCGCTTGAGGCCCCGCTCGCGTTCGACGATGGCGCCGAAGCCGCCGCCCGCCTCACTCACCGCTGTGACTCCCCCCGCATCGCACGGCAGTCTACACTGGCCGCTGTCATCGACCGCCAGGCCTTGCGGAGGAGTCAACATGCGCGGAACCACATCGCCTCTCATGCGTGTCATGGTCCCGATACTGGCCCTGGCGCCCATGGGGCTCGCCGGCGCCGCGGCGCTCGATGCGCTCAGCTCCAGGGATGCCGCGGGCGGCTTGCGCGCTGCCCTCTCGCAGGGTGTCGGTCACGCGGTCGCGCAGCTCGGCGCCAACAACGGCTTTCTGAACGACCCGAAGGTCGCGATCCCGCTGCCGCCGGCCCTCGACAAAGCGGACCGCGCGCTGCGCATGGTTGGCATGGGCGCACAGGCGGACGAACTGCACGCCACCATGAACCACGCCGCCGAGCAGGCCGTCGCCGCCGCCAGGCCGGTCTTCGAGGACGCCGTGCGCCACATGACGCTCACCGACGCCAAGGGGATCCTCACCGGCGGCGAGGATGCCGGCACCCAGTACTTCCGCCGCACCACCAGCGCGCAGCTCACCACGCGCTTCAAACCGATCGTCGCCGCCGCCACCGCCAAACTGAAGCTCGCCGCGCAGTACGACGAGTTCGCCGGCAA